>JAJYCQ010000008.1 GCA_021778315.1 Acidobacteriota bacterium | reverse complement strand
CGGTGAGTTTACTACGAGGGTCCCACCCGTTCCCATCCCGAACACGGAAGTTAAGCCTCGTTGGGCCGATGGTACTGCACGCGTAAGTGTGTGGGAGATTAGGTGATCGCCGGCATAATTTATGAAAGGCCCACCCCTTTTGGGGTGGGCCTTTTGAGTCATGGCCAAAGGAGTCAATGTTGCAAGAGTGTGTCCCTCCTACGGCCTGATTTTGTGCTCCGTTGGTCGATCTGGACAACTATCTGCCGCATCGAGGAGCTCTTGCCTTGGAACTTCGCCCGAAGTCTCGAACTCGGAAACCAACTCGCAGCCTGAAGCAAAGTCCGTGACCTGCCCCCGGAAATCTCTCCCAATGGAAGCTGGAGTTCCCTCGTAAATTAAATCGAGGGAGCTGACGATGAAGAAGAGCCGGTACACGGAAGAACAGATCATCGGGATACTGAAGCAGAGCGAGGCTGGGGTGAAGACGGCGGATCTGTGCCGAAGCACGGGATCAGTGCGGCGACGTTCTACTGCTGGAAGCAGAAGTTCCGCGGTCTGGATGTGAGTGAAGCGCAGCGGCTGAAGGCTCTGGAGGACGAGAGCCGGCGGTTGAAGCCGCTGGTGGCGGAGTTGAGCCTGCATGGTAAGGCCCTGAAAGGCGTGATCCGAAGAAATGGCTGAAGCTTACGGGTCTAAGAGGCGATGTGGCGTTCGTTTCGTCGGAGTTCCGGCTGAGCGAGCGCACGGCCTGCAAACTGCTGGGCATGGAGCGATCGAGCTACCGGTATGATCCGAGGCCGGACCGCAACGCGGAGTTACGAGAAGAGTTGGTGCAACTGGCACGACAGAAGCCGCGCTATGGCTACCGTCGTCTGCACGCGTTGTTGAGCCGCAGAGGCAACGAGGTGAACGTGAAGCGTAACTACCGGCTGTGCGTGGAAGAGCGGCTGATGGTGCGGCGCAAGAGGCACATGCGCCTGGTGCTGGATCGCGCGAGGGAGCCACGACTGACCGGAGCCAACCAGGAGTGGGCGATGGACTTCATCGTCGACGGCTTGGCGACGGGGCGGATGGTGCGCATTCTGAGCGTAGTGGATGCCTACACTCGCGAGTGCCTGGCGCTGGAGGCCGACATCAGCCTCGGCTCGGGCCGGGTGACCCGCGTGCTGGAGCGAGTGATTGCTGAGCGTGGCCGGCCAGAGAACGTGCTACGGGCCGGAGTTCACTTCGCGGCGCATGATCGGCTGGGCGGAAGACTTCAAGGTCGGCCTCGTGCACATCCAGCCGGGACGGCCGATGCAGAACGGCCATGTCGAGAGCTTCCACGGCCGCCTGCGCGACGAGTGCCTCAACGCAACCTGGTTCCGGACGCTGAACGATGTTGCGCTCACAGAAGACATCTTCACGGACGAAGTCAACCAACGCCCCAAACGTAAATCGCACCCAACTTACACACGTTGTGTCCACAAAGTGGTTGTGGACACAACCTTCTCTACCATAAAGTGTCCCCATCAAGGGACAGATCGTGTCCACTTGATGGGAACACGACCTCACGCGACCGGCCTTCCGTCGACACTTACGATATACATGTGTACACACGGCCAATACCACGCTCTGACGTTGCATCAGTACTCGGCGCGACTGCTGTCAGCGTAAAGGGTCGAAGCTCTCACTTGAGCGATACGCACTATTCCACCAACTACGAAGCAACGCTATAGGGAAGCGCTTAGAAGGTGTCATTTACTGCGTGCGGTGCCCTGAGACGGCCGGCAGATGGGGGTGACGCGTGTGAGGATGAGGGGGGCGCGGGAGTGGGCGGACTCGTTGTGATTCTCGGCGATGACGGAGGAGTGAGTTGGAGCGGCTCAACGGTACTCCGTCTTAGTGTCACATCCCCATCGGTCGTCGCGATCGTTACGGTGGGGCCACCGGCCGCAACCCTTCCGCGTAACGAGTGACTGGCGTCGCTTCCGTCTGGTGTTAGCCCGAAGTCATTCTCCATGTCACCATTCTTCGTCTGAGCATCCACTACGAATCCAACATTGCCTGGTAGCCCTACATCCACGGAACCATGTTGATTGTGGACGGAAATGGCGGCCAGTGGTGCCGCATTGGTCAGCTCGACCGTCCCATTCCGGTTGGAAATGTCTGCGGCACCCTGAATACGGTCTAGCGTGATGTTCTTGTCTTCCGTCTTTAAAATGACCGGGCCAAGCAGAGCATCGGCATTCAAACTATCGCTATCAACGCTGAACTCCTCGTCCAGGCGGGCAGCGCTGAACTGCGTACGCGAGGTGCTGAAGTGAACTGCACCGTCGACATGCTGTAGATGAGTGGAGCCGAAGAAGTCACCCTGCAGGGTCAGGTCTCCGGTTACTTCGGAGACCTCGATGTCGCCGCTGTGTCCTTCGACGGAGACGGCTCCATGGATACTGTGCAGTGTGACGTTCGAATCATCATCATTAACGTGCAGTGTGACGCTGTTGTCTATGCCGCTCAGGTCCACATCGCCATGGTTTGCGGAGACCGTCACAGGGGCTGACATCTCGTTCACCGTAACATCGCCGTGGTCCGCCTGAATTGTGACAGGCGCATAGCGAGGGAGCTCGACAGTGAGGTCTGCTTCGCCGCCTTCCACTGAGTTGACGTTCAGTGAGAGTACCCCGTTGTCTCTAGAAAATGTTGGCTGTAGTTCCTTGGTCTTCTGTGCGGCGTCGGAGTCTTTCCAAGCATAGGTCTGAGTATGGACATTCACATGCACCTGGCCATCGCTGCTTGAACCCGATACAGTTACATCGCCGTGGGGGTTACGAATCAGTATGTTAGGGGTTCCCGTCATCGCCCAGTTCAGGGAGCTGTCGGCATCATGCCGGTCGCCATAGAGGTGGTCCCACCTGGTATAGCCGTTGCCGAAGGTGTGGTCGCGCCAGTCCAGACCAAATTCAATGGCGCGCGACGATAAGCCAGCCACAGCCAGCAGAATGAGTAAAAAAACGACTCCACCGCCGATGACGCGCGAGTGGCCCGAGGTGGTCTCCCGCCGTTGGTCAATGGCCCACTCGATGAGCAGCACCACGCCGGCCGCGATCAGTACGGCCGGCCACCAGCGCCCATACCACTCAAGTGATTGCCCCCAGGAGAGCGTGCCCATCTGGGCGAGGAGAAATACGACACCGACTGCCAGAATGATCAGGGGACCAACGATCGATCCGTGCCTCAAGCTTCGCCGCTGGGCCAGCAACTGTTGGCGCATGGCTCGTTGCTGTGCCTGGGCGATTCTTGCCTGGGCACGCAAAAACTGACGTTGAGCCCGCATGGCGTTGCGGTCGTAGATTGGAGGATATTGCCCGGGTGGGGGAGGGGGAGGATAGGAACTCATCTTACTGCTCCCCCTTGGTGCCATCCGGATCACTCTTGGGGGCATTGCTTTCGGTCGTATCCCATGCTGCTCGCGAATGGGATGCTTCGGAAGATGTTGACGAATAAGGGGAACCTGCTGCCCCAGGGTATGCCGCAGCCGCTACGGGTGCACAGTACAGCGGATCACCGCCCACCGTGCGCTCCATCAATAGCAAGGCTCCGAGCACAATCAATAAGACTGCGCAGGTTAGGCCAAACGTGATCGCAAAGTAGGCCGCATGGAGCGCAGACATGACTGCCAAGACCATTAGAATTACAGGCCAGCGAACAATGCAGACGACCTTTGCCCCGGATTGACGGCGCCGTGTGAACGCCCACAATGCGAGACCGGCGAAGAGCACGGGAGGCCACCAACGTTCGGTCAGCTTCCAGTCTGGGAGCAGGTTGGCTGCGAGGATCACGATGCCGAGCCCGATCAGCCAGAGAGCGCCTGTGGGGAACCGCCGTGTAGTCACATCAGGCGGCAATTCTGTATTGATAGGTATGGAATTACTGTACGTTGTCTGCGGAGCTCCTGTGTAGGTCTCGACATAGGGCGCCTGGGTCCACGGAGGAGTTGGCTGAGCTGCGGAGACTGGAGGAACCGGGGGAGCACTCGCAAATGCCGTGGGAGGGACGTACCCAACCCAGTCGGGGGCGGTGGCTACTGGAACCGGATTTACGGGGGCATAGGCGGAGCCGGTGACAGGATCTACGAACGGCGTGGCTCCGGGAGTTGGGGGGACGGTGGGGCCCGCAGGCTTCGTGGATCCGACAAATGTCCAACTCTTGCCGAAGCCCATGCGCTCGCCGATATCATTGAAACCAAAGGCATTTGGGAGTGGGAGTCCGTCGCGGCGCGCAACCGCGGTGTGATAGGCCTCAAAGGCCATATAAAAGAACCACCCGGCCACAAACAGGCCGAAGATATCATTTACGTCGTTGGCGAGGGAGACCAAGATTGCGAAGATGACGAGGTGAACGATTCCCTTGGCAAACTGGCCGTTGTACATGGCGCCGACGCCGGGGATAAAGCCGAGAACCGCTGCCAATGTGGGGCTTGGCTCGCTGGTGGCTGCTGCGGGCTGTGGAGGGACTGTGGCATAGGGCGGGACGGTGGTGTAGTCAGGGGTTGGGATCGTTGCGCCGACGCGAACGGCCAGGCAGGGTTCGCAGAAGATGCCTGTGCCCACGGTCCGAACGGTCGCCTGGGTGAGAGGCTTTCCACAATCCTGACAGAAACCCACTCGCTCGGCTTCGGTTTGAGGCGCGCCGCCGGGTGCTTCGGTCGAGTTCCAACTGCCCTTATTGGTGGTGTCGTCGCTCATCGTTGCCAAGTCCTTCCTTACCGACGCCCGGACGGAGAGATATCCTCCGTCGAGTCATCGTTGCGCAGCTCGTTTAGCCGCGATTCCACCTGATAGACCGCACGATTGTTCTGGAACATCCGTATCGCTGAAGCATCGACATTGGCTATTGTCCGCTTGATAGCCGAAGGCGTGAAGTTGGAGGCACGCAGATCGCGCAGCCGCACGCCGGTGAGGTTGAGGGTCAGGGCGATCGAGAAGAAGGCCATCGCCGCGGTCATCGCCATGCGAGGCTGGAAGGTTGCGCGCGCGGTCTCGATGGAGAAGATATCGCCCATCTGCTTGCGAAAGGAGGCCCAGCGGCTGCTTGCTCCGCGGTTACCGACTCCGCGGCTGGGCTTGAGGCCCACGGGAAGAGGAGCGGTCTGAAGGGTGGGGACGGCTGTGGCGACGGGGCTCGTCCCTGGCTGCGCTGCTCCTGAGGTCTCAGCCAGGATCTTTGCCAGCAAGCCAGCGGGAGGCTCAGGAGCCTGGCTCTTCAGCATGCTCAGCCAGGCGGCACCTCGCCGCGCCTCGGCCAGCTCACGGGAGCACACAACACAGCTGGCCAGGTGCTTGTCGAAGGCTTGTTGCTCCGACTCGCTCAACAGGCCATCCACTGCCTCGGGAAGCATCGTCTCACAGACGTCACAGGATGCCGGACGCTCGTCGAATTCCTCGAATTGGCTCATGTTTGCCACTTACATCACCTGCCCTTCTATACGCTTCAAAAGTCTGGCCAGTTCGCTTCTGCCCCGGCTGATCCGGCTCTTCACGGTGCCTTGCGGAACCTGCAATATTTCTGCAATCTCTTTGTAATCCATATCCTCTAGATCACGCAAAATTACTGCTTCCCTGAGCTCGGGAGAGACCTGCTTGAGAGCTTCCTGAATCTGCGCTCGCAACTGAAGGCCAGAGACGTGCTGTTCCTGAGTTTTTCCGCCATCGGCGAGACGCTCGGCCTTGGTGGGCCCGTCGTCCTCTCCATCGTAGCTCTCGTCTAGTGAGTCACTTGCGCGCTCCAGGCGGGAGCGGCGATAGTTGTCGACGAGCAGGTTCCGGGTCAACGTCGTCAGCCAGGTGGTGAAGCTGCCTTTGGTGGGATCGAAGCTGGCGAGGTTGCGGTACATTTTGAGGAACGCTTCCTGGGTAAGATCTTCTGCATCACTCTGCGAGCCTGTAAAGCGGTAGCAGATGCCGTAGATCTTACGATGCTGGGTGCGGGCCAGTTGCTCCCAGGCCTGCGCATCTCCTTGAAGACAAAGAGCAGCCAGATCGGCAAGCGCCTTCTGCTCCGCGATCGCCGCGGAACGGTCGCCCTGTAGCTGCGGCTGTGACTTTGGCTCTTCAGGCGACATGTGCGCCTCAGGGAGGCCGATCTCCTTTGACAGCGTTGGATGCAGGCATGGTGCTGTACCTCTGCCCAATTGTTTAGAATCGCGTCGTGCCGACGGCACGGTGACTGGAACTCGTGAGCCCCTTCCAAAAATCGCCGGAATGGTCGCCGTGGCCATGGGTAGAGATACGCAAACTCCACCGCCTCAGTTCCATTGGGGCTCTCGCGGCGCGCAGCGAACAGTGTCAGCCCATGCTACCCAGCTTTGACTGCCCGCTGGCGGGTGCTATGTGATCTGAGAGCTACTGCTTGATGACGCCGCAGGCAATCCGGTTTCCTGAATCGCCGCTGGGATCGGTCTTCTGGTCGTCGGCCTTCTCATGTACGACGATGGAAGTTCCTCCGTTTAGAAACAGCGAGTTGGGCGCGGAGGGGTCGAGGGAGATCGAGTTGATGACGAAGGTCGCCTCGCCATTGTGATCCTCTCCTACCGAGATGCTGGAGGGGAAATCTCCATTGTGGTGGCCCAAGGCGTTCATGTAGCCGTGGTGCTTGGCATCCGGATTGAAGTGGCCTCCGGCTCCCTTGAAGTCGGGGGCGTCGCAGACCGGATTCTGGTGGATATGGACTCCGTGAGGTCCAAAGGGAAGATTCTTGAGCTCAATCTTGACCTTGACTCCCTTTTTTACGGTCTTGAACGTCGCAGACCCGGCGTCCTGGCCGGTCGAGCTCAGGAGCTTCACTTTAATCTCTTTGGGCGCTGAGGTGGCTGGGCTCTGCGCTGCCGCTGCTGACATACTCACTGCTACTGCACTGATTGCTATCCATCCGAAACGCATAGCGGAACCTCCATACGACACCGACAGGATACGCCACTTATCCACCGCTGCGTGCGATTTAGGATAGGTCAAATCATGTCTCCCAAAGCGATCCCCGGCGTGCTCGAAGTGATTACCGGCCCGATGTTCTCGGGCAAGTCGGAGGAACTGATTCGTCGCCTCAAGCGGGCTCGGATTGCGCGCCAGCGCGTTGCTTGTTTCAAGCCGGACATCGACCTGCGATACCACCGGACGTCGATCGCCAGCCATAGCTCGCAGACCCATGAGGCGACCACGGTGGCGAACGTGGAACGGCTGCGTGAGGCGCTCTATCCGCAACTGAATGACGTTGGGGTGATCGGCGTAGACGAGGTGCAGTTCTTCGGCGCGGAGATTCTTTCGCTGGTCGTCGAGTTGATTGCGCTGGGCAAGCGGGTGATTATGGCCGGGCTCGACACGACGTTTGCAGCGGAGCCATTTGGACCGGTTCCGAACCTGATGGCCATCGCGGATACGGTCACCAAGCTGTCGGCTGTCTGCATGGTCTGCGGTGCGGCGGCGATTCATACTCAACGACTCGGACAGAGCCAGGAGTTGGTGGTGGTCGGTGCAGCGGGGCTCTACGAGGCTCGCTGCCGGGCGCATTTTCAGCCGTTTATGGACGAACACTCATCGGAACAGCTGGAGTTGACTCCGGCGCTGGATGAGCCGGGCGTCGGCTAGAGCCGGGCCATCAGGATGGCTCCGCCGATGGCTGCGGCTAACGCGATTGGCATCGCGATGGCGCCTACCTGCAGGAATTTCCAGAAGCTGACGTCCAGCTTTTCCTTGCGCAACGCGATCAGCCACAGGATGGTGGCGAGTGAGCCGGTGACCGAGAGATTTGGGCCGAGATCGACGCCAATCATCGTGGCGTTGGCGAGTAGCCCTTTGACGTGCGCGGCCTGGATGGTTCCGCCGGCGATCAGGCCCAGGGGCAGATTGTTGACGAGGTTGTTGGTGATGCCTACGACGAATCCGACGACCATTGCACCGGCTGCGGGCGGGAGTCGTTGGGCGTCTGCAAGCCAGCGCTGCGTTAGTTGGAGGGTTCCCTGGCTCTCGGCAGCGTCTACGAGGATGAACAATCCCGCGACCAGCAGGAGCGTTCCCCAGCTGATTTCGCGGAACAGTTTGAGCGGGTTGCTCCTCGACTTTGCTGAGACGATTGCGGTGATGACTAACGCTGCGAGACAGGTGGGGAGGCCTAGATCTTTGTTCGTCGCGGAGGCAGCAAGTAGAACTGCGACCATGAGGGCGAGGCCTGCCAGTACCATTTTCCCTTCGGCGGTGAGGGCCACGGGCTCTACATTTGAAGCGATGGGATCGCGTAAGTCATTGTGAAAGAACAGGCGGATGACGGCGTAGGTGGCCGCGATTGAGAGGATTGACGGAACGCCGAAGGCGAGCAACCACCGGCCGAGAGGGGGCATTCCGGTGTGGAAGACGACCAGATTTGCGGGGTTGGAGATGGGTAGAACGAAGCTGGCGGCGTTCGCAATGAGCGCGCACACGAAGAGGTAGGGCAGCGGCGTGATCTTTGCCTTGCGCACGACGGCGAGGATCGCGGGGGTCAGGACGACGGCTGTGGCGTCGTTCGACATGAAGACGGTGACGACTGTTCCGACGAGGTAGACCAGCAGGAAGAGCCGCGAAGAAGAGCCTTTTGCCCCTCGTACCGCGATGGAGGATACCCAATCGAAGACGCCCTGCTCGCGCCCGAGTTCGGAGAGCAGCATCATGCCGATGAGGAAGAGGTAGACGTCGGTGCCCTCGGCTACGGCTTTGCCGGCGAGGCGCAGGGGGATTAGTCGCAGGGCAATCAGGAGCAGGGCGCCACCGGAGATCCACCAGAACTCGGTGATGCCGCGAGGCCGCAACAGCATGAGGACAAGGCTGATCAGGACGATTGCGGGCAGGAGAATGTGGGCGATCGGGCTTGGGATCATTATGCAACGATGGTTTGGTGGAGGTACAAGGCTTTCTCTAAGATGCTGTGTTGGATGCAGTTGAGCGTCGTGCCAGCCATGCCATCAGAGCTGCCATCAGGATACAAGCGGCCAGGCTGAGGCTGCCGTCGGCAAGATACATGCCGGCGAGGCCTTGGCTGCCGTAGGTGCGGCCGTCGAGGACGCCCATGTAGAGGATGGGCAGGACGGTCGCTGAGGTGAGCAGACTGAACTGCGTGGCGGCGAGGGGATTGGCGCGGCCGATGGTGGCAAAGCAGATGGCGACGGCGGCGGTGAAGCTGAGGGCCTGGACGATGTTTTCGCCGAGGAAGGCTATGGCAAAGGTCGCGGGGCTTCTGGGGAGAAAGAAGAGAGCGAGGGTGAAGAGGCTGCCTACTGTACCGATCAGTAAATAAAGCGGTAGAGCTTTGATGCGGCGGGACAGGATGGGCAGGAGGAGGGCTCCGATGGCTCCGGCGAGGGAGAGAACGGCTCCTCCCATGCGGCCGACGAAGGCGTCGGAGGCGTGGAAGTCGTGGGCTACTCCACTAAGCTGGTTGGTCAGGGCGAAGGAGCCAGTGGGAGCTGTAAACAATAGCAGCATAAGGAGTACCTCGCGCCGCTTGAGCAGGGCTCGGAGCTCGAGGAAGAGGTTATGGAAGCCGTCGAGCGCGCGGCCTCGGACAGACTGGGCGGCCTCCTGCGGCGTGGCTTCGGGGACTGGGATCCATGGGAAGATGGCGGCGGGAAGGAAGACGAGCAGGCCAAGGAGCGGGGCGATGGCGGTTAGGGGGAGGTGGCGGAGGCCCTCGGCGGCTAGCCCGGCCATGAGCCCGTTGCCCAGAAAGAGGCCGACCTGGGTCCAGGCGCTTAGTTTTGCGCCTTCGTGATTGGGGTTGTCACGCTCGGCTTCGGCGACGTCTGGGATGACGCCGGCTAGCCAGCCACCGAGGGCGTTGGAGCTTAGGACGGAGGCCGCGTAGGCGATCATTACGAAGATTTCAAGGGTGAGCAGATGGCCGCGAAGGAACACCGCGAAGGTTAGGCAGATGCCCGCAAGTGCTGCAAAGAGAGTGGCATACCAGCGACGGCTGAAGCGGATATCGAGCAAGGGGCCGAGCAGAAAGACCCAGAAGCCGGGGGAGAGGCAGGCGGCGCTGACGGCTGCGATTTTGAGCTCGGGCACCCCCTGTGCGGCGAGCATCTGGGGGAGGGGGAGCACGATGAAGCCGCCCACCAGGCCGATGGTCGCGTTGGAGAGGCCCATGAGCCAGACGGGGGCTCTGGGACGCGTGGGGATGCGCGTGGGGCGGGGCGGCATTGGGGAAGTGTAACGCGGGCGATGCGTTTAGAGGGGCTGCCAGAGTTCGAGGCGGTTGCCGTCGCAGTCCTTAATCCACGCGAATTTGCCGTAGACGTAGGCTTCGCGCTTGGGGTCAATCCAGACTCCGGCAGCGCTAAGTGTGGCAAGCAAAGCGTCCAGATCATCGACGCGGTAGTTGATCATGGCTTGTTGCGGGCCGTCGCCGAAGTAGCTGGTGTCTTCGGGGAAGGCCGACCAGGCGGTCATGCCGGTGCCGGCTGGGACTTCGTCGGACCACTGGAAGGCGGTGCCGTTGAAGTCGCTGAGGGTGATGCTGAGGTTTTCGGAGTACCACTTGGCCATTGCCTTTGGATCGCGGGAGCGGAGGAAGACTCCGCCTATGCCTGTAACTCTTGCCATTGCAATAACCTCGGGGTAACTCTAGAGCGTTTGGAGAGATGCCAGCAGGCGGGTTACGGCACCGGTGTCGATGGCCTGGGCGGCGAGGGCGATGCCTGCACGGATATTCGTGGCTAGGCGGGCTGTGACGAGGACGGCGGCGGCGTTGAGGAGAACTACGTCGCGGCGGGGCCCGGGTTCTCCCTCGAAAATGGACTTTAGAATGAATGCGTTAGCGGCTGCGTCGCCGCCTTCGAGGGCGGTGAGGGGGGCGCGCTGGAGGCCGAAGTCTTCGGGGGTGATGGTAAATTGCGTGACTTTGTCGTGGCGGATTTCGGCGATTTCGGTGGGGCCTGAGAGGGCGATTTCGTCTAGTCCACCATCGCCGTGGACGACCATCGCGTGGTGTATGTCTAAGAGCAGCATGGCCTTAGCTACGAGAGGGACGAGGCGGGACTGGTAGACTCCCATGACCTGGCGGCGGGCTCCGGCGGGGTTGAGGAGGGGGCCGAGGACGTGCAGGATTGTGCGTACGCCGAGAGCTTTGCGGACGGGCATAACTGCTTTCAATTGAGGGTGATGCGCGGGGGCGAGGAGGAAGCAGAAGCCGTGGGTGCGGAGGGCCTGGGCGGCGTCGGAGGGGGAGAGGTGGATGGGAATACCGAGAGCTTCGAGGACGTCGGCGGAGCCGCAGCGGGAGGTGACGGCGCGGTTGCCGTGCTTGGCGACCTTGGCACCGGCGGTGGCGGCGACGAGGGCGGCGGCGGTGGAGATGTTGAAGCTGCCACTGGCGTCGCCACCAGTGCCGCAGGTGTCAACGAGTTCCTTCTGCTCTATGTTGCTGATGGGTAGGATGTTAGCGGCGGAGCGGAGGGTTGCGGCAAAGCCTGCGATCTCGGAGGCGGACTCGCCACGACCGGCTAGGGCGCCGAGGAGGGCGGCTAGTTCGACGTCGCTGGCGTTGGCGGCGAGGATCTTCTGCATGAGCGCGGCGGCGTCCTCGTAGGGGAGGGTTTCGCGGAGTTCGAGGATGCGGCGGAGCTCGTTCTGGATCGGCATAACCCTCTGAGGGTAACAAAACGTGTTGCGTTTCGTGGTGTGTTGGGGCGGGTCTTGGGTTGCAAGTGGCGTGACTGAAGGAGGGTTCGGGATGCGCGCGTCGAAAAGGAGGGGCAAGTTCGGACAGACCCGGCGATAATCGCCAACCCCATTTGCTTGCTGTCGCGGAGAGTGACTACGATGACGGGGTAAGCTGGCGGGCGTATTGACCGCACGGTAAGAATCGCAAGCGTTGGAGCGTGCATGAAGATTCATGAGTATCAAGCGAAAGAGATTCTCCGCAAGTATGGTGTTGCGGTTCCGAATGGCGAGATGGCGACGACGCTGGAGGAGGCGGATACGGCGGCCAAGCAGTTGTTCTCGGCGGGCAATGCGGTGGTGGTGGTGAAGGCGCAGATTCATGCGGGCGGTCGCGGGAAGGGCGGCGGCGTGAAGCTGGCGACGACGCTGGAGGAGGCGGCGACGGCTTCGAAGGCGATTCTGGGAATGCAGCTGGTGACGCACCAGACGGGGCCGCAGGGGCAGAAGGTTCGGAGGCTGCTGGTGGAGGCGGGGTCGGCGATCGATCGCGAACTTTATTTGGGGCTGGTGCTGGATCGCGCTTCGTCGAAGGTGGTGTTTATGGCGTCGCAGGCGGGCGGCATGGAGATTGAGGAGGTGGCGCACGCTACTCCGGAGAAGATTTTTAAGGAGTACGTGGATCCGGCGATTGGATTTCAGCCGTACCAGGCGAGGGCGCTGGCGTTCAAGCTGGGACTCGCACCGGCACAGATTGGCGAGGCGGTGAAGTTCATGACGGGGCTGTATCGGGCGTTTATCGATACCGACTCGACGCTGATGGAGATCAATCCGTTTATTACGACGAAGGATGGCAAGCTGGCGGCGCTGGATTGCAAGATCAACTTCGACGATAACGCGATGTTCCGGCATAAGGATTTGAAGGAGCTTCGCGATATCTCAGAGGAAGATCCGCTGGAGGTTGAGGCTTCGAAGTATGCGCTGAACTACATCAAGCTGGATGGAAATATTGCGTGCATGGTGAATGGCGCCGGGCTCGCGATGGCGACCATGGACATCATTCAATATGCGGGTGGGGCGGCTGCGAATTTTCTGGATGTGGGCGGTGGAGCGAATCAGGAGCAGATTGAGAATGCCTTTGGGATTTTGCTGAGCGACCCGAATGTGAAGGCGATTTTTATTAATATCTTTGGTGGGATTTTGAGAGTGGATGTTTTGGCTACCGCGGTTGTTGCTGCTGCGAGGAAGCTGAATGTGCAGCTGCCGATTATTTTGCGGCTTGAGGGAACGAATGTTGAAGAAGGGCGGCAGATTATTGCTGAGTCGGGCTTGAAGGTGCAGATTGGCGCAACGATGAAGGAAGCTGCGGATTTGGCGGTTGCGGCGGCGAAGGGATAGCCGGAAAAGGGGCTTGCGCTCTCGTTTGTGCGGGCGGTGCGGCGGGTCCTTTGACTGCGCAACTCGCAAGTGCGCGAGTTGCGTAGCTCAGGATGACAGTGTTTGGGTGATGCGGAGGAGAAGCAGATTCCCTGCGGGAATGACAGAAAGAAATGCAAGAGCAAGTGCAAGAGCAAGTGCAAGAGCAAGTGCAAGTGCAAGTGCAAGTGCAAGAACCAATACAGTGGTCCTTCGCTTCGCTCTAGGATGACGGGATTTTGGGCGGTGTCAGGGAGTGCAAGGGCAAAGACAACGGCAAGTGCAAGGGCCAATACGGGGGTCCTTCGCTTCAGGATGACGGCGAAAAACAAGCAACGGCAACGGCAAGAGCAAGAGCAACAGCAACGGCAAGAGCAAGAGCAACAGCAACGGCAAGAGCAAGTGCAAAGGTAAGAGGGACAGGAACAGTAACTGCAAGTGCAACTGCAGATCCCTGCGGAATGACAGACAGAAAAGCAAGTGCAAGGGCAACAGCAAGAAACGCAAAGGCAATTGCAGCAGCAAGAGCAGTGGTTCGAAGGAGAGTCTGATGTCGGTATTGGTTGATAAAAATACGCGGTTGATTGTGCAGGGGATTACGGGGCGTGAGGGTACGTTCCATGCCAAGGGTTGCGATGAGTATGCCCAGCAGTTTGGGAACAAGCTGGTGGTCGGCGGCGTGACTCCGGGTAAGGGCGGGACCATGCATGAGGGTTGGCCGGTGTTCAATACCGTTGAAGATGCGGTGCGGGAGACGGGGGCGAATGCTACGGTGATCTTTGTTCCTCCACCTGCGGCTGCGGATGGAATTCTGGAGGCGACCGCTGCCGGGATTCCTCTGATCGTGTGCATCACCGAGGGGATTCCGGTGCTGGATATGGTGAAGGTTTGGGAGGTTGTGAAGGACTCGAAGTCGCGGCTGATTGGGCCGAATTGTCCGGGGGTGATTTCTCCGGGTAAGGCGAAGATTGGAATCATGCCGGGACGGATTCATAAAGAGGGCTCGGTGGGGATTGTGTCGAAGTCGGGGACGCTGACGTATGAGGCGGTGTACCAGTTGACGCAGCGCGGGATTGGGCAGTCGACGGCGATTGGGATTGGCGGCGACCCGATTATTGGGACGACGCATATCGACGCGCTGCGACTGCTGAATGATGATCCGGATACGGAGGCGATCATCATGATTGGAGAGATTGGCGGAGCTGCGGAAGAGGCGGCTGCGGAGTTTATCAAGCAGCATGTGAAGAAGCCGGTGGTGGGATTTATTGCCGGGCAGACGGCTCCTCCGGGACGACGGATGGGGCATGCGGGCGCGATCATCTCTGGCGGCGAGGGAACGGCGGCGAGCAAGATGGCGGCGATGGCGGCGGCGGGGATTACTGTGGTGAAGTCGCCGGCGGAGATTGGCGATGCGATGGCGAGGCTGCTGGGGAGATAGGCAGTAGACAGGTAGACAGTAGACAGGTAGGGCGGGGCTTGGGCCTGCGCGGGTGATAGGGACAGGCGGTAGACAGGTGGGGCGTGAGGGGCTCGGGCTTTGGCTTGGGCCTTTTTCGTTGGGTCAGAGCGATTGTTGAGGGCCTTCTCTGCGCTCTATCCCTTGCTCTCTAGTTTTGCTGTTGGCGGTAGTAGGCCCAGGCGATGGCGAACATGAGGGCTACGAGGAAGGCCAGCTCGGCGTGGGGAAGGTTGCGGTAGTGGAAGTTGACGATGCAGTCGAAGGTCCAGACAGCGGAGCCGACGGCCCATATCCATGCTGTGCGACGCATAGGTCTCCTTCGGAGATGCTGGTGATTGGTTGGACGCTGGCGCGGGCGTTTAGAAGCAGGGTGCGCGTATAGTGCATTTTATGCGCGAACTACGGGTTGTGGCGTTGGGCGGATTGGTGCTGTGCGGGTTGGCCGCGATGGGGCAGGCTGCGAGAGGCGGTGTGGGTGCTGGGGCGGGTCGGTGTGAGGGGCTGGCGGGGGTGAAGCTGGAGGGGGCGGAGGTGACGTCGGCTGCGGTGGTGAGGGCGGGGACGGAGGTGGAAGGGGTGAAGCTGGAGGGCAAGGCGCGGAGCGGGCTGAAGACGTTTTGCAGGGTGAGGGTGACGGACCGGCCGTCGGGTGATTCGGAGATCAAGACGGAGGTTTGGCTGCCGGTGCGGGGGTGGAATGGGCGGTTTCGGGGGATGGGGAATGGCGGGTTTGCGGGGGTGATCGCGTACAACGACATGGCGGCGGCGGTGAGCCAGGGGTATGCGACGGCAGGAACCGATACGGGGCATGTGGGGGGAGATGGCGGGTTTGCGCTGGGACATCCGGAGAAGGTGAAGGACTTTGGGTGGCGCGGGGTGCATGACATGACGGTGGAGGCGAAGGCGCTGGCGGGGGCGTTTTATGGGAAGGGGCCGGAGCACTCTTACTTTACGGCGTGCTCGGATGGTGGGCGCGAGGCGCTGATGGAGGCGGAGAGGTTTCCGGGGGATTATGAGGGGATACTGGCGGGAGCTCCGGCGTATAACTGGACGGCGCTGGTGTCGTCGGCTGCGGAGAATGACAGGACTTTGATGGCGAGTGCGGGGGCGTATCTTCCGGCGAGGAAGCTGCCGGCGATTGGAGCGGCGGTGCTGGCGGAGTGCGATGCTCAGGATGGCGTGAAGGATGGGGTGCTGGGTGATCCGAGGACGTGCGGGTTCGATCCGGCGACGCTGGCTTGCAAGGGCGAGGAGACGGATAGCTGCCTGATGCCGGGGCAGGTGGCGACGCTGAAGGAGATCTATGCGACGAAGGTGGATGCCACGGGGAAGAAGGTGTTTCCGGGGTATCTGCCGGGAGGGGAGAGCGCTCGGGGAAGCTGGGACGTGTGGATGGTGGGGAAGGCTCCGGGGGACTCGACGCTGATGATGTTTTTTGGGACGGAGTTCTTTCAGGACTTTGTGTTTGAGAAGAAGGACTGGAGCCTGGCGACGTTTGATTTCGACCGGGATGAGAGGTTCGCGACGGAGAAGACAGGGAAGGATTTGAATGCGACGGAGACGGACCTGCGGGCGTTTGCGGCAAGGGGAGGGAGGCTGGTGATGTATCACGGGTGGAATGATCCGGCGATTCCGGCGTTGAGCTCGGTCGACTACTACGACGGGGTGGTGGGGACGATGGGACAGCAGGCAACGGATGCGGCGATGCGGTTGTATATGGTTCCGGGGATGCTGCACTGCGGAGGTGGGCCGGGGGCTACGGTGATTGGGCAGGATGCGTCGGGGCGTCGGGGAAGTGCGAACCACGATGTGTTTACCGCGCTGGAGACGTGGGTGGAGACGGGGAAGGCTCCCGGGACGCTGACCGCGGTGAAGTATGCGGAGGCGGTGAAGGGAGTGAAGACGGAGGCTGTGGTAATGACGCGGCCGCTTTGTGCTTATCCGGCGACGGCGAGGTATGTGAAGGGCGATCCGGCGAAGGCGAAGAGTTTTGCTTGCGTGGAGGCGAAGCCGTAGCGCTATACTTTCGGGCATGCGTCGACTTGGGATGGTTTTGGTGGTGGTAGGGTGCGTGTCTGCGGGTGCGCAGACGGTTCGGGTGAGCTTTCCGGGGGCGGCGGCGGAGAGGGCGGTTGCGGTGGCCGGGACGGCTGTTGGGGGCGGGGCGGCGGGGTTGGATGGGCGGCTGATGGTGCTGCTGTCGAAGGATGCGAGTGCTGAGCCGCGGATGCAGATCAACGATACGATGCTGTCGCAGCAGGTGTTTGCGGTGACGGTGGATGGGATGAAGCCGGGGCAGGTGGTGACGGTGGGGGATGGGGCCGGAGTTGCGGGGTATCCTCGTGCGAGTTTGAAGGATGTGCCGGAGGGGGAGTATACGGTGCAGGCGGTGCTGAATGTGTATGAGACGTTCCATCGTGGGGATGGGTCGGTCGTGAAGTTGTCGGCGGACCGGGGGGAGGGGAAGCAGTGGAATGTGGCTCCGGGGAATTTGTATTCGAAGCCGGTGAAGGTGCATGTGGGGCCGGGGACGGTGGTGAAGATTTCGATGGACGAGGTGATGCCGGAGATTAAGCCGGAAGCTGATACGAAGTACATTCGGCATATACGGATTCAGTCGGCGCTGCTGACGAAGTTCTGGGGAACGCCGATGTTTTTGTCGGCTGTGGTGATGGTGCCGGAGGGGTTCGATGCGCATCCGGAGGCGAGGTTTCCGCTGATCGTCGCGCAGGACCATTTTGTTTCGGACTTTGATGATTTTCGGACGGAGCCTGCGGATGCGAATCTGAAGCCGGTGTACTCGGAACGATTTCACCTGGCGGGGTATAACCGGATCGTGCAGGAAGAGGCTTATCAGAATTACCTGGATTGGATTAAGCCGGGGACGCCGCGGATGTTGATTGTGAAGCTGCAGCATGCGAATCCGTTTTATGACGATAGCTATGCGGTGAACTCGGCGAACGTGGGGCCTTATGGGGATGCGATTGAGCATGAGCTGATACCGGCGATTGAGAAGAAGTTTCGCGGGATTGGGCAGGGGTGGGCGAGGTTTTTGTATGGTGGGTCAACGGGTGGATGGGAGTCGCTGGCGGTGCAGATGTTTTATCCGGAGGACTACAACGGGGCGTTTGTGGCTTGCCCCGACCCCGTCGACTTTCATGCGTATATGACGAGGGATTTGTATCAGGACGACAACATGTTTTATGCGCAGGGAGCGAACAAGCGCGTGGAACAGCCGGCGATGCGGGACTACCTGGGACATACGCTGATTTCGATGCGCGACAACATTGCGTATGAGGCGGCGTTAGGGGATCACGGGCGGTCGGGCGACCAGTTTGATATCTGGCAGGCGGTGTATTCGCCGGAGGGGAAGGATGGGTATCCTCAGCCGATTTTTGATAAAGCGACCGGGGTGATTGACCACAAGACGGCGGAGTACTGGCGCGAACACTATGACCTCGACGCGATGCTGCAGAGGGATTGGGCCAGGCCTGAGGATCCTTTGGGGCCTAAGCTGCAGGGGAAGATTCATCTGTATGTGGGGTCGGATGACACGTACTTTTTGAATGATGCGGTGTACCTGATGCAGGACTTTTTGGAGAAGACGGGGACGCCTGGATTTGGGGTGGCGTATGAGGGCGAGGTGAAGTATGGGCCTCGCGCGGAGCATTGCTGGAATGGGGATCCGACCAAGGCGAATGCTTACTCGCGGATGCACTACAACCAGATGTATGTGAAGCAGATTGTGGAACGGATGGAGAAGACGGCTCCGGCGGGAGCGGATTTGACGAGTTGGCGGTATTGAAGGGCCGGTAGTAGCTGCTAGTTGCTAGCTTCTAGCTAAAGGCAAGGGCCGAAGCAGATTCCCTTCGGGACTGACAGACAGAAAGGCAAGGACAACGGCGAGGGAGGGGGTAGGGCAAGGGAGGGGGTAAGGGGGGTTGGGGTGGGGAGACTTGGGTTGCGGGGGCGGTTACACTGGTTAGGTAGGCTAATTAAGGAGATTTACGTGTCACAGCGCACTTTCAGCATCATCAAGCCGGACGCCGTTCGCAAAGGCGACACTGGCGCTATTCTCGCCGAGATTCAGAAGGCGGGTTTCAAGATTGTTTCCCTGAAGAAGATTTCGATCTCGAAGGCACAGGCGGAAGGGTTTTATCACGTGCATGCGGCTCGGCCGTTCTTTGGCGAGCTGACGGAGTTCATGAGCTCGGGGCCGATTGTTCCGTTGGTACTGGAGAAGGAGAACGCGATTGCGGATCTTCGCAAGCTGATGGGCGCGACCGATCCGGCGAAGGCGGACGAGGGAACGATTCGCAAGATGTTTGCGGCGTCGATTGGCGAGAATGCCATTCACGGCTCGGATGCTGAGGAGACGGCGGCGTTTGAGATTGGGTACTTCTTTGCTGGGTATGAACTGAAGTAAACGAAGTTTGGGCAAAAAATGAGGGGCGGGGCGTCGAGAACCTGGAATTCGACGCGCCGCCCCTTTTCCCAGGGCCATACAGAGGCTTTATCGACTAGTTGGAGAAAAGCTTTAGGTCGATGGCGTTGCCCATGGATTTGTAGCCAGCGTCGCCTGGGTGGAGGTGATCGCCGGAGTCGTTGGCTGGGGCGAAGGTGGAGGGGTTGGCGGGGTCCTGGGTGGCTTTGTCGAAGTCGATGACACCGTCGAGTTCGGGGGTGGTGCGGATCCATTGGTTTAGGGCCTGGCGGACGGCTTCGCCGGCGGGGGAGGAGTAGCCGGCACCGACGAAGGGGGTGAGGGTGGCTCCGAAGACTTTGATGCCGTGGGTGTGGGCTCGGCGGGCGAGCTGGGAGAGGCCGGAGATGAGGTCGTCGGCGGTGACGATGTCGCTGGGGTCGTGGGTTGTGTAGGCGTGGCCGATGTCGTTGATGCCTTCGAGGAGGATGAGATATTTGACGCCGGCGGGGGCGAGAACGTCGCGGTCGAAGCGGGCGAGGGCGTTGGGGCCGGTGCGGTCGTTGAGGATGCGGTTGCCACCGATGCCTTCGTTGAGGACGCCGAGGTTGTGGGTGGGGAGGTTGGCCTGGAGGCGCTGGGCGAGGATGTCGGGCCAGCGGGCGTTGGCGTCGAGGGAGCTGTGGGCTCCGTCGGTGATGCTGTCGCCGAAGGCAACGATGGCGGCGGATTGGGGGGCTTCCACTTCGACGTCTTTGAGGAAGGGCCAGGAGAAGGCCTTTTTGGAGTCGGTGAGGGAGGGGGTGGTGAGTTGATTGCCGGGGGCGGCGTAGTTGGTGGTGTCGGCGAAGGAGTGGACGGTGAGGGTGGTGAGGGTCTGGGCGGGGGGGAAGAGGGTGAGGATGAGGTCGGAGAGTGGGGGGAGATTGAGGGCGACAGGGTCGGAGACGGCGACGGCTCCGGGGGGAATGACGATGGTGGGATGGCCGTTGAAGGTGAGGACGGTGGCGTTGGTGGTGGGGAGAGCGGCGGTGGCTCCTCCGAGGGTGAGGGGTTCGGTGCCGAACTCGTTGGTGAAGGTGACGCGGAGGGGAGAGCCGCCGAGGGAGACGTGGACGGTCTCGCGGAGGGTGGTGTCGGCGGCGAAGGCGTGGTGGGAGTTGGGATCGGAGACAGAGGCGGTGGCCCAGGTGCCGACCCACGGGGTGACGGGCGGGGCGGGGGCGACGTGCTTGGTGGGCTTGGCGGCGAAGGCGAGGGCGGGGAGGGTGAAGGCGAGGGCGAGGGTCAGGCGGATTGGGGGCACGGTGGACTCCTGGGCGTGGGTGCTGGCTGCTAGGTTGTAGCTTCTAGGTTGTAGCTGGTCGCTGGGGGGGATGGCAAGAGCGGTGGGTGGGTTGTCGCTTCTGGCTTCTAGCTTCTAGCTAAGGCAAGGGCGAGGAGGCAGAGGCTGCGGGGGGAGAGTCGCACGGGGGCTCCGTTGCGGATGGGGGAGGGTGTTTCCGCGAGATTAGATTACGGGGTGGCGCGGGGAGTTCGTGCGGCGAGCGCTTGTGCGTGCAGCGGGGTTGCCTCTAGACTGGTCGTGCTTGATCGTAGGGAATGAGGGAGGGTTTGTGAACCAGGGCTGGCGATGGATGGTGGTGATGGCGGCGGCGGTGGCGGTTTGGGGTGGGATGGCGGCGGGGATGGCGGGGGCGCAGGAGAGTCCGCTGGGACAGACGCCGACGGTGGCGGGATCGATTAGCGCGATTACGGCGGGGCCGGAGTTTGATGTCGATGGGAAGCATGTGGTGACGAATGCGAAGACGATTTATTGGAAGCAGATCGTTGACAACGGGAAGAGTGAGCTGAGCACGGACCCGGGGGTTGCGAAGGGGTTGGTGGTGGGAGATAACGTGCAGGTGCTGGGGGAGAAGGACAAGCATACGCATGCGATTGTGGCGACGCAGGTGCTGCTGCTGCCGGCGACGACGGATAAGGTGTCGGGGTTTGCGGTGGTGCAGAGGGTGATGGCGACGTCTCCTGAGCTGCTGCTGGAGGCGGATGGGTACCAGATTCTGATTACGGCGAAGACGGTGATGCACAACAAGGCTCCTCTGAATGACAAGACGGTTCCCGTGGCGAATATGTGGATTGCGTATAGCGGGCGGTGGGACAAGGACGGGCATGTGGTCGCGGAGCATGCGGCGTACTCGGAGTTTATGTTGAACGCGAAGATGAGGAAGGGGCTGGAGAAGAGCGAGGGGACGGTCGTGGCTCCGACGGATGGAACGAAGCCGGGCGAGGTGAAGAAGGACGGGCAGATGGTGGCACCGTATATTTTTGCGCAGAAGCATACGGTGTCGATTCCTGCGGATGAGGCGATCCAGGAACGGGTGCGGAGGATTGGGGAGAGGCTGATTCCGGAGTCGCAGAAGATGCTGGCGAAGGGGGATCCGCAGAAGATCGACTTCAGGTTTTATGCGGTGGACCACATGAGCGTTCCGCAGGTGATTGGGTCTCCGGATGGGGTGGTTATCATTCCGGTGCAGGTGGTGGAGAAGCTGCAGAATGATGATCAGTTGGCGGCGATGCTGGCGGAGGGAGTGGCGCAGGCGGTGGAGTGGCTGGTTCCTCCGGCGGCGATTGGCAATGCGGGACCAGCGATGATGGCGCTGGGGGAGATGCCGTTTGTGGGGCCGCTGGCGGGGATTGCGCTGATCTCGGGTGGGCTGTTTGAGACTACGCATGGAGCGTATGCGATGCGGATGGACCCGATGCAGGCTCCGAGGGTGGGGCTGGCGCTGATGCATGATGCGGGGTATGACGTGCGGCAGGCTCCGGCGGCGGTGCAGATGCTTCGGTATGGGGATGCGAAGCCGGGGGAGAAGGCACCTTCGCCGCTGAGTGCTTATTTGCTGAAGATGATTGGGATGGAGTATGCGCACGAGGGAGGCTCGGCGGCGGTGGCGCAGGGTGGGGGACGGTAGGGCGGACTTGACGAGGTGGCTCGCGGTCGCGGAGGTGCGGGCAGAGGGGGTATGCTGGGAGTCTATGTCGATGAATGGTGTGGGTACGGTGGTGCGGTCGGAGAGGTTTGGGACGCTGGCGGATGGTGGCGTTGTGGAGTTGTTTACGCTGACGAGCGGGGCTGTGGAGTTGCGGCTGATCTCATATGGAGCGAGGGTGACGGCGCTGCGGACGAAGGACCGCGAGGGAGTGGTGGCGGATGTGGCGCTGGGATATGACTCGCTGCGGGAGTATGTGGAGAACACGAATGCGTACCTTGGGGTGATTGCGGGACGGTTTGCGAACCGGATTGCGAAGGGGAGGTTTGTGCTCGAGGGCGAGACGGTGCAGACGACGATCAACGATGGCGTGAACATGCTGCATGGCGGGGTGGAGGGGTTCGACCGGCGCAACTGGAGCTCGCGGGAGGTGGAGGACGGCGTGGAGTTTGCGCTGGTGAGCGAGGACGGCGACCAGGGGTTTCCGGGGACGCTGACGGCCAAGGTTCGGTATACGCTGCGGGGAGATTTGGTGAGGATTGAGTATTCGGCTACGACCGATAAGACGACGGTGGTGAACCTGACGAATCATACGTACTTCAACCTGGCGGGGGAGGGGAGTGGGACGATTCTGGACGAGGTGCTGACGCTGGAGGCGGACGCGTTTACTCCGGTGGCGGATGCGGCGGCGATACCAACGGGAGAGATTGCGGCGGTGGCGGGGACTCCGTTCGACTTCAGGCAGGGTGCGGTGATTGGGTCTCGGATTGGAATGGAGAACGAGCAACTGAAGTTTGGGCGAGGATATGACCACAACTGGGTGGTTCGTGGAAGGGCAGGGGAGTTGAGGCCGGCGGCGAAGGTGGTGGAGCCTCGGAGTGGACGGGTGCTGGTGGTGGAGACGACCGAGCCGGCAATTCAGTTTTATTCGGGGAACTTTCTGGACGGGACGCTGGTGGGGAAGTCCGGCGTGGCGTATGCGCAGCGGAGTGGATTTTGCCTGGAGACGCAGGGGTTCCCGGATGCTCCGAATCATGCGGAGTTTCCTAGTACGACGTTGAAGCCGGGTGAGGTGTATGAGAGTGTGACGACTTGGAGATTTGGGGTGGAGTAGATTTTTTAAGCTTCTAGCTAAGAGCTAAGAGCTAAGAGCTAAGAGCTGGTTTCCTTTGGGTGTAGGGGGACTGCGGGCGGAGCTGCGGGTCTCTCCCCTGCGCAGGACATGAAGCCGTCCTGCTCCGGTCGAAATGAGAATAATATCGTAAATAAATATAAGTAAACAAGATAATTCTTCGATATCATCTGTACGAGTCCTGCACAACTATGAGGATTCAACAAGTTAGAGAAAAAATCTGCACAGAATCTGCACAGTCTATCGATGGAGGCGAATATGGCATTCGTCACCGACAAGACGGAGATCAAACCGGGACTGATCCTCTTCCGGCGCGGCGACGTGGATCATCGGATGTGGTATTGCCGGATGAAGATCCCCAAGGCTGACCGCTATAAGACCGTTTCGCTCAAGACGACTGACCTCGAAGTGGCGCGCGAGCGCGCCTTCGATCACGACTCCGACATCCGGTTCCGCTTGAAGCACGATGTTCCTGTGTTCAACCATCCCTTCCGTGAGGTCGCACGAGAGTATCTGCTGACGCAGGAGGCGCGGGCGACGCGTGGAGAGATCAGTGCGGCGCGACCGAAGAAGGTCCGCGCCGTCCTCGAAGGTGCTTTGGAGCGGTATGTAGGTTCCATACAGGTTCACCTCATCGGCGATGAGCTATGGGGTGGCTATCCCGCGTGGCGGCGGGAGAACGGCGCGGGCCGTAACCGGCGCAATGGCGTCCGGGAGGTCAGCGACGAGATGGCGAAGACTCTCGCGGACCATGAAGCCGAACGCCGCACGAAGGTGCAGCATACCCTGGGTATTCGTGTGTTGAAGCCGATTGAAGTCAAGCCTTCCGAGGAGCGGGTGGTTCCCTTTATCAGCGACTCCACCATTCGTTTTGAGATGTCTATCTTCGGCGCGGTGATGAACTACGCCATCAAGAAGCACTACGTTCCTGCCAGCCAGCGCTTCGATGAGCGTCCCAAGCTCAAGTCCATGCGACGCGATGAGTTCACGCTGGAGGAGTACCGCAAGCTCCATACTGTCGGAAGGAAGTGGATTGGTGAGGCGGAGAAGCCTTCGAGCATCTGGTATCGCACCGTCACGTACAACATGATTCTGATTGCGTGCAATACGGGCATGAGGCCGGCGGAGATGAAGAACCTGCGCTGGCGTGACATCATGCCTGCAAAGGACCGCGAGGGCCGGGAGATCGTTGTGCTGTTTGTGCAGGGAAAGGGCAAGTCCCGCAAGCTGGTTGCGCCGAAGAGCGTTGGCGATTATTTGGAACGCGTCCGCGTGATCTCCAAAGTTAAGGAACTGAACGACAGGGTCTTTACCAATGTCACTGGCAAGCCATCGAAGACTCTGTACAGCAGACTGATTGCCGATCTTCTGGACTTGGCAAATCTGCGCGAAGGCACGCAGGGCGTGCCGCGTTCCACCTACTGCTTTCGACATACCTATGCAACGCTGCGTTTGCAGGAAGGCGTGGATGTGTACTTCCTGGCCGAGCAAATGGGAACCTCGGTCCAAATGATCGAACAGCACTACGGGCATGTGAACACGATCAAGCACGCTGATCGTGTGTTGCAGGGCATGGCGGGATGGGAGCTGACGCAACCGGACGCGGATGACGCGAGGGTGAATGCGTCGAAGGCCGCCGCGACACGCGATCAAGCAAGAAGAGCTCAGCGTAACAAGTCGCGTTGACCGGCTATTCCCGAAGCTGTCTTTAGCCGGAGCCGCTGGCGGAGGCTGGCGCAGGGAGTTCGATGCTCATAGTCATCTTCGGATATAGGTTCTGATTTGCCGCTGCCCCGCTGGGGCGTTCTTAGCGGCAAATCCTGAGCGCACGAGCCGCCGCTGGCGGCTGTATTTCGTGCGCGCTCTCAAGGCGAAGTTACCGGGTTCGAGCCCCGGTAACGCTACCAACATACCTAATAAAATCAATAGGTTGAAGCGGAACGCGGTAAGCCGTCCGTTTGTACTTTTCATTCTGATGGCACTTTTGCCCTCTCTTCCCCCGCTAAGACTGGGGGCTTCCGGTCGGGCCCGGGATCGCTACGCGTCTTCCAAAGATATGTGCGCGGCGGTCGAACAAGACATTCCTCAGGTGCCGCAGGGGAGCCGATGCCTGTCCGGCGTCCAGGCATCGCATGCGCGCGCTGCTACACCGTCGTTGAGGCTTGACTCCGGCCTCTGTGCCTCGGCTCATGTTCCACAGTATCCGGGGAATGTCATCAATAAGGGTGCACCTCTGATTGCCGCGAATCGTAAAGCTGCGCGCACGCGGAAGTTTACTAAGCGTCAATTCCGAGAATTGCGTTTCATCGAGCCGGAGCTCTGATCTGAACATAGTCCGAGGACCAGAAGGTCAATAACCGTGTTGGAAATTTGCAGACCGACCCGTCTCCTAAGCGCGCATTGGCAATTCTGTACCATCCAGATGTATTCCGAGACCGTATAGCATTTTTCAGGACCAAACCGTTGGGTGTCGCCTACCCTCAATTGAGCGAGCGCTTTGGAGTGTTGGCAACAACGAGGAGCCCAAAGGCCTCCTTGTCGCTGAAATTTCCGACCGTCTTGAGCTCTGGATTTCTTGGATCGACCCTATGTGCAGCGTCATTCCTAAAGCTTTGCTGACTCGAGGTCGATTCAGTGTTTTCCTGGGAAACCTCCAAGCCCGTGGAAGGTCATATAGAGGGAGTATCCGCAGACGGCTACAGCGATGATCATTTCGAGGAGGAGCACGGCGACCCCATACTTGTACCAGTGCTCGTGGGGCATCGAGTGGGTTGCGATTACTTCGGTCGTGTCAGTGTGCATTAGTGCCTCACAGGTTCAGGGATGAGTGGAATTACGCGGCTTCAGCAACCAGTTCGCGGTGTTCGATGAGGCCGTGTTCCTGTGGCGCGCGCTCATAACGCGCGGCCCAGAAGTAAAAGAGCGTGATGGGAACGAACATGTAGAGGGCGACGTAGGCATAGCCGCAGTGGATGTTGTGGCCGCTGGCGAAGATGAGCGGATACACGATGCCCGCGGCAGTGGATACTCCGCCGATAAATCCTGCGGCTGCGCCAGGGCGATCATGGAAGAGCAGAGGAACGAGAGCGAAGGTGCCTCCAGTGGCGAATGAGATGGAGACACCCATGGCGACCAGAACCAGCACGGAGAGATGCAGCGAGCCCATGAGGCCGGCGACAGTGAGGCTTCCCATGGTGACGGTGATGAGGATGAGCGATAGACCGAGCCAGTGGAGGCGCGGGGCGTAGGGGAGGGTTTTGGCTATGAGGGGGAGTGGTGTCCAGCCTTTGCGCTGGAAGAGGTCGGACATGAAGCCGGAGAAGGGGCGGAAGAGCGATGCGGTGAAGGACTGCACCGCAGCGAAGGTTCCGGCAGCAATTTGAAGGCCCGCGACTCCGCTGAATCCGAGGGCCAGGATTTCAGCGTGGAAGCCGCGAGTGAAGTAGCCGGGCAGCCACGCGTTCATTGCGATCTCGAGGCCGAAGGACATGGCGTAGGCGAGCATGAGGGCGATGGCGATGTAGCGGCTCCAGACAAAGAGCGTGCCGCGAAGATTGCTCTGCTTGCGTACGAGGGCCTGCTGCGCGACGGAGCTGGCAGCCTGGCCGCGGACGAGATACCAGGCGGCGATTCCTAGGGCGATGACGCCGAGCCAGAGGAAGGCGGCGTGGTAGTTTGTGCCGAAGAGGCGTGGGAGGACGAGGGCTCCAGCGCCGGCGCCGACGTTGCCGGTGCCGGCGAAGAGGCCTTCGGCGGTGCCGATCTCGTGGGCCTTGAACCACTGCGCGACGTGTTGGATGCCGACGACGAAGGAGACGCCGGCGATGGCTACGATGACGCGCTCGGCGAAGAGGAGCTTGTAGCTGGTGGTGTAGGCTGAGGCGATGGAGACGGCGCCGCAGACGCTAAGGATGAGAGCAAAGGTGCGAGGAGCGCCGAAGCGGTCCGCGGCCCAGCCGGCGACGATGCGACCGATGGGGGCCATCCAGATGGCGGAGCTCGCGAGCAGGCCGAGGGCCTTGATGCTGAGGTGATAGTGGGCTGCGATGCTGGGGCTGAATGCGGCGGTGGAGAACCACATGAGGAAGCACCAGAAAAATCCGACGGTTGCGATGATGAGCTGTTCCACTTTATGCGTCTTCATAGTCGTATTCCCTTCCACGCGGGGGCGTGGTGCGATCAATGATTGGGTGGGGTGACCGAAGCGCTGGAGAGCTGCACTTCGGCGTGGACAGCAACGTCGTGGTTGCCATGGGAGATATCAAGGCCGGCTACAGTGCCGGCAGAGCTTTTAGTTCAAGGTGAAACGGACTTCTCTACGCGAACGGCGCACTGTTTGAAGTTAGGCTCGCGCGAGATGGGATCGAACGCGCCGAGGGTGACGAGGTTGGAGTTGGCCTCGGGAAAGTGGAAGGGCATGAAGACCTGGCCGGGAGCGACGATGCCGGTGATGCGCAACTCGACCTGCGCCACGCGGTTGCGGCGCGAGATGATGGTGACGCGGTCGTGGGAGCGCAGCTTGAGTTGCGCGGCGTCGATGGGGTTCATCTCCAGCCATGCGTTGGGCACCATGCCGTTGAGCATGGCGATGGCGCCGGTCTTGGTGCGGGTGTGCCAGTGCTCGACGGTGCGGCCGGTGTTGAGGATGAAGTTGTACTCCTTGTCGGGCTGCTCGGCGAATGGTTCGCAGGGAACGGAGTGGAGGCGGGCGCGGCCAGTGTCGAAGGCGAAGCGGCCGTCGCTGTAGAGGCGATCGCCGCCCCACTGGACGCCGCCTTCGCGCTCGATCTGCTCCCAGGAGATGGCGCTGTAGTCGCAGGTGCGACCGGCGGAGACGCGCTGCCAATCCTTGTAGGCGTCGTGGGTGGTGGTCCAGCCGGGATAGAGCTCTTCGCGCAGGCCGAGCTTGTCGGCGATGGCGAGGAAGATGTCGAAGTCGGCGCGAGCTTCGCCGGGAGGGGCGACGACCTTGTTCACTTTGCTGATGCGGCGCTCGGAGTTAGTGTAGGTTCCTTCCTTCTCACCCCAGATGGCGGCGGGGAGGACGAGGTCCGCGAGAGCCGTCGTGGGTGTGGGGTGAAAGCCATCCTGTACTACGAGGAACTCGATGTTCTTGAACGCGAATTCGAGGAGGTCGTAGTTGGGAAAGGAGACGGCGGGATTGGTGGCGACGAACCAGAGGGCCTTGATGCTGCCAGCAACGGCGGCTTCGATGATGTCGGGATAGGCCTTGCCGCGCTGTGTGGGAATGCGGCCTACGTCGATGTTCCAGATGTCGGCGAGCGCTTGACGGTCCTCGGGATTTTCAAACTTGCGGTAGCCGGGGAGCGAGGAGGTGAAGCCGGTTTCGCGGGTGCCCATCGCATTGCACTGGCCGGTGATGGAGAAAGGCGAGGCACCTGTGCGGCCGATGTTGCCGGTGATGAGCGCGAGGTTATTGATGGCGGTGACGGTGACGGCGCCCTGGGTGGAGTGATTGACGCCCATGGTCCAGCCGATGAATGCGGCCTTTGCGTTGCCGTAGAGATGGGCGACGTGCTCGATGAGATCGACGCCGAGGCCGGTGATGCGCGAGGTGTGCTCGGGCGTAAAGGTGGCGACGAAGGCGGCGAACTCGGCGAAGCCTTCGGTGTGGGCGTCGATGTAGGCGCGGTCGATGAGGCCGTCGCGGATGAGGATGTGGGCGATGCCGTTGAGCAGGGCGATGTCGGAGCGCGGCTTTACGGGGAGATGGATGTCGGCCATCATGGCGGTCTTGGTTACGCGCGGGTCGGCGACGATGAGGGTGCGGTGCTGGTTGCGCTGTAGACGCTCGCAGAGGATGGGATGGTTGTCGGCGATGTTGGCGCCGATGAGGAGGATGACGTCAGCGGTTTCGAGATCTTCGTAGGAGCCGGGAGGGCCGTCGCTGCCGAACGAGAGCTTGTAGCCAGAGACGGCGCTAGCCATGCAGAGTGTGGTGTTGCCATCGTTGTTGGAGGTGCCGAAGCCGAGCTGCACCAGCTTGCCGAGAGTGTAGGTTTCTTCCGTAAGGAGTTGGCCGGTGCCGACAACGCCGAGTGCACCGCGACCATGCCGCGCCTGGATGGAGCAGATGCGCGTGACCATGGTAGTGATGGCTTCGTCCCATGAGACGGGAGTGAGGACGCCATCTTTGCGCAGCAGGGGTGTGGTGGCGCGGCCGGGAGCGGTGAGCATGTGGTGTTCGCTGAGGCCCTTGGGGCAAAGCTTGCCGCGGTTGACGGGGTGACCGGGATTGCCGCGTGCGGCGACGGCCTTGCCATCCTTGACTCCGATCAACATGCCGCAGCCGACGGAGCAGTAGCCGCAGGTGGTCCTGACCCATGAGTCGGCGACGCGCGACTCGGAGATGTGGCCGAAGCGGGGATCGTTTGCGTAGGCGTACTTTGTGCGCAGGATGTCGATGCCAAGGAAGCGCTTGGCGTGGGTGACGACGTTGCGGATTTTCGTGGCCAGGTTCATGCGGACCTCTGACGAAGGAAGCTGAGGCCCATGCTGAGCGGCACGACCGAGACGAAGAAGAGATAACGAGTGCTGAGAACTGCGAATATTGCGCAGAAGAGGCCGAGGGTCCAGACGCCAGTGAGGATGATGCCGGCGGAGAGGAGAACGAGTGCGAAGGATGAGATCACTGTAGGGCGCAGGAGAGCGCCGCGCATGAGAGCGAAGGAGGCACGGCCTTCAAAGAGCGAGGAGCCGCGCAGACGGAGCAAGCGAATGATCTGGTTGGTGAGCCACAGAGCGGCGATCAGGACTACTAGCCATGTGGCGTAGTGAACCGGAGTGTGCGCGAAGTCGCGTGGTGCGAGGTGGCCCAGGAGGGTCGCGGCCTTCTCCAATACGGGTGCGAGGATGACGCCCATCAGGGACGCGGAGAGTAGAAAATCCAGTGGGGTGTGGATCATGTTCCACGAGGGGCGCGCGGGCACCAGATAGATGTTAGCGCTGGCGATGGTGCCGAGGACTCCGAAGAAGGCTGCTGCCCAGCCGAGAAGTGGAACAGCGCTGGGGATATGGGAGAGGCCGAGGGTTTGAGTCCAGGAGGCGGCAGTGCATGCGCCGATGCTGAGGAAGAAGAGCGCGAAGAGCAGGACCTCGCGGCTGAGCCAGGAGCGACGCCACATTTTGAGTGCGCGCCACGCGTAGGCAGGGCGGCCGAGGTGGAAGACGGAGATGTTGAGCGCGACCCCTGTGACGAGGGCGAGCAAGGTAAGGCTGACCGTGTCGGTGGCGTGCGCGAGCAGCATGACGACCAGAGCGCCGACGACGGCCTGCACCATGGTGGTCATGAAGACGAGCGACCAGTGGGGATGCTCGGCGCGGATCAGGCCGTTGTCGACACGCTCGAGTTCGCCACCGGCGACGGCTGGCGGAAGCGTGATGCGCGTGGTGGAGAGGGTGTGGCGCGCGGCAGGCATTCCGGGCGAGTCGGCCGCGGCGAAGTCAGCCTTCCACTCGGCCTTGTTGACGATCTCTATTTCGATTGCGTGCTCGGGGCACGCGTTGACGCAGGCTGGCTCAAGGCCTTCAGCAAGGCGGCCCTGGCACATGTCGCACTTGCCGACGACACCTCGCTCGGCGTTGAACTGGGGGACGGAGTAGGGGCAGTTCCAGACGCAATACTGGCAACCGATGCAGGCGTCGGCGGAGTGAAGAACGATGCCGGTGATGGGGTCCTTGGTGTAGGCCTCGACGGGGCAGCCCTTGACGCAGTCGGCGTCGAGGCAATGGTTGCAGCCCATGGAGAGATAGTGGCGCAGCGTGTCGGGGTAGCTTCCGCCCTCAAGCTCCCCGACGCGACGCCAGTTGATGTCATAGGGATTGCCGTTCTGTTCGTTGCAGGCGACTTCGCACGAGCGGCAGCCGATGCACTTGGTCATGTCGAAGTGAAAGCGATACTGCTCACCGGGCTCGAGGGCGCGCTCGGGGATGAGGGAATTGACCACGCGCGCGGGTGCGCCGGACTCGAGCAGAGAGAGCCGCACGAGATCGAAGCTGCTTCCGTCGTTCGCGCGTTCGTGGAGTGGGAGAGACAATGGTGGATCCCTTTCAGCGTGCGCTGGTCTTAGTAGACGTCGCGGTGATAGCGATTCTGTTCCTGCAACTCGTGAACGAACTCTTTGGAAGCCTCGGCGTCCATTTGTCCATGCGCTTCGATGAGGCGATGAAGAGCGGCGTCGACGTCCTTGGCCATGCGGGAGGCATCGCCGCAGACATAGATGGAGGCGCCTTCATCGAGCCACTTCCAGACCTCGGTGCCGGACTCGATCATGCGGTTCTGCACGTAGACCTTTTGCTCCTGGTCGCGAGAGAAGGCGGTTTCGAGGCGGGTGAGATGACCGTCGCGGAGCATGGCCTCGAGCTCGTCGCGATAGAAGAAGTCGGTGCGAGCACTGCGCTCGCCGAAGAAGAGCCAGTTGCGGCCGGTGGCGCCGAGCGCGCGGCGCTCGTGCAGGAAAGCTCGGAAGGGGGCAATGCCGGTGCCCGGCCCGATCATGATGATGGGCGCCGTGGGGTCGGCGGGAAGCCGGAACTTCTTGTTGGGCTGGATGTAGATAGGGACGCGCGCTCCAAGCGGCGTGCGGTCGCTGAGCATGGTGGAACAGACACCGCCGCGCTCGCGATTGTGCGCGTGATAACGGACGACGGCCACCGTGGTGTGGAGTTCCTCGCGGTGGAACAAGGGGCTGGAGGAGATGGAGTAAAGCCGCGTGGAGAGCTTCGGAAGGATGCCGACGAGCTGCGTGGGCGATGTCAGGAGACCCGGGCACTCCTCGATGAGGTCAATAAGGCCGCGACCGTGCATGTAGCTGTCGAGATCTTTGTGGGCATCGGCGGAGAGGAGATGCTGAAGTTTGCGGCAGTCGCCTAGGGCAGCGTAGGCCTGCACGGTCTTGCGGGTAAGGCGAGAGGGTTGGAGATGGTGCGTGAGGGCTTCGAGGAGCGTGGTTGCGCCGAGCTTGGGCAGTGTGACGACGGCATCGAGCGCAAAGTTGGTGCGGGTGAGAATCTCTTCCACCACGGCGGGGTCGTTCTGCGCGATGACTCCACAGGCGTCACCGGCCTCATAGTGGACCGTTGAGCCCTGTAGCGAGATGCCCACGTGCACGGTCAGCTTGCTGGAGACTTCGTGCGTGAGCGGATGCTTGTCGATGACCTCAGCGAGGTAGGGATTGTCGCGCGTGTGGGTGTGGGGCCCGGCGGAGCTGCTTACCGGTTGCGCGATTGCAGCTGATGGAACAGAGCTGGGCGTTGCGGAGAGGTTGGCGAAGACCGCCTTCTTCCATTGCCCGAAGGGCTCGTCGACCTCGACGCCGGAGTCGACACGATCGCACAGACGCGTGCCGCCGAGAGCGTAGAAGCGAGCGTCGAGATCGGCACCGAACTTGCAGAAGTGCTCGTAGCTGGTATCACCGAGAGCAAAGACAGCGTAACGCAGGTTGTCGAGACGCGGGGCAGAGAGAAGGTGAAGAGACTCGGCGAAGGCTTGCGCGCCGTCAGGCGGATCGCCTTCGCCGTAGGTGCTAGCGAGCACGAGTGCGTGTGTCTGCTCGGCGAGAGAGGCGGTGGTGTACGTGTCGAGCGAGGCCAGCTCGGGGTTGTGGCCTTGCTGCTTGAGTTCCTTGACGAGTTTTTTTGCGAGGCGCTCGCTGGTTCCGCTCTGGGTGGCAAAGAGTACGGCGATTCTGCGCGATACGGACGGAGCTTTCGCAGGTGGGGCTTCAGCGGTGGAGTAGACGCCGGCGAGGAAGCCGTTGAGCCAGGCGCGCTGCTCGGACGTGAAGGGTGCTTCGTCCGGGATGAACGGGACGGTTGGCTTCATCGCGCTGCCTCCGGTGCGCAGAACGCGCGGAGCTGTTCGATGCTATGACGGCGCGCGAACCCGAGGAATGATTCCTGCCCGGAGCGCTGTTCATTGTAGGCGTGGAAGAGGCGGTGGAGAACAGGCGTCAGTTCGGAAAATTTGATGGCGGGAATGAGTTCGCGTGCAAGGCCCTGGTCAGCGTCCGCGCCGCCGCCGAGCAGGACTTGATAGCCTTCTTCACCCGATACCTTGACGCCCATAAGGCCGATGTCGCCGATGTAGTGCTGCGCGCAGGAGTGGTGGCAGCCGGTGACGTGCAGGTTGATGGGACCGAGGATGTTGAAATGCTGATCGAGTGAGTTGGCGAGAGCGACAGCGTGCGTCTTGGTATCGGAGGCGGCATAGCGGCAGCCCTGGTTGCCGGTGCAGGCAACGGTGCCGCTGAGCACTGGACCCGCGGTGTAATCCAGGCCGGCATCGCGGAGGGACTGTTGCGCGGCTTCGAGCTGATCAGTGGGAATGTTTGGAAGAATAAGGTTCTGCCAGACGGTGAGGCGCAATTCTCCGCTGCCATACTCTTCGGCGATGCATGCAAGAGCGCGCATCTGCGCAACGGGAAGGCGGCCGACGGGCACCACGACGCCGATGGACACGAGTCCAGGCTGGAGCTGCAGATGAATCCCGATGTGGCCGGCGCGGTCGATGGCGCGGCGGGGCAGGCAGTCGGCCGCAGGAAAGTACATCAGTGGAAAGGCGAGGCGTTTTTCTGTCGCCTCAAGAAACTTCGCGATGCCCCACTTGTCGATGAGATATTTCAGGCGCGCCTTCTTGCGGTCGGTGCGGTCGCCATGGGCAATGAAGACGCGGATCATTGCGACGGCGACGGCGACAGCCTGGTCGGGACGAAGAAGAAGGCCGGAGTCGGTGGCGAATTGACGATGGCCCGTGATGCCGCAGAGAAGAACGCGGAAGTAAATGCCCGCGGGGATGTCAGTCCCCTCACCTACTTCAACCGCAACGAAGCCGATGTCGTTGGTGTCGGCAAGCACGGAGATATCGCCGCCGCTATCGAAGGCGACGTTGAACTTGCGTGGAAGCCCGTAGAGATCACGCGAGTTAGAGATGTAGTGCTGGAGCGCTGAGGCAAGCGGCTTGACATCGAGCAACTCAGTGGGGTCGAGGCCGGAGAGCGGAGATGCGGTGATGTTGCGAATGTTGTCCGCGCCGGAGCCGCGCGAGGTCATGCCGAGCGACTGCACCTTGTTGAGCACGCGAACGATGTCGCGTGGCTGGAACTCCCGGATCTGCACATTGGCGCGCGTGGTGAGGTCGCAGCGGCCGGCGCCCCAGTCCTCCGCCATGTCTGCGAGGCCGCGCATCTGCGCCGAGGTGAGAAAACCGCCGGGCGCACGCAGACGAAGCATGAAGGAATCTTGCGCAGGAGCGACGTAGAACAGGCCATGGAACTTGAAGCGGAAGATGTCGGCAGCCTCAGGGGCGCGATCTTCACTGGCGTGGGCAACGAGTTTCTCCCAGAGGTCGAGGGGATTCTGTTCGTACTTCCAAAGCTCCTCGCGACAAAGCTCACTGATCGGCGTGCCGAAGTAGGACGCTTCGGGTTCTTCCGTGGCGAGGTTGGCGGCCCTTGTCGTTGGGTCGTTCGTGATGCGCCCGTCGGGGAGGTAACCAGCGAAGGGAACCGCTCCGCGGTGCTGCAGACCAGCGAAGAAACCTTGCAGATAATGCTTCTGCTCTTCCGTGAAGGCCGGGTTGTCGAGTGAGGCGGCAGGCATGCTTCAGATCTCCGGGAAAGCTGGGTCGAGAGAGACAGCGGCTGTACCGTGCGGAGTTCTGGAGGTTTTGATGGAAGCGTGGAAGGGCTTCAGTCAAAGACAATCTGGACTCTAACGGCACAGAGTGCGGTGAATGCACAGCTCATCGAGGAGGCTGAAGTTATCGAGGTAGGTTCGCAGGACCAGCACAGCATGGTGCTGATCCGGCCGCGGGCTGCAACTCTGCAAGAGCCAGGCGCCATCGGATAGCTGGATTCTAAAGCAAGTTGGCCGGAACCGCAAGCAGAGTTTTGGGTAGAGAGGACTATGAGAAGAAGCGGACACAGGGATTGCGTCGTGAAATCAGCATTTCCACGATTAGGGATTGCGCGGGAAGAAGCGCCATGCTATACCTCACAAATCCCCGCAACGCAGCGCGACACCCTGACGTGACTCGCGCATGATAGACGATGCCGACCCGTTCTCCCACGTCACACTGAACTGGGCGGCAGAAGTAACTCGATGGCTCGCGCCGTCGCGAAGGACGACTGCCCTGATGCGGTCCTTACAAAAAACTACCCGACGACGTGGCGTACGGCCTGGAGCCTCTCCGTGCGTCTGCTCCAACGCCCTCGCGCCATGCGCGAGCATCTTCTCCCACTGAGGTGGACTCATTTGAAACGACCCCTGCCACTCTTTTTCTCAACTCTCTTCTCGATCTCCTGCCTGGCGCAGACGCCTCAACTATTGTCTCCCTCCAAGTCGCCGGTCAGCGTTACGGTGTATGACCGCACGCGCGTGGACACGTTTGAATGGTTTACCGCGACGCCGAACCCGGAGACCTACGGGTATCTGGAATCGTTGTTGAGAGTTGCTGTCGCGCAAAAGCGGCGGACGTTCGATTGGGAGCTTGAACTAACGCAGCCGTCCGAGTTATTCCTTCCCAGCGACGCGGTCTCGCCCGTGACGGCGCAGGGGCAACTAGGGCTCGGCGGAACGTACTATGCCTCCAACAACAATCAGACAGAAGATGCGGCGGCAGCACTGAAGCAGGGATTCATCCGCTTTCACGGGAGCAATCCCGGAAGCTCGCTCCGCGTGGGACGCTTTGAATTTTTCGATGGCGAAGAGACCACACCAAAGGACCTTGATTTAAAGTTTTTGCAGACAAGCAGAATCGCGCAGCGGCTCGTCGGAAATTTTGGTTTCTCCAATGGCCAGCGGAGCTTTGATGGCGTAGACAGCCACCTCGACGGTAAGACGTGGGACGTGACCGCCATGGCGGCTCGAGCCGACCAGGGCGTCTTCAACATGAACGCGAACCCTGAGCTGAACGTCGACCTGCAGTATCTGGCGTACAGCAAGTACGACTTCAGCAAGCGCCTTCTGTGGCGTGTGTTTACGATGGACTATCACGACGGTCGGACAGGGCTGACAAAGACCGACAACCGCGCTCTAGCCGTGCGACAAGCCGATCACAAGAATATCCGTCTGGGCAGCTATGGTGCCGATTTCCTTACGTCAATTCCTGCAGGAGCCGGCAAGTTCGATCTGCTCGGCTGGGGCGTGCTGCAGAACGGCGACTGGGGACTGCTGACACATCGCGCTGGAGCAGTGGCCGTCGAAGGCGGCTATCACGCGACGCAGCTTCGCTCCGCGCCATGGGTGAGGGCCGGACTCCTTCGCAGCACAGGCGACAACAATCCCACCGATAATCAGCACAACACCTTCTTCCAGGTGCTCCCGACGCCGCGTGTGTATGCGCGCTTTCCCTTTTACAACATGATGAACAGCAAGGATCAGTTTGTGCAGTTGATCGACAAGCCAATCAGGCATCTTGCGATTCGCTCGGACATGCACTTTCTGCAGCTGACGTCGAACAAAGACCTGTGGTATCAGGGTGGCGGCGCGTACGACAATAAAGTCTTTGGCTTCGTCGGACGTCCTGCAAATCTTCACTCCAGCTTTGCGTCTGTGTTCGATGTGTCTGCAGACTACGAGATATCGAAGAGCCTCACGCTCTCGGCCTACTACGCGCATGCCTGGGGCAAGAGCGTGATCGGAGCCATCTACCCGGTTGGGCGAACAGCGCAGTATGGGTACGTCGAGATGACCTACAAATGGGGCGTGCCGCAGCGAGCCATAAACCAATGATGCAAGGACGGACAGCCCCCTTGCCTCCCCTGTGCAGAGGCACCCCTCCGCTTTGAGCGCGACGCGTCTGCGTGTATCCTTCACTGTAATACGCTTCGTTTCCGGCGTCTAATCCTCTCCCCTGCCATTGGCGAAGGATTCCTGTACAGTACATCGCAGTTCACCGACTGCGATATCTCCATTTGGTAGAACCCAAGGACTCATGGCCCATGCCAGCTTTGACGGTCTCAGGGTACTTGCACTTGAGAGCCGTCGTGCAAAGGAAGTTGAGAAGCTGATTCGCACCTACCGGGGCGAACCCTTCGTTGTGCCTTCCATGCGCGAGGTTCCGCTGGAGACGCAGAATGCTGCGCTGGACTTCATTCGCGATTTGCTGGCCGACCAGTTTGATTTAGTCATCTTCATGACCGGCGTCGGCGTGCGCGCATTAATGGATATCGCAAAGACGCGCTACGATGCGGCACTGGTCGTGGATGCATTGCGCAGAGTGCGCATCGCCGCTCGCGGACCAAAGCCGGAGCAGATTCTGCGCGAGCTGAAAGTTCCCGTCCTTGCAACGAGCGACGATCCCAACACCTGGCGCGAGGTGATGGCGAAGCTGGACGAGTCGTTTGGGCCCTCGCTCGCAGGCATGCGGGTTGCGCTGCAGGAGTACGGCGCATCAAATCCCGAGCTCATCTCTGCGCTCAGTGAGCGATGCCTCTCGGTCACCAAGGTGCCCGTCTACCAGTGGGCCCTTCCGGAAGATCTGCAGCCGCTGCGCGAGTGCGTGCTCGGCATCACCACCGGTTTCGTCGACGTCGTGCTGTTTATGACCGCCGTGCAGGTGATTCACCTGTTCCAGGTCGCAGAGCAGATTGGGCTGGTGGAGCAGTTGCGTGCGGGCCTAGCCTCCATGGTGGTGCTCTCGATTGGCCCCACTACGACTGAGGAACTCACTCATTACGGAGTGATTCCAGACTTTGAGCCGTCGCGGCCGAAGATGGGCTTCCTAGTGAACGAAGCCGCACAGTACGCCGGCAAGCTCTTGAAGAGCAAGCGGGATCACGCAGTGTCTGGCCTCATCCCAACCCCTCCAGCCGCACCAGCCGACACCTCTGTGCCGAAGTCCGGTGTGCGTCGCATTGCAGAATCAACCTCCACCATGGCCGGCTTCCGTGATGGCCTGCTGCCCATGGAGTTTCTTCACGAGCTCAGCAGCCGCATCGCCAAGGCGGACCCACTCCACGAGGTGCTCAAGCGCGTGCTCGACTTTGTCACGATCATGGTCCCCTGCGACTCGTGCTTTGTGTACGTGCTGGAGGGCGAGAAGCTGGTGTTGCGCGCTTCCAAGAATCCACACACTGATCTCGTCGACCACCTCGGGCTGAAACTTGGTCAGGGAATCACGGGCTGGGTGGCGCAACATCGCGAGCCGGTCGCCATAGACTCCAAGGCCTCGGAAGATCCGCGCTTCAGCGCCTTCATCAGTCTGCCCGAAGATCGGTTTGAAGCGATCCTGTGCACGCCCATCCTCTGCGCCGGACGCGTCGTTGGCGTCATTACGATGCAGCACCGGCTGCCCTATCAGCACACCGCGGTAGAGGTACGGTTGCTGTCGACCATCGGCTTTCTGGTTGGAGCGGAACTAGAACGCGCCCGCCTCGAAACTGAAAACCTTCAACTCTCTGATCGACTCGAGACCCGCAAACTTCTCGACCGCGCCAAGAGCGTGCTACAGCGTGACTTCCAGCTCACCGAAGAGGAGGCCTATCGCCGCATGCAACGCGAGAGCCGCCAGCGCCGCAAGGCAATGCGTGAGGTCGCGGAAGCAATTCTCCTTACGGACGACATGCGCCGAAGCAACAGCTGACTCTAGCCAGTATTGTCGTCCAGGCTCTTCGGAATCAGTCCGGGTGGCGCCAACTCTCCTCAAAGGGACGCAATCGAACAATTCATCACCCAAGATTTCGTCCCCTTTCGCTGCGCCACACCATCAAACGGATCGTTGCGATGCTCGGAAGTGGTTGGGGGTACAGGACCTTGTTCTGTGGCTGTTCGCTTGACGGAGTATGCAGTTATAGGATCGCTCTGGTTGCCATCGCTCTGTAACACACTTACTCTCCTATCGGCATTCATCAAACCCATCAACGAAACGACCACTTCAAACGTGCCTCCTATGTGACAAGCGTGTTAGCAACGGGCTCTCATGAGCTGTTGAGCAGGTCGCTGGTTTATCGGTCGGCCATGTGAGAGCTAGGGCTTTTGGACTATATACATCCGGGAGGGAAGCGGCTCGGCTGCGAACAGATAAGCCCTGAGTCGGACGTCATTGTGGCAATTGAGTCCTGAGAACAGAGCGTTACGCTGCTGCGCAGCGGTAGTAGGTCTGACACGTCACCCCCAAATGGGATGCTGCGTGTATACGTGAGCCGTATCTATGTTTACGGGCGTCAACACGCAGAAAATCATGAACTTGCAGGGGACACCTTCGAGACGCGTTTTGATGTGTTCACGCGCGTAAACGCGTATGTGCCTCAGAGGGTATGACGCGTAAACGTACTGAAAGACAATGGTTTGCCGCATCCGGGGCTTGACGGCCAACATCGCAGGGTGCAAGCTGATTACGAGGCGGGCTTCTCGATGAGCAATTCCCGCATCCCGACTCCGTTGCAGTCTCCAGCCTCGCCCGGTGGCGAAGCGCGTCCAGTTCTTCGTGCCAAAACCATCTCGACAAGGGTGACGCCGGAAGAGCTGGCGGAGATAGAAGCTGCCGCCGAAGGCGCGGGAGAATCCTTGGCGGAATGGCTGCGCGATCTGGCCCTGAAAGCCGCGCGGGAGCGTCCGGCAGACCCGACAGAGTTGGTGCTGGCCGAGGTCTCGGCACTACGCTACATGCTCCTGAACCTCTTCCACGCGACGGCCCTGGCGAACGCGGAAGGCAAGCATCTGCTGCCCGATTCCGTGGTCAAGATCCGTGACCAGGCCAATGCCCGCAAGCTGGCCGACGCCCGCAAACTGCTCTCAGAGTTTCTGTCCCAGGAGGGAGTGGGAGGTGGTGAGCGATGAAGAAACTTCTCTTTGTCGTCGTGGCCGGAATGTTCCTGCTGTCCGCTGGCTTTGGGGTGTTTCTGCGTCCACTGCTCTACACCTTGACGCCGCTCCAGCGGTACTACGTTGGCGCATATCTGGCCACTTCCTTGCATGCGACAGACCCGACAGCAACGAGCGAGATTCAATGGATCTGGAAGGTGAAACCCGCAGCCGGATCGAAGAAGAGCAAACCGAACCTGCAATACAGCCTGGCTACCGAAGCCGACCTGCTTCCGATTCCGGCTCGGGAGCTGCTCTGGAAAGGGGACATCCTGCCCTTCTGGATGAACCGGAAGGCGGAGGTGGACGGCTGGACAGGCATCGAACGAGGTTTGCCGACGGAGGTGAATTCAGCGAAGCTGGCGGCGCTGCTTCGGGAGGAGTTTTTCTGTGGAGAGCCTGTGTGGCATTACTTTCTGCAGCCAGCTTTGCTGCTCGTCGCTGCACTGCTTCTCTGGTTGCTGATCCTGTCGTGGCGGAGCGCTCGCCGGGAGCGGTATCTGTGGGGAAGGCCGGTTCCGCTATGGCGAGAGCTGGGACAGAAAGTGCTCCATTCGGGCGCTGACTTCAGGAAGAGTGTCCGGGCGCAACGAGCACTACGAACCTCCGCCCGCAAGCCTTTGATTGAGGTTCGTCCCTTAGCGAAACCGGCAACGACGCAGCAGGCCACGTCAGGCGCTGTCGCACAGACCGCACTGCCGCCTCCTCAAACACCCGCTGCCAAGAGCAACGGGTTTATGTGGGATGAATCCAAAGGGATTGAGTGAGGCGTCGAAAGGAGCAGAGCGCAGATGCTGACCATCTCCAAACCGCTCTCGGCAAGCCAGGTGAGGACCTACCATGAGCGGGAGTTTGCGTCGGAGCGGCAGAACTATTGGAGCCGCGACCAGCAGGGACATAGTGAGTGGCAGGGCAAGCTGGCCGAGCAGTGGAGTTTATCGGGTCCGGTTGGCAATGAGCACTTCGCCAGGCTTACCGAAGGCCAGCATCCGCACACGGAAGCGCAGCTCGTTCGCCATCAGGTTTGCAAAACCTATGAAGGCAAATTCGGCAAGGAAGTGACGAGCGTGGAACACCGCGCCGGTTGGGACGCTACGTTCTCCGCGCCGAAGTCGGTTTCTCTCACGGCCCTGGTGGGCGGCGATGAGCGTGTGCGAGAGGCGCATCGGGACAGCGTGCGTGTTGTCCTTGGAGAGCTGGAACGGTATACGCAGGCGCGGATCGGCAACGTCCACGCGCCGGAGACGACAGGCAAATTTGTTGCGGCTACCTTCGAGCACGACACTGCGCGGCCTGTGGACGGCTATGCCGCCCCGCAGCTTCACACCCATGCTGTGATCTTCAACGTCACCGAGCGCGACAACGGACAAACCCGCGCCTTGCAGCCGCAGGAGCTGTTTGCTTCGCAACGCTATGCCACCAGCGTTTATCGTTCCGAGCTGGCGATGCGGTTGCAGGGGTTGGGTTATGAGCTCGAGCGCGGCAAGCATGGACAGCCGGAGATCAAGGGGTATACGAAAGAGTATTTGGAGGCCAGCAGCCCGCGCCGGGAGCAGATCAAAGATCATCTGCGAGAGATGGGATTCGATGGAGCGGGAGCTGCCCAGGTTGCCGCCCATCGAACGCGGGACAGCAAAGAACTGCTATCGCCGGAAGAGGTATTGGAGCGGCATCGCGAGCTGGCCGCGCAGTATGGGCATCGGGCCGACCGTGTGGTGGCTGAGGCACGCGAGAATAGCCAGCGCCACGTTTACGAACCGGACCGAATCGCGCGGCAGGCCGTCACCTATGCCCGCGATCATCTCTTCGAGCGTTCCGCTGTGCTGGACCGACGCGAACTTCTGGAAGCGGCGCTCAGCCGTGGTATGGGTGAGACGACGTATGCGCATATCCAGCAGGAGTTCGCGCAGCGGGCCGCGCGGGGCGAGTTCCGCACCGTCGATCATGCCGGAGCGGGACAGCAGTACACCACCGCTGCCATGCTTCGCATGGAACGCGAGATCGTCGCACGGATGCAGGAAGGCAATCAGCGTGGAGTGAATAATCCGATGCTGGTGGATTCGCAGCTCCGCGTGGCGACTGAAGCCCGTCACCCCGAGCTGAATGTCTCGCAGCGTCAGGTCGTCGATGATATTTTTCTTTCCCGCGAAAAGATGGTGGGATTGGATGGAATCGCCGGTGCAGGTAAGACCACGACGCTGGCCGTCATCCGTGAAGGCGCTGAGGCCCAAGGGTACAAGGTCGAAGGCTTTGCTCCCACATCCCGCGCTGCGCAAAAGCTGGCCGATGCCGGTATGGAAACATCCACGCTGCAAAAGCATCTTGCACGCGGACAGCAGCCGGACACGGGTGATCGACGATTGTATGTGCTCGACGAATCTTCGCTTGCCTCCACCAAACAGATGCACGAGTTTGTGAATCGCCTGCATCCGAATGATCGCGTGTTGCTGGTCGGTGATCGGCGGCAGCATGAAGCGGTAGAGGCCGGGCGTCCCTTCGCGCAGTTACAGGACGCGGGTATGAAAACTGTGAAGCTCGAAGAGATCGTCCGGCAGAAGGACCCGGAGTTGAAACAGGTGGTCGAGCAACTTGCGCGTGGCGAGGTGCGCGAGGCCGTGCAGGGTTTGGAGAGGCAGGGTCGCGTCCATGAGATTGCAGGCCGCGAGGAACGCGTCACCGCGATTGCGAAAGAATATGCGAAGTCGCCGGAGGGAACGTTCGTCGTCTCGCCCGACAATCGTTCCCGCGTGGAGATCAACTTGGCGATTCGTGCCGAGATGCAGGAGCGTGGTCTTGTTAGCAAAGACGAGCATCGCATCGAGGCGCTAGTGCCCCGCCAGGACCTCACCGGGCCGGAGCGGACATGGGCCGCCCGGTACGAGTTCAACGACGTAGTGCGTTACGCGCGCGCGTCCAAAGAGACTGGCATCGAGCGCGGCGAATACGCGCGGGTCAAAAGCGTTGATGCTGACAAGAACCTGTTAACCGTGGTGCGGGCCGATGGCTCCGAGCAGACCTATGATCCAAGACGGCAGCAGGGCGTTTCTGTTTACCGCGAGGAACCGCGCAGCTTCGCCGTGGGTGACCGCATCCAGTTCACCGCGCCAGCGAATGACTTGAAGATTGCCAACCGCGAATTAGGAACGGTCGAAGCCATCGACCCGGACCGGCAGATGCGCTTGAAGATGGACGGTGGCCGCGACGTACAGCTTGATCCGCGCGAGCATCCCCATCTCGATCACGGCTACGCGGTGACGAGCCATTCCAGCCAGGGACAGACCGCCGAGCGCGTACTGATTCACGTCGATACCGAGTTGGCCGCGAAAGACCTTCTCAACAGCCGCATGGCTTACGTCGCTGTCTCGCGTGGCGCGGAGGACGCACAGGTGTACACCAACGACCGCACGAAGCTGCCGGAGGCGTTAGGGCATGACGTGTCCCACGCGAGCGCCCACATACCAGCGATAAAGTTGAAACCATCTCCGGCGATTAAGCCAGAGCAATCTATCACGCCGCTACAGCCCGAGATTGCGCCGAAGCAGGAACACAACTACGGATATGCAATCGAACTATAAAAGCCGCCTGCCCATCTGAGTGCAGCAACGATTCGTCGAACGGAACAAGCATCCTACGACTGGTACTCAAACAGATGTCTGCGTGTGCGGAGGATGGTTCCTCCGGGCTGCGACCGCTTGCGCGTTCTCCGCTGCCACCTCTGCGGGAGGGTACTCCCGCAACGCCCTCCTATAGTTCTTGTGCGCTGAAGCGCACGGATATGGAAGCCAGACCTTGCTAAGGGGTCTCCCCTCGCGCTCTTCAAGGCCATTCGCCCTTCGGGTTTTGGCTCCCCCACGCTAAAGCGCGGTCCCCCCAAAAAGCTCCGCTCCAAGACCTTTCCGTTTGCTACCCCCGCCTTCGCCAGGTGGCGTTCGGCATGTACATGCCGCGTTTCAACGTGGACGTGCAAATGCCAAACCCAAGGAGGAAACACCCATGAACACCACCAAGACCATCGCCACTATTGACAGCAAGAAGCCCAACACCAAACAGGAACTCATCGCCGCCAACATCAAGCTGCTGATTGAGCAGCTGGAAGCCGGACACTCTGACGCCCTCACCAACTACCTCAACGCCATGAGCCGCTTTCACCAGTACAGCTTCGGAAACGTGCTGGAGATTGCGCGACAGATGCCGACTGCTACACGCGTGGCCGGGTTCTGGACATGGAAGAATCTTGGCCGCAGTGTCAATGCCGGAGCCAAGGGCATCCGCATCCTTGCTCCCATCGTTGGCGTTCGGCGTAAGAAAGACATTCAAGCCGAGAAGGACATCACCAAGCAGAACGAGCGGATAGTTCTAGGCTTCCGCAATGCCTACGTCTTCGATATCTCCCAGACCAACGGTGTCGAGTTGCCGGAGATGGAGTGCGTGGCAGGAGACCCCGGCGAGAACATCGAGCGCCTGACCGCGTTCCTCAACAGCAAAGGAATTGCAGTGAGCTACAGCGAAAAGATTGCGCCAGCCCTTGGTATGAGCTACGGCGGACGCATCGTGCTGCTACCCGGACAGTCGAAGGCTGAAACATTCACCACGCTTGTCCATGAGGCAGGACACGAACTCCTGCACCGCAGCGAACGCCGCACGGCAACGACGAAGACCATGCGCGAGACCGAAGCCGAGTCCGTGGCGTTCGTTGTCGGGAAGGCTGTTGGGCTGCTGAATGGTTCGGCCTCCGCCGACTACATCCAGCTTTACAAAGGCAACGCCTCATTGTTGGCCGAGTCTCTCGAAGTCATCCAACATACCGCCAGCCTCATCCTCGCCGCATTGGAGCCGCCCGTCGCGGACGAAGTACCCAACGAGGAACTTGCGGAGGTCGCAGCATGAACACTATGCCCGCGATCATGTAACACTTTGCTCGACACACGAAAACCGGACAGACGGGACGAAGGTGCTCCCGTCTGCCTTTTCAGCGGCGCGGGAGACACCCTGCGGGTTTCTCCCGGCCCTCTTCCGGCGCTGAGAAAGCTGTCATTTACATCGAATTCTGCACAAAGCGTCTGCACAGTTCCTACACAGCGTAAAATGAGCCCAATTTACCCATTTCCTATCAGTATTTTCCGAAATGCTATTCACCCCTACGAGATGACAACTTTATATCAACAGGGAAGCCGCTCAAGCTCGAAGCTAGAAGCTAGTGGTTAGTGTTGTTTGGCGATTTGTTGATCGAGGAGGGCTAGCTGGTCGGGGTCCAGTTGCTGGCGGACCTGGAGGAGCATGTGGACGTTCTCCTTCTCGAGGTCGCTGCGGGCCTGGGCTACGCGGTCGATGGCGGCGAAGACTTTGGCTTCGTCGCGAAGCTCGGCGGGAGAGAGGGTGGCGAGGTGGGTCTCTTCGTGCTGGAGGTTGGTGTAGAGGTTGACGAGGGTGGTGCGGTTGGCCTCGAAGACACCGTCCATGCGCTGCTGCTGGTCGGGGCGGAGGTTGAGCCGTTTGATGGTTTTGTGGTCGTCCCACCAGCGGCCGCCGAGGCCGAGGAGAAGGCTGAGGTGTGGTGCTTTGACTGGGGCGACGAGAGAGGTGCCGTAGGCTCGGTCCTGCACGCTGCGGCTGCTGGTGGTGCTGGTGCGGCTGCCGGAGCCGGAGCCCATGAGGCTGTTGAAGGCAGGGACGGTGCTGTGTCCGCCGGAGGGCGCGTTGCCGGAGGTTTGCTGGAGGTGGATCGGCTGCGCGGCGGCGGCGAGGCTGACCGAGAGGCCAAGGCTGAGGGTCAGGCCGAGACGGAGGATCGAGCGCGGTTCGGGGAAGGCAGAGCCGGGATGCGGAGATGGGGTGAAGAGCGTCAAGGTCGGGTTAGTCCTGAATGGAAGTGGTGGCGGCGGGCCAGTTCGAGGAGTCGTTGACGGGGGAGAGGCCGAGGACGGCAGGACTGTTGTTGGCGGGGTGGAGCTCGTCGTCGATGGCCTGGAGCATCTGGTTATCGGCGGAGACCTGCTCGGGAGCGGCGGGTGGGGTGTCCGGGGACTGGTTGATGTCGGCCAGGGAGGGAAGTTGCGGGGTCGCCTGGAGGGCAGCCTGCTGGATGGATCCGACCTGGATGGGGCGGGGGCCGTCTACGCGGGGGGCGGCGGTGTGGGGGAGATTGATGAAGGTGAGGCCGACAGCGAAGCCGACGCAGGCGGTGACCCAGGAGCTGCGGCGCTGCCAGAGGTGTCTTTGCAGGGGGCGGCTGAGCGGGGGGAGGGTGGCGGAGCGGCGCTCGCTCCAGGAGAGGGTGACGGACTGGAAGCTGGAGAGGAGGTCGGTGGCCTCGGCGACGCGATCGGCGCAGTGGGTGCAGGCGGCGAGATGGGCGGCGGGGACGGGGAGGAGGTCTCCCATGAGGAGATCATCGATCTGGTCGTCGGTGAGGTGGAGTTGTGGAGACGGATTGGGTGTGGAGCGAAAGTCCAGGATGGAGTTCATCGTTTAGCTCCCTTGGTTTTGGTCCCGGTTGAGTTATCGGAGGTCTCTTGCGTGGGGGACGGGGAATGGATGGCGATAGCGGCCTGGGCGTTGCCGACCTGAGAGCGAACGGATTTTAGGGCGCGGTGGAGGTGGGTCTTGACGGTGTTGATCGGCATTTTAGTAGCGGCAGCTATCTCAGCGAGATCCATCTCTTCGGTGAAGCGCATGAGGAAGATGGTTCGCTGGTTGGGGGAGAGGTTATCGAGGGCAGCGATGACCTGGGCGGCCTTTTCCTTGACGAGGATGCGGGACTCGGGGGAGGACTCGTGGCTGGGGAGAAAGTTGGCGGCGTCGGTGACGTCGATGGCGGTGGCGCGGGCTTGACGCCAGAAGCGGAATTTTTGCAGACGCTGCTGATCGCGGATGAGATTGACGGCGATGGAGGTGAGCCAGGTGTTGACGGAGCAGTCGCCGCGGAAGCTGGCGCGGCCGTTGTAGGCCTTGAGGAAACAGTCCTGGGTAATGGACTCAGCGAGATCGGGGTCGCCGATGGAGAAGGTGACAAAGCGGAGCAGGCGCGGCCTGTATGTCCGAACCAGGGCGTCAATGTCGTCCAACTCCGACGCGGTACGTTCGGCAGCTTGAACATTCGGCATAGAGGCGTTAAGAGCGAGCTGCATACCTTTGAAGACGTGCGGCTCTTGCATACAGATTACACGCAGGGAGGAGTTTTGGGCTGAAATTACGTTTGGAGCGGGGAAAGGGGGGTGGGAGGGGGTTAGGGAGCGGGGTCGGCGGAGGGGTCGGAGTCGGTGTGGGCGGCGGAGTCGGCGGCGGCTTTATTGGCGGCGTCGATGGCGGCCTGAGCGGCGGCGGCGTCGGACTGGACGAGGTACTCGTCCATGATGACGGCGATGAGGGCGGCGGTGGGGACGGCGACGAGGGCACCGACGACCCCGGCGAGGTCGGCACCGACGAGGAGGGCGATGAGGACGGAGAGGCCCATGAGGTTGACGCGGCTGCGCATGATGCGGGGGGTGAGGTAGCCGTTTTCGAGCTGGACATAGATGGCGTAGAAGATAAGGACGGCGGCCATCTTGGCCCAGGAGTCGGCGGCGGCGACGGCGGCGGCGAGGAGGATGGTGATGACACCTCCGGCGACGGGGATGATGTTGAGCAGGCCCATGAGGACGCCGAGGAGGAAGAAGTAACGGACGTGGAGGGCGGCGAAGACGATGGTGCTGCAGACGCCGAGGATGAGCATGAGGGAGGCCTGGCCGATGAGCCAGCGGCTCATGCGGAGTTCGGCGACGACGAGGGTCCTGGCGAGACGCTCGCGGGAATCTGAGGGAAAGAAGGAGAGGAGGTAGTAGTAGACGAACTCGCCTTCGAGCATGAAGTAGATGCAGAGGAAGAAGGCGGAGAAGAGGTCGACGATGCGGGCGAGCCAGAGAGGAGCGGTGGCGAGGAGATATTCGGCGGTGGAGGAGATGACGCTTTCGCCTTTTTCGGCGAGGGTGTCGAAGCCGAATTTGTCAGCCATGGGGAGGAGCTTGAGGTGGGCGATGACGCCAGGGATGCGGCGGGGAAGATCGGTGGCGAAGTGCTGGACGTCGTGCATGACGGGAGGGAGGCCGGCGACGAGGAAGAGGGCAAGGGAGCCGAAGACGGCGATGACCAGAGCGATGACCGCGACGGGGCGGGAGGGAGACCAGTTGCGGATGCGCAGACTCATGATGTTCTGCACGATGGGCATGAGGACGACGGCGAAGAGGGCGCTGACGTAGACCAGCTCGAGGACGGAGCGGAGATGCCAGGCGAGGGCGAGAGCGAGCGCCAGGGCAAAGGTGAAGAGGATGTAGCCGCGGACGGTGGCGGTTTGCGCCGATTTTACTTCGGCGGCGTTGGACTGATAGGGCTGGAGAGACAGCGGGCACGCTCCTGAGCTGATTACGGGGATGCTATCCATTGGATGCGGATCGAGGCAAATGGGCTGGTCGGTGGGGCGTTAGCCTCGGAACTTAGTGGTTAGAGATAGTTGTTTGGGTGGCGGCGTCGTAGGCGGCTTCGGCGATTTGGGCGATTACGTGGTCGCGGGTGGCGTCGGGGGCGGTGGAGTCGGTGAGGAAGACGGCGATGGCGAGGCGGCGGCCGTCGGGGAGGGTGATGAGGCCGATGTCATTGGTGGCGTGGGCGAGGCCGTGGTCGACGTCGGAGGTTCCGGACTTGTGGGCTACGGGAGTGTTGGGGGGGAGGTCGGCCTGGAGGCGTTGGGTGAGGCCTGAGGGTCGCATCCAGTCAAGCAGGAGAGCGGTGTGGGAGGGGGTGAGTGGGGAGTTGTCGCTGAGGCGGCGGAGGAGTTGGACGGCGGCGGCGGGCTCGAACCAGTTGCGGTACTGGGCGGGAATGCTGCGGTGGAGGGCGTGTTCGCTGTCCAGAAGATGGAAGCCGGTGATGTTGAGAGAGGCGAGGTAGTGGTTGACGGCGACGGGGCCTCCGGCGAGGCGGAGGAGGATGTCGGCGGCGGCGTTGTCGCTGAGCGAGACGGAGAGGCGGAGTAGTTCGCGGAGGGGGATGTCGACGTTGGCGGAGGGGTATTTGTCCTGTAGGGGGCTGTAGGCGTGGGGGACGAAACGGTCGCCGGGACGGAAGAGGATGGGTTGGTCGAGGGTGAACCTGCCCTGCTCGATCTGGTGGAGGATGGTGAGGGCGAGAGGGAGCTTGAAGACGGACTGCATGGGCGGGTGCGCGTGGGGGTGGAGGTCGCAGTTGAGGGCGGTGCCGGGGAGGTCGCAGGCTACGGAGACGGTGCCGTGGGCCTGCGCGGCGAGGGTGGCGATCTGGAGCTGCAACGGCGTTGGCTGCTGTAGCTGCGTTGGCTGCTGCGACTGCGTTTGGGCCGCAGCGGCGGCGGGGATGAGGGCGATGGCGGCGGCGATGGCGGCGGCGCGGAGGATCGTTGAGCGCACGGAGGCAGGTTCCGGGCGGGAGGGATTCGCTATTCGGATTCGGAGAGGAGGAGGTTGAGGATGGCGTCGGCGGTCTGGGCGGGGTCGAGGGTGGAGGTGTCGATGGTGTGGGCGGAGATTCGCTCGTAGTGGGTGCGGCGGAGGTGGAAGCGGCGCTCGGCGGCGGTGAGGTCGGCGAGGTTGGGGCGGGCGGTGGCGGTGGGGTCCTGGGCCTGGCGGGCGCAGCGTGCGGCTAGGGTGTCGAAGGGAGCGGCGAGGTAGACGACGGCGGTGTGGGGGGTCTGCTCGAGGAGGAGGCGGTTGCCGAGCTCTTCGGGAGCTCCTCCTCCGAGGGCGAGGACGACGTGGCGCTGGCCGAGGAGAGAGGCGAGGGTGGCGGACTCGAGATGGCGGAAGTGGGCTTCGCCTTGTTCGGCGAAGATCTGGGGGACGGTGCGGTGGTGGCGGGCTTCGATCTCGTGGTCGAGGTCGAGGAAGCGCCAGCCGAGACGCTGGGCGAGGAGCGAGCCGGCGGAGGTCTTGCCGGAGCCCATGAAGCCGGTGAGGACGATGCGGTGGGTGTTGAGGGGGGCCTGGGCGCGGGGTTTGGGTTTGGTGGGCATGTTCTGGGTGGGTGGAAGCAGGGTTGCTGTACTCATTGTCGTCTCTCCGTTGGATTTGGGTGGTTGGGGGCAAAAGAAAAACCGCAGACCCTGTGGGCTGCGGCTCGGTGGATGGTTGGGTTCTCTTGGGTTAGATCAGAGAAGCGCACAACTCCGGCGGGCCGCTGGTGGATACCAGTAGCAGTAGGTAAATCGGCCGGAGATGGGGTGCAGATTCATCGACTAGATGGTAGCGCGATGTTGGGGTTGTTGCAAGTGGGGTGTTTTTGGGGGCGGGAGCCAACGCGTGGAGGCAGGGGTGGTTTGAACCTTGGGGGCTGTGGCTTGGGAGGAGCTTTTAGCTTCTAGCTTCTAGCAAAGGCAAAGGCAAGAGCAACGGCTAAAACAGGGGTCTCTCCACTGCGCCATGCATGAAGCCGCTTGGCTTTGGTCGAGATGACGGGGTGTTTGTGGGTGAGATTGGGATTTGGTGTGGGGGGTTAGTTGAGGAGGGGGGCGGTGGCGGGGAGGGTGGAGAGGCAGGGGAGGAGGATGGAGAAGGAGGTTCCGCGGTGGTCGCCGTGGAGGTTGGAGCGGACTTTGATGGAGCCGCTGTTTTTTTCTACGAGCTGCTTGCAGACCCAGAGGCCGAGGCCGGTTCCGACCGAGCCTTTGGTGGTGAAGAAGGGGTCGAAGATGTGTTTGGTGGTGGAGAGGGCCATGCCGTGGCCGCTGTCGGCGACGGTGATGCGGATGCGGTCGGCACCGGTGATGGGGTCGAGGGAGGCGGCGGCGCGGAGGACGATGCGGCCGTGGTTGCCGACGGCATCGAGGCTGTTGGCGAGGAGGTTGGCCATGACCTGGCGGAGCTCACCGGCGATGCCGAGGATGCGGAGGCGTGCCTCGCATTGCTGCTCGACGCGGGCACCGCTGGCTTTGATTTTGGCCTGGAGGAGGCTGACGACGGAGTCGAGGAGAGAGGAGGCGGAGTTGCTGGTGGCGTCGGAGAACTCGCGGTAGAAGCCGAGGGTCTGGCGGGTGATGTGGGCGATGCGCATGAGTTCGCCGTCGGCGATGTCGAGGTAATCGATGGCGGCCTGGGGGAGGGAGCCGGTCATGCGGACGAGGTAGAGGGTGTTCATCATGGCCTCGAGGGGGTTGTTGATCTCGTGAGCGATGCTGGCGGCCATGCGGCCGGCGCTGGCGAGCATTTCGCTGCGGAGGAGGGCTTCTTCGGCCTGCTTGCGGGCGGTGTTGTCGGTGCCGATGAGGAGGTAACCGATGATGGTGTTCTGGGCGTCGCGGAGAGCGGTGACGGAGACGACGGCGGGGATGCGGCTGCCGTCTTTGCGGATATAGGTGAGCTCGTAGATGTCTTCGATGCCGCGGGAGGCTTTGAAGACGAGGGCTTCGAAGCCGGGGGTGATGGGGGTTCCGAGCTCGAGGCTGAGGGCGGCGGCGCGGGCGATGACTTCCTGGCGGTCGGAGACGTCGGCGGGCGTGACTTTATTGAGGACTTCGGCGGCGGTGTAGCCGAGCATGCGTTCGGCACCTACGTTGAAGATCTGGATGACTCCGCGGGCGTCGGTGGCGATGCTGGAGAAGTTGGCGCTGTTGAAGATGGCGCTCTGGAGGGCTCCGGCTTTGAGGAGAGCTTCTTCGGCCTCTTTGCGGGCGGTGTTGTCGGTGCCGATGAGGAGGTAGCCGATGATGGTGTTCTGGGCGTCGCGGAGTGCGGTGACGGAGACGACGGCGGGAAAGCGGGAGCTGTCTTTGCGGATGTAGGTGAGCTCGTAGATGTCTTCGATGCGGCGGGAGGCTTTGAAGACGAGGGCTTCGAAGCCGGGGGTGATGGGGGTTCCGAGCTCGAGGCTGAGCTCGGCGGCACGGGAGATGAGCTCTTGGGGATCGGAGATGTCGGCGGGCGTGACTTTATTGAGGACTTCGGCGGCGGTGTAGCCGAGCATGCGTTCGGCGCCTACGTTGAAGATCTGGATGACGCCACGGGCGTCGGTGGCGATGCTGGAGAAGTTGGCGCTGTTGAAGATGGCGTGTTGAAGCGCACCGGCTTTGAGTAAGGCCTCTTCAGCTCGCGCTTGTTCGCTTGGCTCGGATGGCAATGAGTCTACTTTCGGTTCAGCACTGAGGATGCGTGATACCGATTGCGGGGTTGTATGGGGTGTGGAAATATTTTTGGGACGCGGAGGGAGGCGCTGTTGGGAGGGGGAGGGTGCCGGCTATCGGGGGATAGCCGGCGGATGGGTTAGCTTTCGGGGTCTTCGTTTTTGACGTCGTGCTGGAGCTTGCTGGCGATGTTGGACCAGACGGCGTCGCTGGGTTCGTGGGTGGGTTCGAAGAGGCTGCGG
>JAJYCQ010000056.1 GCA_021778315.1 Acidobacteriota bacterium | reverse complement strand
GATGAGCGTGCGCTGCAGGTCGCGGCGGACACCAAACAACATTTGAAATTCGAATTTGCCGGGCGCGATGTTGTGCTGGGCGGCGTAGGCTTTGGCGGCGGCGATCATGGCGGGGTCGTGCGTGGCGAGGCCGTGGTAGATGCCGCTGGAGAGCAGTGTGCCGGTGAGCTTGATGTAGTTGGCGTCGACGTCGGCCTTGCGCGGGAAGGCGACGGTGGCGGGTTCTTTGTAGGCACCTTTGCAGAGGCGGACGCGGATGCCCTCCTGCATGAGCTGGTTGATGTCGGCCTGGGAGCGGTAGAGGTAGGCCTGGATGACGATGCCGATGTGGCCGCGGAGGCCGGGCGTGGCGTGGATGCGGCGGACGATGTCGAGGGTGACGTCAGTGAGTGGGGAGTCCTCCATATCAACGCGGAGAAAGCTGCCGGTGGACTGGGCGTGCTGAGTGAGCTGGAGGGCGATGTTCTCGGCCAGCGCGGGGTCGAGGGTGAGGCCCATCTGAGTGAGCTTGACGCTGATGTTGGAGTCGAGCTTGCGGGCCTGGATAAGGTCGAGGAGCTGATGATAGATGTCGGCGGCAGCGCGGGCCTCGGCCTCGGAGGTGACGCTTTCGCCGAGGGAGTCGAGGGTGACGGACATGCCCTGGCGGTTGACGGAGGCGGCGACGCGGAGGGCGTCTTCGATCTCAAGGCCGGCGACGAAGCGCGAGCTGAGCTTGTTGCCGAGGCGGGAGCGCTCACTGAAGCGGCGCAGGGAACGGTTGCGGGAGAGAGCGATAAAAGCGGAGCGAAGTACGGGCATCAATGCATCCTGCCGGCTGGAGCGCAGGGGAACGGCCGTGCAGCCGGAAAGAGTAGTTTCGCATAGGAGGGTGGGTTGGGTGTTGTGAAGCGGGAGAGGTGTGCGGGTTGAGGTAGGATGAATGGCTCAGGGGGGAGCGATGACTAGGTTTCATGTGACGTTTGCGGTGCGACTGGTTGTGCTGGCATTGGTGTGCATGATGTGTGGCAGCCTCGGCTCTGCGCCGCTTCTTCCGAATGTTCGCGCTTCGAGTTCTCCCAATGGCCGGTTCCTTGTGCTAGTTGAGGACACGTATGACAAGCCGGGAGCTGTTGCGAAGATACCTGCGCAGACCCGTTACGAGATTGTGGAAACCGAGGGGTTTATCAACGAGGGAGATCGTCTGAATGCGTCTGCGACTTTCTGGTCGGATTCGGCGCTGAGCTGGACAGTTACGCAGTCTCGGGCGGAGGCGAAAGAGACATTTTGGCCCATCGTCAGCAACGATAGTCGTTTCCTCGTGTTGGTGGGAGTCGGTCCGGCATTCTCAAATGCGACAGCTCTTGAGATTTACAGGAAGAACTGCCAAACGAGGCAGGAGTTGACGGATTGCCAAGAAGGAAACCTCGTTCGCGCGTATACCGTCGGCGAGCTTGGAGGAGGGACGGAACGCTCGGTGATGGATGGGTCCCCGCAGTGGTTCGCTGGCGGAACCTTGTCCTTCTCAGCCGACGGGACGATGCTTGTTGTGCGAGCAGATGCGGTTCGGGTGAGGATTCGGCTGGTCGATAGTGCGGTGTTGCGCGGAGAGCCGTGAGCGGGTGCGTGGTTGTGAGTGATGTTCTATGGATTGGCTGGCTGTAGCGAGACGTCGAGTTCGAGGGAGGCGCCTGATGCGATGCGGATGGGATAGCCGATGCCGAGGCTCTGGTCCCATTCGAGAAACCCCGGCGAGGTGACATGAATGAGCAGGTCCTTATCCGGGGGAACGAGAAGAGCGCGAGGTGACAGGTAGCTCATGGTGAAGATGGGATGGGCGGGGTCCTCTTGTGACGCCACTTTGCTTTGAATCGCCTTAATGATCTCGCCGGTCTTTTGATTGGTGAGATGGATATACAGGAACCCGGCTTTGGGCGGGAGATGAACGTCGAGCTTTGCCTCGGGGTGCTCGGACGAGATAGAAACGTGCGGCGCTGGACCGGAGAGACTGTAAACTCCAGTGTAGTAGGAATAGCCCTGCTTCTCATCCACAGCAAAGACGGTCCATTTGCCCCACGCAAAGAGGTTTTCGAAGCGGTAGTTGCCATTTTCGTCGGTTAGGGTTGTGGGCGGCATGAAGGAGAGTCCGACGCTCAATAGCTCTGCCGCTAGGGACAAATGCTTCGCAGGCTGCCCATTCGGATCGAAGACTGTTCCGTAGAGGACTCCCTTTGGGGCGGGCTGTGCGGGCTGCTGTGCCGGCAGGTAAGCGGCCAACAGAAGGCTCAACAGTGCGGGAGCGATCCTCATGAACCGGAATCGTATCATGCGGTTGATGCTGCGTTGAGACTGAACGCACGAGCTGCATGCTGGAATGGGATTTGTTTCCTGTGGGTGAATTGAAAGTGATTGAGTGCGGTGGTTCCCGGTCTTGGGGGAACGTGCACGGTGTCGGATTCGTATGCTGGAGGAGTCTTGCGTCGTGAGGTTCGCCGCGAGGGCGATTCCCCGGAGGTTCTTGCTCATGTTTCGAATTCGGTTGTTGGCGTTTGCGTGCCTGGTCTGCTGTTCAGTGGGAGTGGCTGGTTATGGCCAGACGATGCCGCAGACGGTGGGCACGACGTTGAGCGGCAAAGCGGTGACGCTGGCGCAGGCGGTGCGGGGGCAGCGGGTGGTGCTGGTGGCGGGGTTCAGCCGCGCGGGCGGGTCGGGCACGGGGGCGTGGGTGAAGGCGGTGAAGGCCGATCCTGCGCTGAAGGGCGTGGACGTGTGGCAGGTGGCGATGCTGGCGGGCGCGCCGGGGTTTGTGCGGGGGATGATCCGGAACGGGATGAAAAAGGGGCTGACGGCGGAAGAGCAGGAGCGATTTGTGGTGCTGGCCCAGGATGAGGCGGCGTGGCGGAGCTACTTTGGCGTGACGCAGGATGATGTGCCGTATGTGATGCTG
>JAJYCQ010000043.1 GCA_021778315.1 Acidobacteriota bacterium | reverse complement strand
GCATGGCTACTGCTCGGTACATAAACGCTTCACCGTCGAGCAGATCGCCCACGCCCGCCTCCGCCACCCCGGCGTCCACGTCATCGTCCACCCCGAGTGCCCCATGGAGGTCGTCGACGCCGCCGACTCCTCCGGCTCCACCGACTTCATCGTCAAAGCCATCGCCGCCGCCCCCGTCGGCAGCACCTTCGCCATCGGCACCGAGATCAATCTCGTCCAGCGCCTTGCCTCCCAGTACCCCGAGCACACCATCTTCTGCCTCGACTCCATCGTCTGCCCCTGTTCCACCATGTACCGCATCCACCCCGGCTACCTCGCCTGGGTCCTCGAGGCCCTCGCCGGAGATAGCGCCTCTGGTAAACCCGGCGGCGAAATCCTCAACCGCATCTCCGTCCCCGAGTCCATCGCCGTTCCCGCCCGCCTTGCGCTCGAAACCATGCTTAGTCACGCCCCAAGCAGCCCGAAGCAGGCCTGAACATGTCAAAAACTCAACACATCCTGATCGTAGGCTCGGGCATCGCCGGCCTCATCGCAGCCCTCGAACTCAGCCGCGAGTATCCCGTAACTCTTGTAACCAAAGCAGCTTTGGCCGAAAGCAACACCCGCTGGGCCCAGGGGGGCATCGCCGCCGTCATGTTCTCCGACGACGCCGTCTCCGACCACATCGCCGACACCCTCACAGCCGGCGCCGGCCTCTGTAACCCCAACGCCGTCAACATCTTATGTACCGAAGGCCCCGACCGCATCCGCGATCTCATCCGCCTCGGCGTCGCCTTCGACCACGCCCCTGACGGCCAGCTAGCCCGGGGCCTCGAAGCCGCTCATTCTAAAGCCCGTGTCCTCCACGCCGGAGGAGACGCCACCGGCCTCACCATCGAAACCGCCCTGGTCCGAGCCGTCCGCAACCACCCCAAAATCTCCGTTCTGGAACACACCTTCGCCCTCGATCTCGTCCTCCAGAACGGCGCAGTCACAGGCCTCGAAATCATCGATTCCGAAGGCATTACCCGCGCCATCGCAGCCGACGCGGTCATCCTCGCCTCAGGCGGTGCCGGCCACCTCTACCGCCACACCACCAACCCCTCCGTAGCCACCGGCGACGGCGTCGCCATGGCCCTCCGCGCCGGTGCCCAGCTCGCCGATCTCGAGTTCTACCAGTTCCACCCCACCGCCTTAGCCGCCCCAACCTCATTGGATTCAAGCACTTTCCTCATCTCCGAAGCCGTCCGAGGCGAAGGAGCCGTCCTCCTCGACGCCAACGGCCGCCGCTTCATGCAATCCATCCACCCCTCCGCCGAGCTAGCTCCCCGCGACATCGTAGCCCGTGGCATCGCCATGCAAATGGCTGAGCAGCAAGGACTTCCCGTCCTCCTCGACGCCACCGCCAAGTCCGCCGACTTCCTCGCCGCCCGTTTCCCCACCATCGACGCCGCCACCCGCGCCCGCAACCTCGACTGGTCCAACAACCCCATCCCCGTAACCCCCGCCGCGCACTATTGGATGGGTGGCATCCGCACCGACCTCGAAGGCCGCACCTCCATCCCCGGCCTCTACGCCGTCGGCGAAGTCGCCTGTACCGGCGTCCACGGAGCCAACCGCCTCGCCTCCAACTCCCTCCTCGAAAGCCTCACCTTCGCCTGGCGCTGCGCCCACCTCCTCCTCGCCAACCCCGTCAGCACGCCCTCCAGCAAGGCATTTGCGCCCTCCAGTGAGCCCTTCCCTCTCTCCGGCTTTGAAGGGGCGGGGCTTCAGCCCCGCCATCCGGACTCCGGACAGACTGGGGCTTTAGCCCCTGAGGTCAAGCTTCTGCGCCCGCTAGAAGGTCCCACCACCCCCATCGACCGCCTCACCCTCCAGACCCTCATGTGGACCCACGTCGGCATCGAGCGCAACGCCACCAACCTCCGTGCCGCGCTCGACACCCTCAACCACTCGCACGTCGAGGGCACCACCATCCACGACCTCGAGACGCGCAACCTCCTCGACCTCGCCCGAGTCCTCGTCACCGCCGCTCTCGCCCGCGAAGAGTCCCGCGGAGCCCACTTCCGCAACGACTTCCCCGAGCCCTCCCCCGCCTTCCAGCACTCCCTCATCTACCAGCGATCCCCCGCCCCCCAGTCCGGGCCTTCACCTGACGGCCTACAGGATTCCCAAACACCCTCCACCCCAGATCCTGTCGTATGTCTATGAAACCAAGCCGCGAAGCCGTCGAATCGATCGTCCGCATGGCTCTCCTCGAGGACGCCCCCTGGGGCGACCTCACCTCCCAGACCCTCATCCCCGCCTCCGCCACCATCACCGCAAGCCTCGTCGCGCGCGAACCCGGAATCCTCTGCGGCGAGGACCTCATCACCGCCGCCTTCACCCTCACCGACCCCACCATCACCACCCAATTCCACGTCACCGACGGCCAAACCTTCGCCGCCAGCACCGTGCTCGCCACCATCCACGGCCCCGCCCGCGCCATCCTGCAAGCCGAGCGAATCGCCCTCAACTTCGCCCAGCGCCTCTCCGGCATCGCCACCCTGACGGCCGCCTACGTCGCTGAAACCAAAGGCACAAAGGCCCGCATCACCGACACCCGCAAGACTACCCCGGGCCTCCGTCTCTTCGAGCGCTACGCCGTCCGCTGCGGCGGAGGGCACAACCACCGCTTCTCCCTCTCCGACGCCGTCATGGCCAAGGACAACCACCTCGCCATCCTCTCCGCCTCGACCACCAGCACCCTCACCGCATCCCTCCTCGCCGCCCGCGCAGCGCTACCCCACACCACCCACGTCGAAATCGAAGTCGACCGCCTCGATCAGCTTGACGCCGTCCTCGCCGCCCACGTCGACACTATCCTGCTCGACAACTTCTCTCTCCCTGACCTCCGCACCGCCGTCCAGCGAATCGCCGGCCGAGCCCTCACCGAAGCCAGCGGAGGAGTCACCCTCGACCGCATCTCCGCCATCGCCGCCACCGGAGTCGACATCATCTCCGCCGGATCCCTCACCCACAGCCCCCGCGCCCTCGACCTGGCCCTCGACCTCCACCACTAGACCCGGCGCATCTTCACTGGTTCCACGAGGCAGACGCCGCATGCGAGTTCCGCACCTCTGCGGCAAAGCCGACGCACGAAGCCGAGCCTTCGCCCCCCCCCTGCAGGCACGCTGCTCTAGTTTCGGCCTTCACTCTCCAGCTCCGCCTCCACCTCGCGCGTCCTCCGTCGCAGCCGCTTCGCCAGCGCCTTCGGTCGCAGCGAGTGAGGATAATGCACCATCGCCCCCAGAAATCCGCCCCATGTATCGTGCGCAATCTTCAGCGAAGCCGGCACCACATACGCGTCCATAATCATCTCGCTCAGCAGCAGCGATCCGGCCGCCCCAAACAGCCCATACCTCCGCGCCGCGAAGTACGTCACAATCACCGTCACCCCCGTCGCAATCGAATACAACGTTGCCAGCCGCTCATGCAGATTGATCGCCGCCACCAGCGTCGCGCTGGTCGACCACAGTGAATAGAACACCACCACCAGCAACAACAGCCCCACCAGTCCCGGGCTCGACGGAACCTTCCCCAACGTCCACTTATGCAAGAACGTCGGCCCCAGCGTCGCCACAATCGCCACCACGCTAAGGCTCATCACCAGCGCAATCTGGCACGCCCTCCGATGCAGCGTCCGCACCACGTCCATGTTCCCCGCGCCAAACGCAATCGACAGCTCCGGCCACACCGTATTCTTCACCATCTCGACAGCCTGCAGCGCCAGCCGCGAGACCGTCCTCGCCGTAATCCAGATCGCCACCGCATCATTGCCCAGCGCATAATTCACCGCCAGCTGCGACCCCTGGATATTCAGCGAATTGCCCAGCGGAAACCCCATGAACGCCAGCGACGGCCGCGTCAGCCGCTTGATCTCCGCAAACGATGCATGGCTCCATCCATAGCTGATCCATGGAATATCCAGCTTCACCTTCACGCACAAAATCAGCGTCACCGTAATATTCGCCAGCGCAAACACCATCGCCGTCGTGCGAGGACCATACCCCATCAACACCGGCACCAGTTGCACGCAAAACGCCGCCAGCGACAACCCGCTCTTCAAAAAATTTCCATACGAGTAGCGCGTAATGCACCGGTAAGCCGACTGCAACAGCTGCTCCAACTGCCCAAACAGCACCGACAGCCCCAGCCAGAACAGCGCCCACTTCACATCATGCTCACTCAGCAGCGTCAGGTTCAGCAGCCTTCCCACCGGAAGAAAATACAGCACGCCGCACAGCAGCATCATCATCGCGCCCATGATCAGCGTAATCAGCCACCAGCAACTCTGGAACACGCCCAGCGCAGCATCCTGCTCCTTACGAGCCATGAGCATCGTCATCTCATTGCCCGCAACCGATCCAAATCCACTATTCGAAAAACTTAAATACGTCGGCGTCGCGGTCAAAATTCCCCACACGCCAAACATCGACCGCCCCCAGAAGTGCATCAGCACCGGCACCTGGATCAGCTGAATCACCGTCGACGCAGCCTTGCTCACCAGCGTCGTCGCAAACCCGACAAACAACCGCCGCTTCGTACGGTCATCCATAACGAGCACGCGCCCGCGTACGGGGTCCACATCCAATTAGCAGCATCTTGTCATTCTACCAACGCCCACCGCCTCGACCGGCCATCCCCGTCGCGCGCGTTCTTCGCCCATCTGCCCTACTTCGTACTCAGCGCATGCTTCTTCGCAAGCTCTTCCGTCAGCCGGTGCGCCTCGCGCGAGTGCTCCTGCGCCAGCATCGACTGCTCATGCGCCCCCATATGATCGTTCTTGTCATGCGAAGCAGCAGCAGCCTCGTGGGCGTGCGCAGCTTGCAAATGTCGTTCCGCCGCGGGCGAGTGAGTTTTCGTTTGCATGGGCATGGAAATATCTCCTTACTCCACTAGGATGCCGCATCCCCTCCCAACGCAGCCTCACCCGCACCATCCCCCGGACCAAGGCGAACCCTTCCCCCTCACACCGTGTCCCGCCAGCCACGCAAAGCAGTCCGCCGTCCGCGCAGGACCAACAGAAAAGCGCCCCATCCACCAGCAATCCTCCGCCAGCAAACAAAGCGCTCCTCTAAGCCCTAATCCCTAATCCCTAGTAGTTGTAATTGATTTCTTCCTCTTCCTCCACGCCATACCGCCGCAGAAGATTCGGCAGGTTCTGCGAGAACGCCGCACGAGGCATCACCACATCGCAGCCAGCCTCCACAGCCTTCGCCTTCAGGTCACCCTGCAAGTGCGACAGGAACCCGACAATCGAAGCCGAGCGTTTCAGCTTCGTCTTCAACTTCGGGATCAAGGTCAGCGGCTTCGCATTCGCATTGTTCAAATCGAACACGATCAGCGCCGGCTTGTTCTCTTCGCCCGCCGTCATCTCCGCCAGCGCGTCCTTCTCGTTCTTGACGAACGCGACCTTCACGCCCAGCTTCTTAGCCGTCTCCTGAATCTTCGCCTGGAAGAACAGCTCCTCGATGAAGAAGTAGATATGCGTCTGAGCTCCCTCAGGAATCGGAACAGGTCGCGGCATAGATCGGTCGATCGGCTGCGAATCTCCCGTATGCCGATGACCTCCTCTGCGTCCCTGCAGCTGGATCGTCGACGGAGGTGCATCTCCAAACTCTCCGCCCGCGCGGTAGCTGTGATCCATCGGCCCGACAAAGCCACGGTCGCGCTGTTGTCCTCCGCCACCGCCCTTACCCTTCCGCTTGAACCCGCCACTCTGATTGCCAAAGTTGTCCGGGCGATACCCATTTCCCCCGCCATAGCTGCCGCCACCATTCGGCGTCGACGCCTCCGCGCGGAAGTCATTGCCCGGGTTCTCGCTCCGTGCCCCGCCGCCTCCGCCACCCGGGCGACGCTCGCGATCGCGAAACTTCTTCTTCCAGCGCTTTCCGCCCTGCCCCTGGCCTTGCGCCTGACCACTATTCTGCTGGCCACCCGGCTGCGGCCTGCGAGCCTGCTGCGGAGCCGCCGCTGCAGACAACGCCAGGCTCTCGCCCTCCATCACCATCGGCACGATCTGCGGACCTGCGTCCCCGTCCCCGGCCATACCCGGCTGGCCATCGCCGCCCACTTTGCCCTTCCGCTTACGTCGGCGCCTACGACTGCTCTTGCTCTGGCCCATCCCCGGACCAGGCTGGCCTCCATCGTTGCCATCCCCTGAACTGCCCGACTCCGAAGATTCGTAGTCCGAGTTCCCGAAGTCTTCGCCGCTATAGTCCTCCGTCGTGTCGTACGACGAAGCGTTTACTGCATTCTGCTCTGACATGATGCTGTGTTTTCCCCTTACAATTGGGCGCTTCAAGCGCTTCAGACCTACCCACGGACTAGCCCCACAGCCCAATACGGGCTCGGGCTACACTGCCTCCGAAACGGGTCAATCGTTGTCGCTCTCAAGCATGGACTCAAAGATGATATGTCGTACATTCCCAGCCAAAGTCGTCAGCCTAAGCGCCTCTGCGCCCTTCGACTACGCCCGGCCCGCCTGCCACACCCGGCAGACAGCTTACTACCGTTGAAATACCATTCATTCCAAATTCGTCTCTGGGGGCTCTGAACCTTCGTGGTATTCCCCCTGAATCAGCTCAACCGTCCTACCCATACCTCGGCTCAGCTTCTTGACCGCATTCTTCGGAACGACTTTAATTACTCGCTAAATTTGATTGAACCTCATGTTCGCCCAGATCTCCGCTGACTTCTGTCGGATGATCCCGAAACGACCAAGTACGATCCTCGCAACCCTCATTGCCTCGGTAGCCTATACCAGGCGGCTGCGGGAACCCACACTTTCATTCTAAAGACTTAATCAGAGCGTAAACTCCACCGGACCACTCACGGCGCGATATGTAACCCCTGAGCCTCGAGAACATCCCGATACTACGCTCGGCTATTCATTAGTGCAACAACTAAAAGAAGTGGGCCCTGCACCTATCCAGTTACCTGCCTGTCTATGCAGAGCTCCAGTAAGGATAAGGAGGGCGACTCCGCCCGTGAGCCGCTGGGCCATCTCCCCTCCCCGGAAAGACGGCCCTCAGCCCCTAACAGCCAGTCGCTGGCCTCCAGAATGATTCCCTCAGAGTTTGAACTCCAATGGGAATTTGCTCGGCGGGGGACACTCCTCTAAATAGGGTGTGTCTTCAGCCCTCTGCCCAGAATTACCTGAGCTCCGAACATCCGTCATTCAAGCGCACATTCAGCGACTTGATCCCGAACACCCTGACAAGTAGCAATCACCGTACCAAACTCAAAACCTCCAATTTCCCCAAGAAATGCAGCTATCCAGCCGCTGAAGTCACCAAAAACGGTATTGTTCCTCCGCAGTCTCCGTTTTTCGGAAGAGTCTCGGGCTCCCCTACCCCCCGATTCCCCACCCATTTGTCCTGCGCCGTTTGACCGAGCCCCGGCCGTCTCCTATAATTGCGGTCAGCCGACTTTCCTCTCGCGCCCGCGACCCTCTCCTTGACTTCAATCAGATAGAGCAAGCTGGCAACACCCTCGGGTGTTCCACGGGCGGAGGAAGGTGCAGCACACTTCCCGGCGGCGCATTGCGCAGGGAGCGACCCAGCCGAAATCTCCGGAATCCGGATCCTTGTAAGGAGTCTCAAACACCGCATGAACCGCACCCTTGTCTTAGCTACTGCTTTGGCCACCGGCCTCGCAGCCTCCTCCCTCCTCGCCCAGGCCCCTGCAACCGCACCGGCTCCCGCTGCAGCCCCAACCGCCGCCGTCGCACCTCAGGCGATCCCCGCCAAGGTTGCCGTCATCGCCTTCGAGCAGGGTGTCGTCGCCACCAACGAAGGCCAGAAGGCCGTCGCTGACGTCCAGAAGAAGTTCGAGCCCAAGAAGGCCGCGATCGACGCACAGTCGGCTGAAGTCGAGTCCCTGAAGAAGCAGTATCAGGCTCTGCCCGCCACCCTGTCCGACGAAGAGCGCGCTACCCGCCTCAAGGCCATCGACACCAAGGAGAAGTCTCTCCAGCGCGACGTCGAAGAGGCCCAGACCGCCTACAACAGCGATGTCCAGGAAGCCTACGGCAAGGTTGCCCAGAAGTTCGGTGGCACCGCCGTCAAGTATGCCCAGGACAACGGCTTTACCCTCCTCCTCAACATCGGCGGCCAGCAGCAGCTCCCCACCGTCCTCTGGTGGCAGCAGCAGACCGACATCACCCAGGCCGTCGTCAACGCCTACAACCTCGCCTCCGGAGTAGCTGCACCAGTCCCCGCGGCGCCAGCTCCCCACCGCACCACCCCCACCGCAGCCCCGCACAAGTAGCTCATCACCCCAGCGGAGCAGCAATAAAAATGGAGGCCCCAGGGCCTCCATTCTTATTGCTGCGATCAGCCTGATTCCTCACCCGACCAAACTACTCTTCCCCCACCTTCAGCACCGCAAGGAACGCCTCCTGCGGAATATCGACCTTCCCAATCCGCTTCATCCGCTTCTTGCCTTCCTTCTGCTTGTCCAGCAGCTTGCGTTTGCGGCTGATGTCGCCGCCATAGCACTTCGCAATCACGTTCTTGCGGATCGCCGTCACCGTCGACCTGGCGATGATCTTCGAGCCGATCGCCGCCTGAATCGCGACCTCGAACATCTGCCGTGGAATCAGCTCGCGCATCTTCTCCACCAGCACCTTGCCGCGGTCGTACGCTGCGTCGCGATGCACGATCAAGCTCAGCGCATCCACCGGGTCGCCGCCAATCAGAATATCCATCTTCACCATCGGCGAAACCCACGTCCCCGCCAGGTGATAGTCCAGCGACGCATAGCCCCGCGACACCGACTTCAGCCGGTCATAAAAATCCAGCACAATCTCATTCAGCGGAAGCTCGTACGTCAGCATCACGCGAGTCTCGGACACATACTCGATATTCTGCTGCCGCCCGCGCTTGTCCTCCACCAGCTTTAGAATGTTGCCGACATACTCCTCATTGGTCAGAATCTTCGCGATAATCACCGGCTCTTCAATCTGTTCAATCTCGCTCGGATCAGGCCACCGCGAAGGATTGTCCACCGTGATCACGCTGCCATCGGTCATCGTGATGATGTACTGCACGCCCGGCGCCGTGATGATCAGGTCAAGATCGTACTCGCGCTCCAGCCGCTCCTGGATGATCTCCAGATGCAGTAGTCCCAGGAACCCGCAGCGAAATCCAAACCCCAGCGCCACCGACGACTCCGGCTCAAAATTAAAGCTCGCATCATTCAGCCGCAGCTTCTCCAGCGCATCCCGCAGCATGCCATGCGCATGCGAGTCCACCGTATACAGCCCGGCAAACACCATGCTCTTGATGTCCTCAAACCCCGGCAGCGGAGCAGCGCACGGCCGGTCGACATGCGTAATCGTATCGCCCACCTTCGTGTCCGCAACGTTCTTGATCGTCGCCACGAAGAACCCCACCTCGCCCGCGCTCAGCTCTTCCAGCACCACAGGCTTCGGCGTCATCACGCCCATCGACTCCACGTCGAACTGCCGCCCATTCGACATAATCTTAATGCGATCACCCTTGCGCAGCCGCCCATTGATAATGCGAGCCAGCACAATCACGCCGCGATACGCATCGAACCACGAATCGAAGATCAGCGCCTGCAGCGGAGCCTCCGCATCGCCCTTTGGAGGAGGAAGCAGCATCACCACCGCCTCCAGAATGTCAGCAACATTCAGCCCGGTCTTGGCGCTCACGCACACCGCATCATCCGCAGGCAGCCCCACCGACTTCTCAATCATCGCCTTCGTGCGTTCAATATCCGCGCTAGGCAAATCAATCTTGTTGATGATCGGCAGAATCTCCAGCCCGCCAGCAATCGCGAGGTAAGCATTCGCCAGCGTCTGCGCCTCCACACCCTGCGACGCGTCCACCACTAGCAGCGCTCCCTCGCACGAAGCCAGCGACCGCGACACCTCATAGCTGAAGTCCACATGCCCCGGCGTGTCGATCAGGTTCAGCTGATACAAATGCCCATCCGACGCCGTGTACATCATGCGCACCGTATGTGCCTTGATCGTGATCCCGCGCTCTCGCTCCAGGTCCATCGCGTCGAGCACCTGCGCCTGCATCTCGCGCGAGGTCAGGCTTCCGGTCAGCTCGAGCAGCCGGTCCGAAAGGGTTGATTTGCCGTGGTCAATGTGCGCGATGATCGCGAAGTTGCGGATGTACTTGGGATCCATTTTGAATACGAAAGGCCTAACCTCCATCTTAACACTCGCTGCACTCAAGCGCCTGAAACCGCGAGAACCAAAAGCCTCCCACCTCGTCCAACCCTTACAATGAAAAGGTTGATGGTGAATCTGCGAACTACCTCCCTTTTCGGGCGCTGCACCCTTGCCGCGGCATGCGCCCCGCTGCTGCTCCTGACGCTCACCGGATGTCCGGCCGCTGGTCCCGGCAACACCGCCTCTCCCGGCAAAACTCCCTCGAACGCCACCGCACCCACTCTCCAGCAGCAACAAGCCACCGCCCAGGATCAGGCCCAGCAGACCGCGCAGCAAATCATCGCGGCTCAGCACGCGCAGAAGGTCCAGGCCCTTATCAGCAAGGCCGAGGACAGCTATAAATCCGGAGTCGACAACTACCACGCCAATCGCCTCGACGCCGCCCGTCAGGACTTCGACTTCGCCGTCGACACCATGCTCTCCAGCGGCATGGACCTCAAAAACGATCCGCAACTCTCCGACGAGTTCGACCAGCTTCTCTCCGCCATCAACTCCCTCGAGCTCGCCGCTCTCAAGCAGGGCAACGGCTTCTCTCCAAAGATTGAAGCCGCTCCCCTCGATGCCGCCAACGAAGTCACCTTCCCCTCCGACCCTGCCCTCGTCGGAAAAATCGCAGCCGAATTAAAAACCACCCAGTCCGATCTCCCCCTCGTCGTCAACGACTACGTCGCCGGCTGGATTCGCTACTTCAGCAACTCTCCCGCAGGCCACGCCCACCTCGTTCGCTCCCTCGAGCGCGCCGGAAAATATAAGGAGATGATCTCCAGAATCCTCCGCGAGCAAGGCGTCCCTCAGGACCTCATCTATCTCGCCGTCGCCGAGTCCGGCTTTCAACCCCAGGCCATGAACGGAGGCTCCGGTGCCGGTGGCATGTGGCAGTTCATGCCCCAGGGAGGCTACGGCCTCGAGCGCAACGGCTACTTCGACGAGCGCTTCGATCCCGAAAAATCTACCCTCGCCTACGCGAAGTACATGAAGATCCTCTACAACCAGTTCGGCGACTGGTACCTCGCCATGGCCGCCTACGACTGGGGCCCGGGCCGCGTCCAGCACGCCGTCGCCAAGACCGGGTATGCCGACTACTGGGAGCTCTATCGCCGCAACGCTCTCCCCGGCGAAACCAAAAATTATGTCCCCGGCATCATCGCCGCCGCCATCATGGCCAAGAACCCAAAGCTCTACGGCCTCACCGATCTCACGCCCGACGCCCCCGTCCTCTCCGACTCCGTCACCACCACCTACGCCATCGACATGCGCCTCGTAGCCGACCTCACCGGCTCATCCGTTCCCGAGATTGTCGCTCTCAACCCCGCGCTCCTCCGCCTCTCCACGCCCCGCGACATCCCCTACGAGTTGCATATCCCCGTCGGCACGCATGACGTCTTCCTCGATCGCCTCAAAAACATTCCCGAAGACGATCGCTCCAGTTGGCGCTATCACATCGTCAAGGACGGAGAGACGCTCGACCAGATCGCCGCAGCCCTGCACGTACACGCAACAGAGATCGCCTCCTTCAATGACGTCACCGCAGCCCAACCCATCGAGGCCGGCGATGAACTCGTCATCCCCATCGCCGCCACCCGCACTCTCCCGCCCGGACAGCGTTACAAGATGGGCCGCTCCGATACGCTCGTCACCGTCGCCGACCGCTTCGGCGTCACCGTCGAGCAACTCCGCACCTGGAACCACCTCTCCTCCAGTCGCGTCGCTCCGGGCCACTCTCTCTACGTCGTCGAGCCCATACATCTCGCACCCAAAACCCGCGCCGCTCGCAGGCATCACGCTCATGCGAGTACCACCACCCACAGCCGCTCTCGCAGCACTCCCTCGCAGAAAAAATCTTCCCCTTCACACAGCACTGCACCTGCTTCGCACAAGCCAAAGAAGAAGAAGACTTCGTGACGGCGATCACCATCTCATGATGCGTTTAGGGAATCGCGTTAAAAATTATGCACTGCCCCAAAAAAGGTGCTTGCTATTTCATAGCTCCGCGCGTAATCCTGTTCATGTCATTCGTGCGAAGATCGTATGTCGTACTTAAGTGAGTACGATGTCAGCTTCGAGTGATGCATCAGAATTCAACACTGCGGTTCAGCGCAACGCCGATAACAAGTAGCTGGGGAGAACGTTATGTTGCACGACGATGAGACCATCAAGCTTTACGCAGCAGGCTACGACGACGATACCGATGAAATCATCGATCTCGACTCACTCAACGAAGAAGATGAAGAAGAGGAAGAGGAGTTCAATATCGTCGTCATCAATGACCATGCCGAAGACGCAGAGATCTTCGCGGCTCCGCCCACACCCGTAGCTCCCTACGAGCCGCCCACCAGGCTCTCCGCCGAGCCCACCCCCAGCGTCCCCACTCCCGTCGCTGCACCAAAGAAGGTACCCGCAAAGAAAGCTCCCGCAAAAAAAGCAGCCGTAAAGAAAGCCGTCACGAAGACGCCCGCCAAAAAGGCTGCAACAAAGGCACCCGCAAAGAAGGCCCCGGCGAAAAAGGCTCCAGCCAAAAAGCCCGTCACAAAAGCGCCAGCCAAAAAGGCTGTCAAAAAATCCCCCGCCAAAAAGAAGGCTGCGGGTAAAAAGATTTCAAGTTCTGCCGCGAAGTCAACACGTGCTCTGCGCGGCGGTAAGGCGGCCCCTAAAAAGGCGGTCGGCAACAAGAGCACAAGCACCAAAAAATCAACTATGAGAGGTAAGACCTTGGCAACGAAGAAAGCAGTAAAGAAGGCAGTAAAGAAGGCTCCCGCGAAGAAGGCTCCTGCGAAGAAGGCCGTCGCGAAGAAGGCTCCTGCGAAGAAGGCCCCTGCAAAGAAAGCCGTCAAGAAGGCCGTCAAGAAGTAGTCTTCTCAACCCAATACAAGGCAAGCAAAAGCGCCCGGTCCCTCTCAAGAGGTCCGGGCGTTTTTGCGTCCTCTGTCCAGAAGACCTTCTACTTCTTCATCGCCGCAATCGCTGCCAGCACTTCCCCGCTGTGCGCCTGGATGTCCTTCACCTCCCACTGCTTCACGATCTTGCCGTTCGGCGAGATCAGGAACGTGTCGCGGTCAGCAAAGTGCATCGGGCCATACGACTTGATCGGCACTCCATACGCTTCAATCACCTTGTGGTCCGGGTCCGCCAGCAGCTTGAACGTCAGCGAATCCTTCGTGCAGAACGTCTTATGGCTTTCCACCGTGTCCAGCGAAACGCCCAGCACCACCGCATTCAGCGCGTCATACTTCGACTGGTCGCGCTGAAAGTTGTGTGCCTCGATCGTGCATCCGCTCGTCATGTCCTTGGGATAGAAATACAGCACCACCCACTTACCCTTGTAGTCGCTCAGCGATACCGGCTTGTCTTCCTGCGACGACAGCGTAAAGTTCGGCGCCACCGAACCAACCGGCGCCAGATCCGCGGCCGCAGCCACACTCTTGGTCAGCGCAAAACTTCCTGCCAACACCACTGCACATCCTGCTGCGATCCAACGTTTCCGAAGCATGGGAGTTCTCCTGGGGCGCGTCGCTAGCTAACAGACTGCGCCGCCTGCAATCTTATCGCACCCACCCGCACCTCTGGCTACACCATCATCAATCCTGCGCCGCTCCTACAGCCCTACCAACGCAGCCTCTCCCACGATCACCACTCCCGCCTCATTCGCCGCCGCCACCATCGCCTCCCGGTCGAACAGCAGCGTCCGTCCCGCCTCCACACACAAGCACGTCGCACCCGCCGCCCGCATCGCCGCAATCGTCGGAACCCCCACCACCGGCACATCGAACCGCATATCCTGATTCGGCTTCGCCACCTTCACCACCGTCAGCCGTCTCTCCAGCGTGCTCGCCTCCTCCCCCAGCGTGCGAAAAATCTCCCCCGCCCGAGCGATCGTCGCGTCCGTCCCCCCCCTCGCCCCCCCCCCCACCCACCCCCCCGCC
>JAJYCQ010000042.1 GCA_021778315.1 Acidobacteriota bacterium | reverse complement strand
ACTGTACACCGTCAGTCGGGCATGCTTGTGATAGTCCATCGGCTCTCCTGTTCCGCTGTGTCTTCGCAAACCCAGCTTCCCAGTTCTTGCGCCGATGGACAACAACCTATTGAAACTTCACAGCTAGCTGCTAGCTGCTAGCTAAAGGCTAAAGGCTAAAGGCTAAAGGCAAGTGCAAGTGCAAGGGCAAGGGCAAGGGCAAGGGCAAGGGCAGGGGTCTCTCCGCTGCGCTGCGCATGAAGCTGCGTGGCTTCGGGTGAGAGGTCGGAGGTTGGGCGTGGCAGCGAGGTGCGCGGGTTTGGGGCTTGAGGTGGGTGGTGTGCGGCTGGGGATTTAGCTTCCGGGTGGGGGTTCCATTTAGAATGCGAGGATGTTTGTTTGCTCGAAGAGGAGATGTGAGGACTATGGTTCAGTTCCGGCTTAAGACGTGGGTTACCTGGATGGCGATGGTGGTGGTTGGGGCAACGGCCGTGGCTGCGAGCTCGCAGGAGCATGCAGCGGCACCGCACGGACCTGCTCCGGTGCTGGTGACGGTGCGGGAGATTGTGAAGCCGGGCGAGGAGGCTGCGCACGCGAAGCTGGAGGCCGAGTATGGAGCGGTGCTGGATGCGGGCAAGGGCAGCGAATACTACCTGGGGATGGGAGCGATTACGGGCAAGCAGGAGGTGGTGTTTGTGTCGGGGTACTCGTCGCTGGAGGAGATGTCGGATGTGCATGATTACGACGAGACGATGATGGGAGCGAAGCTGGATGGCCTGGAGCAGGAGCACAACGCGACGCTGGCGGGGATGGAGACGACGGTGTGGAAGCTGCGGCCTGGGTTGAGCAATCCGGATGCGTTGAGCCTGGGCAAGATGCGGTATATGGAGTTGACGCAGATTCATGTGAAGCTGGGCCATAGCGCCGAGTTTACGGACGTGATGAAGCAGGTCGAGCAGGGATGGATGAAGGTGGATCCGGATTTTCACTACGTGGTGTATCAGCAGGCGTATGGGGATGCAACGGATGATTCGTACCTGGTGTTGATTGCGACGAAGTCGCTGGGAGATTTTGATAAGCACCATGCGAAGGTAGGGGCGTATCAGAAGAGCGTGGGAGCAGCGGCGCACAAGCAGATGCAGGAGTTCGAGAGCGCGGACTATGACAGCACGGTGTCGAATTTGTTTGTGTTTACGCCGGCGATGAGCCGGATGCCGGAGAGCTGGACGAAGGATGACCTGTCGTTCTGGAAGCCGAAGGCGGTGGTGGCTGCTCCGGCGAAGAAGGCGGCAACGGCGAAGTAGACGCGGGATGGTTGACGGCCCTGGAGGATGCCCTCCGGGGCCGTTTTGTTTTTGGGGTGGGGGGAACGAGTAACGGGAAAGGCGAGAAGCAGATTCCCTTCGGGAATGACAGAAGGAAAGGCAAAGGCAAGGGCAACAGCAAAGGCCAATACAGTGGTCCTTCGCTTCGCTCTAGGATGACGAGATTTTTTGCTGGGTGCCGACAACTGCAACTGCAAAGGCAAAGGCAACTGCAACTGCAACTGCAACTGCAAAGGCGAATACAGGGGCTTCTCGCTGAGCCACGCGGGGAGTCGCGTGGCTCCGGTCGAGATGACGGGTTTTGCGTAGGGGATGGGGCGGGGCTGTGTTAGGGAGAAAAGAAAGCGGCTGCCGGTTAGGGCAGCCGCTGGGATGTTGTGCAGGGTTGAGGCTTAGCGATGTCCGCCACCGCCATGGAAGCCGCCGCCACCGCCGTGGAAGCCACCGCCACCGCCGTGGAAGCCACCGCCACCGCCGTGGAAGCCACCGCCGCCGCCGTGGAAGCCGCCGCCGCCGCCGTGGAAGCCGCCGCCTATGTTGCCGCGGCCACCTCCCCAGCCTCCGCGACCGTGGTCGCCGCCCCAGCCGCCGTGGTCACCACCCCAGCCACCGCGGTCGCCGCCCCAGCCACCGCGATCGCCACCCCAGCCGCGGTGGTCGTCGTCGCCCCAGCCACCGCGGTCGTAGCCACCCCAGCCGCCGCCGTACCAGGGGCCGGCGCCGATGAAGACTCCGTTATTGAACCACTGGGGGCCGTAGTAGCCGTAGGGAGCGCAGCCGTAGGGAGCGACGTTGTAGTAGCCGTACTGACAGACGGGTGGGCCTTCGTCGTAGTCGCCGTCGCCTCCGCCGATGTTGATTCCGAAGGAGATCTGGGCATGCGCCGAAGGGGTAGACGTGAGGATGAGTCCGACGACGGCAAACAGGGCGAGGTACTTGAGGCTGCGCATGGTGGTGCTCCTAACTGGCCGATCCGAACGGTACAGGGCTTGCAGAAGGCCATTGAATCTGGGGGCTTCTGCTCGGGCCTGGCCTTCACTGATTGAAACACCAGATTATCGGAAAAGTGTCTGTGAGGTCGAACGGGTGAGGGGGAGGGATCAGGCGGTGGTGTCGAGGTGGTACCGGGTGCAGGTGTCGAGGTGGTGGGAGCTGCGGGCCTTCATCTGGGGGTCGGTGTGGGTTTGGGCCATGCCCTGGCGGTAGAAGTCGAGCCAGGTGAGACAGCCTTTGATATCGGCGAGGTGGCCGTCGGCTTGGTTGGGGTCGAGGGGGAGGAGCTGGTTGAGGTCGGCGAGAGCGGGGTTGAACTCGGAGGCGGGAGCGTCGCGGAGAGAGGCGGCGTGGTCGAAGGCGGCCCAGGCGGGCGTGTCGAGGCGCGGATGGGTGACGACGACGGGTGCGGGTTCGGTGGAGATCGAGGGGCGCATATCGCGACGGTGACGGACCGTGTTGAAGACGAAGATGGCGACGATGACGGCAAAGAGGACGTAATGGCGGGGACGGAGTTGCATAAGGCAGTGCGTAGAGGGTAGAGGATAGAGGCTAGAGAAAGCAATGGTCGTCCTACGCGTACGGCGAGAGTTGGGTCCTGCGCGGACGGCGGGAGTTGGGTTGGGGGCTGGGGGTTTTCGGTTTGGGGTTAAGGCTTGAGGGGAGGTTCGGGGGAGGCTGCTTTGAGCTCTGCGATGATCTCTGCGACGGCGGCTCGAGCCAGCTCGGGTTGATTTACTGGAAAGCTGATGGCTCCGACGCGGGCGTGGCCTCCTCCTCCAAATCGTTCGCAGATGGCAGCGATGTTTGCGAGGTCGGTCGCGGGCTTTTTGGTCCAGGGATTGGTGCCTACGCTGACTTTCGTGCGGAAACTGGACTTGGATAGACCGACGTTGTAGGTTCCTTCGGGATGCAGGTAGTAGGGGATGAATTTGTTGTAGCCCTCGGTGGGCTGGTCGGTGATGTCGAAGGAGATGACGCCTTGTTCGCAGACGGAACGCTGGCGAATCAGATCGAGGGCGGCCCAGTGCTGATCGAGCAAGGGGCCGAGCAGGTGCTGGACGAAGGGCTGCTCCAGCACCTGCTGCAGCGGCATCTCGGTGAGCAGAGGAATGAACTTTCGGGAGATGGAACCAGCCTCATCGTCGGGGGCGCTTTCGATGACGAGGGTGAGTTGCATTGCGGGCTCGAGCAGCTCTACGGCCGCCGTGGCGCTCTGATATTTTGCTCCGTCGACGATGTCGGCCCAGTAGATGAGGTCCTTGAGCGGAGCGACATCCATACCAAACTTTGTGCTGGCGATGTGGGCGATCCAACTGGTGCAGCTGGTGTAGTGCGGATCGAAGAAATGCCGCATGGCCTGCGGCCCGGGAGAGGATGGATTGCCCTGTCCGGCGCGGAAGTTGGCCTCGTCCTGTGCGGACGCAAAGGCTGACTGGTGATGATCGAACCACCAGGTGAGTCGAGGGGAGGGAGAGTATTTGAAGTCGACGATGGCATTCTCGCCGGCGCCCCACCAGGCCTCGTCAAAGAGGGCTCCGGCGCGATGGACGAGCCCCTGATAGTCGTATTGCCACGGGTGCGCGGAGGGCTTTGCAATGCACTCGCGATGGAAGCGGGTGAACAGGGAAGCCGAACAGGCTCCGTCGAAACATTTGTCGTGATAAAAGATGCGGCAGTTCAATGCGGTGGACTCCTGGGATTGTGAAGGCAACCTCTTCAGAGTATCCGACCGGCGATGGAACATTCTCGGGCATACTCACGTATTATCAAGAGCCAACGCCCAGCCTCAAGCATCACCCAAGGAGCACCTGCATTCTATGGATCTCATGCCGCCAGACCCGGGGACATCCCCGGTTCCGCCATCCTCGCAGGACGCGTCGCCATCGGCCCCAATCCAACTGTTGCCGTCGGCGCAGGATTCCTTGCAGGGCTCGGGGCAGGGCGTATTTATTGGGCGCTTTGGCCTGCGTGCGGGATGGTCGATGGCGATCTTTGTCGTGCTTGTGGCGATCATCGTCGTCTTGAGCGGATTCTTCTCGGTCGCAGCCACCGGCCATCTGAAGGAGTTCATGGCCGCGCGCATGCAGGCACAAGCGCATCCCCAGGTGCATGCGCCCAAGCCCACTGTGCCGTTCCAGCCGGCGCTGGTCATCGTGAGTGACGGGCTGAGCTTTCTTGGCATGCTGGGGGTCTGCTGGTTCTTCTCCAAAGCCGAGAACCGCAGGCTCGGGGTCTACGGCATTGGCAGGTCGCGCCGCAGCGACTTCTTTCCCGGCGCGTTCTGGGGATTCGTCGCGCTGTCGGGCCTGGTGCTGCTGCTTCGCTCACTTCACGTGCTCTACTTCGACGAGCGTCTGCTCACCGGGCCGACCATCTTCGTCTACGGGGCTAAGTGGCTGCTCGCGTTCCTGGCGGTGGGCTTCTCCGAGGAGTACATGCTCCGCGGGTATCTGCAGTTCACGCTGACTCGCGGAGTGATCGGGCTGGCCGAAAAGATTTCACCCACGAACGCCCGCGCCGTCGCGTTCTGGATGGCTGCGGTCATCATGTCGTTTGTGTTCGGAGCCGTTCATCTGGGTAACGCGGGAGAGAACGCGCTGGGTATTGGGCAGGTCGTTCTCATCGGCCTGATCTTCAGCTATGTGCTGTGGCGGACGGGGTCGCTGTGGTGGGCGATCGGGTTCCACATGGCGTGGGACTGGGCGCAGAGCTTCCTCTATGGCGTGGCCGATAGCGGCAACCTGTCTGTGGGCAGGCTGTTCCAGACGCACATCGCGGGCAAGCCACTGCTCTCTGGCGGAGTTGACGGGCCGGAAGGCAGCATCCTCTGCATCCCTGTGCTGCTGGTGGTGGTGGTTGTGGTTCGGTTGACGACGAGACCGGGCGAGCAGCCTCGACTGGAAGCCGAAGGGGTGACCGAGCCAGAGATGCCGTCGATTTCAACGGTGGAGTTTCCCATCGCCTAGAATCAAGACAGGCCCATGACTCCTCCCACACCTTCTTCTCCCGAAGCCGAACGCTCGCCGTCCTCGCAGGATTTTACGCATCGCCGATCCTCCGAAAGTCTGTACGATGATGAACCTCGCCGGCGGTGGGTGAAGCGGCTTGCGATCGGGGCTGCGGCGGTCGCGGTTGTGGTGGCGGTGGTGACGCTGAGCTTGGCGATTGCGCTGCGCCATGCGATGCGGGCGTCGCTGCCGGAGCTTGATGGCACGGCGAGCGTTCCGGGACTGTCGTCTGCGGTTACGGTGACGCGCGATGCGCAGGGAGTGCCGACGCTGCGAGCGTCGAATCTTGACGACCTGCTGTTCGCGCAGGGCTACATTACGGCGTCGGACCGGCTGTTCCAGATGGACGCGCTGCGGCGGCATGGAGCGGGGGAGCTGGCGGAGATTCTCGGGCCGTCGCTGATTGAGCACGACCGGGAACAGCGCATCCTGCAGCTTCGCTCGGCTGCTGACCGGGCGATTGCCGTGCTGCCTGTGGATCAGCTCCACCAGCTTCAGGTGTATGCGAACGGCGTGAACGCGTTTATCGCAGCGCATGACGGGAGCAGGGGCGGCCAGAATACGCTGCCGGTGGAGTTTCACCTGCTGCGCTACACGCCATCGGCGTGGACGCCGCGCGACTCGCTGCTGATTGCGCTGGTGATGTCGCAGCAGCTTTCGACGGAGTTTCCCACGAAGCTTAACCGCGAGGCGCTGGCGGCGCATCTGCCGGCATCGCTGCTTGCGGACCTGTATCCGACGGGGAGCTGGCGCGATCATCCTCCGACGCAAACTCCGGTGGACCTGACGACGCCGGCTGTTCCGGTGGAGGAGATTCCTCTGGATAAGACGCAGGCATCGTGCGCTGGGGGCGAGTGCTCGCTGTTCCCCGCACAGGCGGCGACTGCGATGGGTGTGCGCGAAGGAGCGTCGGCGCACGAGCTGCTGGCGGTCGATGCAGAGCTGCGACCTCGCTCCTGCGACGGCTGCCTGCCGGGCTCGAACAACTGGGTTGTGGCGGGTGCGCACACGGCGAGCGGAGCTCCTCTGCTGTCGAATGACATGCACCTGGGGCTGACGGCGCCGGACATCTGGTACGAGGCGTCTCTGCATGCGGAGGGAGCGCAACCGCTGAGTGTTGCGGGCTTCACGCTGCCTGGAGTTCCGTTCGTGATTGTGGGACGGAACCCGTTCGTTGCGTGGGGATTCACGAACTCCGGAGCGGATGTGCAGGACGTGATTGTTGAGCACCTGCGAGGCTCGGGCGCGGGCACGGAGTATGAGCATGCTGACCACACGTGGTCGCGGGTCGGCCACCAGATTGAGCACATACGGGTGCGGGCGAGGCGCGACGTTACGCTCGACGTTTTGACGACGACGCACACGCTGGGCGCAACGACGATGGCGACTCCTATCATCTCGCCGCTGTATAAATCGGAGCACCGGGCGCTGGCGCTGGAGTGGACGATCTACGATCCGTCGACGATCACGTCGCCGATGTACTCGATCAACGCGGCGACGGATGCGGCATCGCTGGTGGCGGCGTTCGCGGGGTTTGGCAGCGTCTCGCAGAACCTGGTCTACGCCGATGCGCACCACATCGGCTACCATCTGCTGGGGCGCATCCCGATCCGGGGACCAGCGGTGCAGCGACCTCGCGCGGTGCAGCCGTTTATTCTTCCGGACGCTACGCCGGCTGAGGACGAAGACGACGAATCCGGGGACGCGCAAACCTCCTCGGTTGCGGTGGCTCATGCGGTGCTTGCGTCGTTCGTGGGGACGAGCGGCAGGGTGCAGGCGCAGGGACCGGCGGCCTCGCAGGAGGGGCGTGGGGCGCAGGAGATACCCAGCTCGCCGACGACTTCGTACACGATCGGGTCGCCGATTTCGACGGTGCCAGTGGATGCGCTGGACGGGACGCAGGTTTGGTCTGGGTATATTGCGTATGACGCGCTGCCGTCGGTTCTGGACCCGGCGTCGGGGATTCTCGCTACGGCGAACTCGCGCATTGTCACGGATGATTATCCTTACTTTATTGCGAACAACTGGGTCGATGCGTATCGGGTTGAGCGGATCAACCACCTGCTTGAGGCCCGGTCGGGGCTGAGGCCTGCCGACATGCTGGCGATCCAGACGGACACGCACTCGGAGTTCGATCTGCTGGTGGCGCAGAGGCTGGCGTACGCTCTTGACCACTCGGCTAAGACGAAGAAGGATCCGCGGCTGCAGCAGGCGGCCAACCTGCTGCGCGACTGGAATGGCGACGTGAAGCCGGAGTCGGCGGCTGCGGTGATTGTTGCGTCGACGCGGCATGTGCTGTGGCCGATGCTGCTGATCCCGAAGCTGCGGGCCGAGGCTCGTGCCCAAGCTCGCGACGGGACGCGTTCCAAGCGCTCGCCGTCTGAGAAAGACACGGCGAAGGATTCAGCGAAGGTTACGCCGCAGGAGATTGTTGACTTGACCGAACTCTACTCGTGGAACGAAGAGACTACGGCGCTGGAGTTGATCCTGCAGCACACTCCGGCGCGCTGGCTTCCCCGCGCTTACGCGAACTGGGACGACTTTCTTGCCGCGGCACTGGAGCGCGGACTGAAGCTGGATCATGCGCCGGCGAACCTTGCGAGCTGGAGCTACGGCGCGATTCACCCGGTGGACATTGCACACCCGATCTTCGGGAGCCACTCGCCCATCAGCACGCTGCTGGGCGTGGCGACTGGATCCGGGCTGCATCCGAACGGGGGAGACGGCACGACGATCAAGCAGACGGGGCTGCACTTTGGGCCGTCGGAGCGCTTCACCGCGGATCTGTCGAACGCTGAAAACACGCAGGCGAACATCACCACCGGAGAGTCTGGCAACCCCGCGAGCCCTTGGTTTATGGACCAGTTTCTGCCCTGGCTGAATGGCACGACCTTCAGACTTCCGCTGGAACATGGAGCTGCGGTGCATAGCTTGAGGCTGGTGCCGAAGTAGCTGCTGGTTGCTAGCTTCTAGCTCATTGCACTCTGAGCGTTATCTTGTCTTCTATGCCAACGGTTCTTGCTACTTCGCGCAGTATTGGACACGGCTTTTCTAAGCAGCCGCAGGCTGGGTTGCGGCTTGTCGCTGGTGAAGGTGTTGAGGACGATGCGCACCGCGGACGTACGACGCAGCACCTGTATCTCAAGCGCAAAAGGCCTGCGTTGCCGAACCTGTGCCAGGTTCATCTGTTTTCGTCCGAGATGCTGGAGGAACTGGCCGGGCTGGGGTTCGCGATCAAGGCTGGCGAGCTGGGCGAAAACCTGCTGACCGAGGGACTTGATCTTCTCACGCTGCCTCGGGGAACGCGGCTCCATATTGGACTTGAGGCGATCGTTGAAGTCACAGGCCTGCGCACTCCGTGCTCGCAGATTGAGGCGTTTCGTGCAGGGCTGCAGCAACATCTGTACGGGCCGCCAGCGCGCCATACGAGGCGGCGAACGCTTCGCGCCGGGATCATGTCGATCGTGTTGGTGGGCGGCGATATTTATCCCGGCGACGGTATTCGAGTCACGCTTCCGGGAGAACCCTACGAGGCGCTTGGGCCGGTCTAGGGCGTGCTAAACGAGGGCCGATTTTTGCGGGTGAAGACTGGATTGTGGGGTGGCTCCTAGCGATGTGCGTGCAAGGCATCCGCGGACGGCCGAGGTGCTGGGGCTGGCGGGTTGCTTCGGAAGGCTGGCAGGGTCGTCGCGCAGCGGGTTCGCTGCGGGCTGAGTTCCCCCCGGCTGGCAGGCGGAATGGGTAAAATAGGCTAGTGAAGAATCTCTCCCTCCTCGGCTCGACCGGCTCGATCGGCCAGAGCACCCTCAGCCTCTGCGAGTCCTACCCTGACCGCTTTCGTCCTATTGCCCTTGCTGCTGGATCGAACCTTGACGAGGCGTTTGCGCAATGCGAGCGCTGGCGTCCGGAGGTTATCTCGATGGCCACGGAGGAGTTGGCTGACGAACTGACGAGGCGGCTGGCGAGTGCCGGGATCGGCGGCGTCGACGTGGTGTACGGGACGGCTGGAACGGTGCGGGTGGCGACGCTTGCGGGGGCGGACTTTGTGGTCTCGGCGATTGTGGGCGTGGCGGGCCTGGAGGCTACGTATGCGGCGGTTTTATCGGGCAAGACGGTGGGCCTGGCGAACAAGGAATGCCTGGTTGCCGCGGGCGACCTGATCCTCGCGGCAGCGCGGGAGCACAACGTCGATCTGCTGCCGATCGACTCGGAGCATAACGCGATTCACCAGTGCCTGCGGGGAGGGACTGCGGCCGAAGTGAAGCAGATATGGCTGACGGCTTCGGGGGGTCCGTTTCGCAATACGCCGATGGAGGAGTTCGAGCGGATCACTCCGGCGCAGGCGCTGAAGCACCCGACGTGGGTGATGGGGCAGAGGATCACGATTGACTCGGCGACGATGCTGAACAAGGGGCTGGAGATTATAGAAGCGTGCCGGCTGTTCGGACTTCCTCCGGACCGGGTGAAGGTGACGGTGCATCCGCAATCGACGATTCATTCCCTGGTGGAATATATCGATGGGAGCATCCTTGCGCAGATCTCGGTGACGGACATGCGGCTGCCGCTTCTGTATGCGCTTTCGTGGCCGGAGCGCATTGCGGTGGAAGGCAAGACTCCGCTGACGTTCGACCTTTCCTCGCTCTCGCAGCTTGATTTTCAGCAGCCGGACCTGGCTCGCTTTCCGTGCCTCCGGCTGGCGTATGAGGCGGCGGCGGCCTCGCAGAATCACTGCATTGCGCTGAATGCGTCGGACGAGATCGCGGTGGAAGCGTTCCTTGGCGGTACACTATCCTTTAACGGAATCGCACGTACAATCGAACGCGTACTGGCGCTAACTCCTTCAGGCTCTCCGGCATCCATACGAGAGGTTCTGGCGGTCGATGCTCAGTGCCGCGATCTGGCGCGTCAGGTGGTCGCGAGCACGCTTTAGGCGCATCCAATCTTCAAGCGCATCACAATCCGGGTGCCCCACTGTCGCGTTTTCATTGTGGGTGCGCATCATCCAATCAAAGGCTCACCGTTCACATGCATCTGCTTGTTGTTCTTATCGAATTCGGGATTGTCCTCGGCATCATGGTCCTCGTACACGAGCTGGGCCACTTCATTGTAGGCAAGCTGTGCGGGGTGCGGGTGGAGACGTTCTCCATCGGGTTTGGGACTCGGCTCTTTGGATTTCAGCACGGTGGGACGGACTACCGGATCTCGCTGCTGCCGCTGGGCGGGTATGTGAAGTTCGCCGGGGAGTACGGTGCTGAAGCTGATGCGACGGCGCCGGATGACCTGAATGCGCAGCCTCGCTGGCAGCGGGTGCTGATCGCGCTGGCGGGACCTTTTGCGAACTTCCTGCTGGCGTTCTTTCTGCTGTTCCTGGTCGCTCATTACCATCATGAGGTGGACCAGTACCTGACGGGTCCTGCGGTGGTCGACTATGTACCCCAGAACACGATGGCCGCAGCCGACGGGCTGACGGCGGGGGACACGATCACTCGCTTCAACAAGGTGAATCATCCGACGTGGGAGCAGATCATTGACGAATCGGCGCTGAACCTGAATCGCGCTCTGCCGATCGAGTTCACGCACAACGGGCAGACGGTTACGGGCAGCATCAAGATCACGGCCGATCCGGTGACGGACTTCAGCGAAGATAACCTGATGGCCGCGGGGCTGATTCCCCGCATGGATCCGGGACCCATTACGGTGCTGAGCGTTTCGGCCAACACTCCGGCGGACCGAGCGGGCCTGAAGTCGAACGATCAACTGGTTCGCATCAACAACCTGACTCCACACTCGGTTTACGCGTTGCTGGCGTACCTGAAGGACAGCAAGGGGGAGCCGGCTTCGCTGGGGATCGTGCGCAACGGCCAGCCGCTGACGTTGACGGCGATTCCGGAGAAGATGGAGTCGCCGGGAGCGGAGACGCAGTACCGGCTTGGCTTCACGTACCGGCCACCGACGGCGGCGGTGCAGCAGCTTCCGATTGGCGCGGCACTGGTGCAGTCGTACCAGGACAACCGCAAGGGCTCGAAGCTGATTCTGCGCGTGCTGCATGGGTTGTTCACGCGCCACGTTTCGGTCAAGCAGATGAGCGGGCCGGTGGGCATTGCGCAGCAGATCGACATTGCGACGCAGATGGGAATCTGGCCGCTGATCGAGCTGATGAGCGTGATCTCGCTGAACCTGGGTATCTTCAATCTGCTGCCGGTTCCACCGCTGGACGGAGGGATGATCTTCTTCCTGGTGATTGAGAGCATCATGCGGCGCGACGTCAACCAACAGGTCAAAGAGTTGATCTACCAGGTGGCGTTTGTCTGCATCATTCTTTTCGCATTCTTCGTGCTGTTCAACGACATTACCAAGCTTCATCTGCACTAGGAAGAGCGACTGGAGGACGGACGTGCATGCTCAAAAGCGACGGCGGCGATGGGGCGTGCGGCTGCGTGGATGTTGAACGGGATTGCGGCGGCCGTGGCGCGGAACAGATTATGGCCGGCGGGTGTTGGCTGGGGTGCGAGGGTGGTGACGTAGAATCATAGATCGACTATGAACTCTGACGTTGAAGCTCTTCTAAAATCCGGATCTGCCCTTACCGATGCCGCGCTGGAGCGCTTGCTGCCCTCCGCCTCGACTCCTCCGCATAGTATTCATAGGGCGATGCGCCATAGTACGTTTGCGGGCGGGAAGAGGCTGCGTCCGATCCTGTGCATGGAGGCCGCGAGGATGGTGGCGGGGATGGGCGCGATTCCTGCCGGGGCGGTGGAGCTGGGTGCGGCGTTCGAGATGGTGCATACATATTCGTTGATCCATGACGATCTTCCGGCGCTGGACAATGATGATCTGCGGCGGGGTAAGCCGACGTGCCATGTGGCGTTTGGGGAGGCGATTGCGATTCTTGCCGGGGATGCTCTGCAGACGCTGGCGTTCCAGACGATTGCGGAGCTGCCGGTGGCGGCGGCGAGCGTGGTGGCGATTCTGCGGGAGTTTTCGCTGGCGATCGGGACGGGGGTGGGGGGAGCTCATCCGGGGGATGACCGGGAGATGGCGAATGAGCTGGCTCCGGGGATGATTGGTGGGCAGGTGATGGATATCGAGGGGGAGGGGCATACCCCGACGGCGGAACTGGTGGAGAGGATTCACCGGGCGAAGACGGGGGCGTTGATTACGGCGAGCATTGTGTGCGGAGGGTTGCTGGGGCTGGGGCAGGCCCAGGCTGCGGCGGGCGGAACGGAGAGGGTGGCGGCGCTGCGGACGTTTGGCGAGAAGGCGGGGCTGGCGTTTCAGGTGGTGGATGACATTCTGGATGTGACGCAGACGTCGGCTGAGCTGGGCAAGACGGCGGGCAAGGATACAGCCGCGATCAAGGCGACGTGGCCGGCGGTGTATGGGCTGGAACAGTCTCGGCGGGATGCTGCGGCGCTGATTGCGGATGCGTTTGCGGCGCTGGAAGGGTTTGGCGAGGCGGCGAGGCCGTTGACGTCGCTGGCCCAGTACCTGGTAGACCGCACCCACTAGTCCAAGTCCTGCGCGGAGTCCTGCGCGGACGGCGAGAGTTTAATTGTCGCCGGGGATGGCGGGCGGTGGATTGTTACCGGGGTGGTTAGGGGATGCGGCGGTGGGTTAGGGCGTAGGTGAGGAGGGCCAGGGCGGAGATGGCCAGGCCGAGGGTTTGGTCGGGGGTGCGGTGCCAGGTGATGTCGAGCGTGGAGGGGCCGGCGGGGATGGGGATTGCGAGGAGGCCGTCGTCGCGGTCCTGCGCGGACGGCGAGAGTTGATTGGTAGCGGTCGTTTCGGTGATGCGCCAGTTGGGGTAGTCGCGGAGGTTCAGGACTAGCGTGGCGGGTTGTTGGAGGTTGAGGGTTAGGTGGTGGGGGGCTGGGGTGGAGAGGGTTTGGGATGGGGGGATGGGGGTGTCGTCGGTGTCGAGGGAGGGGTTGAGCTCGGTGGCGGTGGGGGTGGTGTGGGGCGCGGGGGTGTTGGGGTCGGCGGGCTGGCCGCTGGGGAGGTTGGGGAGGAGCCAGTAGGCGGGGTTGTTGGTGCGGAGGAGGTCGTTGTCGGCGTGGGTGGGGGTGTACTCGTCGGTGGGGGGAAAGCCGTGGTGGGTGAGGAGGTTTTGGGCGATGGCGCGGGGGGTCTCGTCGGGGAAACAGTATTGGGCGTAGAGATGGAAGGCTGTGTAGCCGAGGGCTAGCGGGAGGAGGAGGGTGGCGGCGAGGGTGGCCAGGGTGGAGATCCTGCGAACCCACGTCTCAGAAGCGAGACGTGGGGCACCCGGGTCCTGCGCGGACGGCGAGAGTTGGAGTGTGCGGGGTGCGAGGGCTGGGCCCTGAGCGGAGTCCTGAGCGGATGGCGAGGGTAGGGGTGAGGAGGTGCAGAAGATTGGGGAGAGGAGGAGGGCCAGGGTGAGGGCGAGGAGGGGGGTGAGGAGGGTGAGGAGGCGCCAGGGGAGTTGGAGGAAGGCTAGCTCGGGGACGTGGAGCCAGAGGAAGGTGGAGGGTGGGAAGAGGAGGAAGGTGATGGTCGCGGCGAGGAGGGTTAGGGTCGCGGGAAGCTGCAGGTCTCTCCGCTGCGCGCTGCGCGCTTCGGTCGAGAGGACACGGGGTTGCTGGTTGGGCGGTTCGGTCGAGAGAGTGGAGGTTTGCTGGGGGGGTGGTTGGGTCGTCATCCCACCCATGTCGCGATGAGGCCGCGCCATGAATGGGGCACCCGGCCGGGGGCTATGGGCATTGGTGGAGAGGGCGGTGGTTTTGGAGAAGTAGGTGCGGAGGAGGAGGGTGGTTAGGGCGGCGAAGGTTAGGGCGATGAGGGTCAGGGCTAAGAGGGTGATCTGGTGGTTGACGCCATTGTGGCCGGGGTCGGGGGTGTAGGCGAAGAGGAAGTTGTCTTGCGGACGCATGCCGGGGATGATCGCCATGGTGACCTGGACGAAGCGGCGTTCGTAGGCCGCGGGGAGGAGATAGAAGGCGGGGAGGGCGAGGCCAAGGAAGGTTCCGGCGATGTAGGTTAG
>JAJYCQ010000041.1 GCA_021778315.1 Acidobacteriota bacterium | reverse complement strand
ACCTCCTCCAGCACGGCTCCAAACTCCCCGACGCCGTCCGCGACTCCGTCGACACCATCGCCCGCTCCGGAGGCACACCTCTCGTCGTCACCGAAAACGGCCGCGCCCTCGGCGTCATCCATCTCAAAGACGTAGTCAAGGGAGGCATGCGGGAGCGCTTCGATCAACTCCGCGCCATGGGCATCCGCACCGTCATGATCACCGGCGACAACCCCCTCACCGCCGCCGCCATCGCCCGCGAAGCCGGAGTCGACGACTTCCTCGCCGAGGCCAAACCCAAAGACAAGATGGACCTCATCAAGCGCGAGCAGGCCGACGGCAAGCTCGTCGCCATGACCGGCGACGGCACCAACGACGCCCCCGCCCTCGCCCAGGCCGACGTAGGCGTTGCCATGAACTCCGGCACCCAGGCCGCCAAAGAAGCCGGCAACATGGTCGACCTCGACTCCAACCCCACCAAGCTCATCGAGATCGTAGCCATCGGCAAGCAGCTCCTCATGACCCGCGGAGCCCTCACCACCTTCTCCATCGCCAACGACATCGCAAAATATTTCGCCATCATCCCCGCGATGTTCGCCGGCGTCTTCCCGGTCCTCAACAAGCTCAACATCATGCACCTCCACAACCCCGAGTCCGCGATCCTTTCAGCCATCATCTTCAACGCCCTCATCATCGTCGCGCTCATCCCGCTAGCCCTGCGAGGAGTAAGCTACCGCCCCATGTCCGCCGCAGCCCTACTCCAACGCAACCTGCTCGTCTACGGCCTCGGCGGCATCATCGCCCCCTTCGCCGGAATCAAGCTAATTGACATGCTAATCACCACCCTTCACCTCGCCTAACTCTCACCATCGCTCTCGTTGTCGCCTTTGCTCTTGCCTTTGCTCTTGTCGTTGCTCTTGCCGTTGCTCTCTTCCAGCACCCCGCTAAACTCTCGTCATCCTAGAGCGAAGCGAAGGACCACTGTATTGGCTGTTGCTGTTGCACTTGCTTTTGCTGTTGCACTTGCCGTTCCCTCTATCGTTCCGCAGCGAAGCGGAGGAATCCCCTCTTAGCACCAGCTAACGCACCACCAAGGACCACACCATGAAAAAAACAATCATCACCGCCACCCTCTACACCCTCATCACCGCGATCATCCTCGGCATCGGTTACCCCCTTGCGATCACCGCCCTAGCCCGCGCATTCTTCCCCAAGCAAGCCGCCGGCGAGCTCATCACCCGCAACGGCGCAGTCATCGGCTCGCACCTCATCGGCCAATCCTTCACCGGCGCCAACTACTTCCACAGCCGCCCCTCCGCCGCAGGAACAGGCTACGACGCAGGCTCCTCCTCCGGCTCAAACCTCGCCCCCACCAGCAAAGCCCTCATCGACCGCACCACAGCCAGCACCACCACCGAACACAACGGATCAGCCGACCCCGTCCCCATCGACCTCGTCACCGCCTCCGCCTCCGGCCTCGACCCCGACATCACCCCCGCCGCCGCCCTCTACCAAATCCCCCGCATCGCCCGCGAGCGCCACCTCTCCGAGCCCGCCCTCACCTCCCTCGTCACCGCCCACACCACTCCCCGCCAGTTCGGCCTCCTCGGCGAACCCCGCATCAACGTCCTCGACCTCAACCTCGCCCTCGACAACCTCTCCGCCCACAATCCCCGATAGCCAAAAGCCCCCACTCCGCCGTCCGCGCAGGACCTGTCAAGCCCCCCAACCACCCCGATATCGCCAAGCCCCCTATCAACACTGACGATATATCTTTCCAGAATCTGGCATAGTTACCCCACCAACCCGCTACACTTGAAGTAGAGATCAAATTCAAAAAGCTGCAACGGCACTCGTCCTTGCAGCTTTCACATTTAACCACCTAACTTCAATGGAATGAATATTATACGAGTAACCCATTTAGAATGAGTAGTTTGAAAGCAGCCTTCACCCGTCATCCTGCACATTCCAAACGACTTCACGAAGCAAAAGTGAAAGCAGGGGGAGGGGGGTACCCCATCCCTCACTTTCGACGCTCCGCACCCGACGCCAACCGAAATGCGATCACCATCGCCGGCACCAGATACGCAAACGAACCCACCACCCACATCACCATCGCCCCAAGCACCTGATCATCCACCACCGGAATATGAAACGGATTCGGGTGTTCAACGTAATAGGGATACACAGGCCGGTCGCAGAACGCCAGAAACGCAGACAGCAGCGTCATCACCAGATCCGCCAGCGCCAGGTAGATCAGCGCAATCCAGTCATCGCGACGACTTTTCGCCGGCCATGGTCGCAGGATGTACCACCAGAACAGCAGCGACGTAAGCAGGAAGCACATATGCTCCACCCCGTGCCACGTCTCGTTCTCGAGCGCGAGGTCATACGTCGCCGGTGCATGCCACCCAAGATACGCCACATTCATCGCCAGCCAAGCCACCATCGGCGTCACCAGCCACTGTCCAAGTCGTCGCAGACCTGACACCCGCAGCAACGGCCCCACAATCCACTGCACCACCGGCCCCGGCAGCCCACGCAGCAGAGGAACTACCGGCAGCCCATACAGCAGTAGCATCGGAATCGCCGACATCAGCAGCAGATGCTCCACCATGTGAGCCGTCAGCAGCACATCCGCAAACCCATCCATCGGCGACGCAACCGTCAACCACAACAACCCCAGTCCACCCACAAACGACACCAGCCGAACATCCGTAAACTGCGCCTTCCTCGTCCTCCGAATCACCACCCAGCCCCGCACATACACCGCGGCCGTCACCACCATCGCCACCGTCAGCCAGATCGGCAACGTCCAGTCCGCAAAGATTCCCTCCACAGCTCCAGACATACGCTACGGCTTCTGTCCCGAAGAAGCAGCTGGACTCGCGTCCGCATCAACGCTCTTGGCTGCAGCTGGACTCTTAGCCGCATGGAAACCGCTCGTCTGCGTCAGCGCCCGAGAAGCATCCACCGCAGGCTCCAGGTCATTCCCGCGCAGCGTCATCAGGAAGCTCACCAGCGCCTTCGTCTCCGAAGGATTCAGAGCATTCCCATACGCCGGCATATTCCCTCCGCCCTGTAGCACCTGTCGCACAATCTGGTCTTCCGTCAAACTGCTCGCCACCGAGTCCAGCGTCGGTCCTCGCAATCCGCCAACGCCATCCAGAGCATGGCAGTTGCGACACTGCTTGTTCTGCAGGACAATCGCACCCTCTCGCTCCAGCGGTGTCCTGTCGTGCAGATACTTCGGAGGAATCGGATTGCTCGTCCAAGCATCCATAATCGGGCTCCACGGCGTGTACGTCCCTAGCCGAGTAAAGATCCCCAGCGTCACCGCAATCACCGACACCATCAACACCGCCACCGGACGCCGCGCCCAATGCCTCTCCCCTTCACCCGCCAGCAGCGGCAACAGCAGCAACCCCGCAATGCCCAGCACCGGAGCCACCATCAACACCGGAGTCTCCAGCGACGGAGGCAAAAACGCCAGCACCGCATAGATCCACAGAAATGCAAAGTCCGGCTTCGGAGCCGTCTGAATAATCGTCGGATCAGGAGGTCCACCCGGCCCAAACGGTCCAAAGAAAAACGCGCAAGCCATCACCGCAAACAGGATCGCAGCAGCAAACACCGCATCCTTCCAAGCCGCATCCGGAACAAACGGAATCCCCGTCTTCGCCGTGAGCTCGTGATACTCCCGCTCATACGTCGACTTCCGCACCAGCCGTCCCGGCATCGGCCAGTCGCTCACGCCGTGCCGCAAAACCATCCATACATGCACCCCAACTCCAGCCAGCAGCAGTCCTGGGATCACGAACACATGCAGCGTAAAGAATCGTGACAGCGTAGCTCCTCCGATGATCGCTCCACCCAGAATCAGATGCACCAGCGACGCCCCGATATACGGCACGCGACTAGCGATCGACGCCCCAATCCCCAGCCCCCAGTAAGCGTCCTGGTCGAACCGCATCACCTGCCCCGTAAACGCCATGCCCAGCGTCAACAGCAGCAGCACCACACCGACAATCCACGTCAACTCGCGAGGAAACTTGTACGACCCAAACAGAAACACCTGCACCATGTGGATCAGCACAATGGCGATCATGAAGTCCGATCCCCATCCATGCAGCGCCCGCAGATACCAGCCCAACGCGACGTTGTGATTCAACACATTCAGGCTCGTCCATGCCTCATTCGCCGACGGGCTATACACCAGCGCCAGCAGAATCCCCGTCATCACCTGCAGGATCAACAGCACCGTCGCAGCACTGCCAAACACATACCACCAGCTCGCGTTATTCGCCGGAGTAGGATGTGCCGCAGCATCGGCCATCGGCTTCAACAGCCCCAGCCGATGCTCCAGCCACTTATATCCCTTGCGTCCCGCAATCGTCACGCTCTCCTTCATGCTCCCCATGACGTCGACCTCGTCTCATCCCCGGCAGGTCTGATCTGGACCAGCGGCTTCCCCTTGCACGAAGCCTCCGTCGACAGCGTCGGCATATCGCCCGCATGAATCACCAGCGAGTTTCCTGCAACCTTATACCGGTACTCAAACAACCCACGCTCCGGAGGACCAGACGCCCTTCTACCGTCCTCGTAATACGCTCCGCCATGGCAAGGACACATGAACAGCTTCGACTCCGCAAACCACCGCACCGGGCAGCCAAGATGCGCACAGTTAATCGCGAACACCTGGAACTGCTGCGACGACACCCGTCGCACCCAGCACGACACCTTCGCTGTCTCTCCATCATCAAAGCTCGCCTCCGGACTCCGAAACTCAGCCAACCGCGTCTCTCCCACCGGAAAACTGCTCAGCTCTCCGATCGGAATCCACGCCCCAACGCTGGCGCGCTTCTTCATCGCAGGCCCTAGCAGATATCCAACCAACGGCACCGCCAACACCGCCCCCACCAGGGCATTCAATCCAACCGCAAGCTTGAACAGGAATACCCTGCGAGTGTGGGCCGCCGCCTTGGCCTCGGGAGCCAGGTCGTTGTTGCTCGATTCACCGGGATACTTCAAAAAATCACTCATACATTTCTCCGCACGCTCATCACAAACTACTCAAGCCAAACTATGGATGTTGATAAGGCTGTCCCGGCGCCGCGATCCGATGCGACGCAAGCCAAGCCACAATGTCAGTGATCTCCTGATCCGACATCGGTCGCGCACCGACTCCCGCAATATCCGATCGCCAATCCGGCATACCCTCCTGCGGCTGCCCCGCGATAATCAAACTCCGCAATCCCTGGTCACTGATCAACGCAAGATACGCAGTATCCACCAGAGACCCCGTATGAACTTTGCCACCCACACCACTGCCATCCACTCCATGACAACTCGCGCAGAAAGTCCCAAACGCCTTCTGTCCCTGCGCCGAATCCCCCGCCGAACTGCTCGCATACGCCGGCGCCGTTTGTCCGCCCAGCGCATCCTTCCGGCTCCACTCCGATTCCATTCCCTGCGCCAGCACCGCAATCTGTTGGTCGGTCAGCATGCCGCCGTGGCTTCGCGCAAATCCCGGCATCAACGTTCCGGCAACACCGTTCGCCGTGATCGCCTGGATCCTATCGACTCCCGCCACCGCCAGGTACACCGGATTCGCAAGCGAGATCGCCGCGCCCTCCCTGCCACTCTCTCCATGGCAAGCCGCGCAGTTCTCTTTATAGAGCACTGCAAACTTCAACACCTGCGTCGGTCTCTCGGCCTCGGGGCCCGGCTTTCCGGGAACGACCTTACACCCCGCGCACATAATCGCAACCGCGCAAGCCATCATCGAAATACTTGCCCTATGAAGCTTCATCGAGTAGTGTCCTCGTGATCAGAATCTGTTGGCTCTTTCTGATCCAACTCCTCCATATTGCTATGCAGGCCCGCACGCACAGAAAATGGCAGCGCCTGAAACTGAGGAGTTCGCACCTTGGCCTGCAGATTCACCACAAATCCGCACACCAATCCGAACGCAATCTGCGACACAACAAACCAGAACCAATCAATCCGCTCATTCAGGATGGGGCTAACAATACTTAGCGCCGAATGCAAAATACCCGTAAACAGCAGCGGCACAATGAAGCCCGCCGTCACAATCGGATACTTCGGGAACATCGGCAACATCGCTCCATACAACAACCCGACCAGCAACGACGTCAGTCCATGAATCACAATCGCCGCCAGCAATCCCTGCAGATGAAACTCTCCGAGAAACGCATTGCTCGCTCCAGCCCAGCTTACAAATCCGCCCGCCGCCAGCAAGTTCACCGCGTACCAGAAGCTGTGATACTTCACCAGGCTGAAGATCCCCGCCGGAACCGTCATCGCAAGGCCGCCCGCGATGCCGCCCTTGATCCCCGTAACAATCTGAAACGTCTCGACCGGAATAATCTTCCGGTGCATCTGCCCCTTCGGAAGCCTCGCAGCCAGAGTCCGGTTGGTCGTAACGATCACCTCTTCGGTGCGAACCTCCACCACTTCATGCACCTCGTGCGGAAGCACCTGCCGAAACCACCCAACCATCCCCGCAACCGCGAGCAGACCGCCAAGAATGCTGACCACGACATCCGTCACCATCCCCGTCAGCACCAGCGACAGGCCAAGAGCCAGCACCATCGGCCACGCTGTCGGCGCCGGAAGCTGTAGCTCATGTTCTTCTTGCGCGTGATTGCTGTTCACAGTACCTCCTTCTTGGCTCATCGGCCCAACACATACACAACCAGAAACACCACAACCCAGACCGCATCCACGAAGTGCCAGTACAACGACAGCACTTCAAGCTTCTCGCTATGCTCATGAGTCATCGCACCATTCAACGAAAATCCCAGCGCCAGCATCAGCATGATCAGCCCGACAATCACATGCGTCGCATGCAGCCCCACCAGCGAATAGAACGTAGTCCCAAACAAGTTCGTCTGAATCGTCAACCCATCGTGATAAATAAGTTCGTACCACTCGCGAGCCGTTCCAGCCAGAAAGGTCCCTCCCAGCAGTACCGTAGCCGCCAGCCACATCGAGCACAGATTTCTCTTACTTTGCCGCAGTGCAGAAACGGCTGCATGCACCGTCAGGCTGCTCGATAGCAGGCAAATCGTCGTGAACACAGGCAGCGTAAGTACATCTTTCGGCGTCGGTCCGCTCACGCTCTTGCCGATATAAAACACATACGCCACCACGAAAATGATGAAGATCGAGGCCTCTGCCGCAATCAGGCACACCATCGCCACCACACCGCGGGAGGGCAACTCCCATCTTTCATTCGGGCTGTTCGGAATCACTGCAGCTTCGATCACGGTCTCTCCTCGTCCCCAGGCATAACAGTCGTCTCGTAGTGGCTGTCAGGATCTTCCGGATGCTTCAAATCCCATAGCGGACGCCGGCTCGCAACGCTCGGAATCTTCGCGAAGTTATACGTAGCCGGTGGAGAAGTCGTCGACCACTCCAGCGTCCACGCATCCCACGGATCGGCTCCAGCCACCGCCCCTTTGAAGTACGACCAGACCATGTTGTACACAAACAACAGCGTCGCAATCGTTTGGAAAATAGCCCCACTCGAGACAATCATATTCCAGATCATCCATCCTCTGTCCGCCTCGTAGGTATAGATCCGTCGCGGCATACCCAGCAGTCCCGGCACATGCATAAAGTCAAACGTCAGATGAAATCCAATCAGGAACAGCCAGAAGTGCCACTTACCCATCGTCTCGCTCAACATGCGTCCGCTCATCTTCGGATACCAGTAATAAAACGCCGAAAACAGCATGAACAGAATCGCCCCGACCAACACGTAATGGAAGTGCGCTACGACGAAGTACGATCCGGTCAACTGCCAGTCAAACGGCGCAACCGACAGCATAATCCCCGTCAGTCCCGCAATCAGAAACTGAAACAGGAACCCGACAGCGAACATCATCGCCACGGTGAACCGAATCTTTCCACCCCAAAGCGTCGCCAGCCAATTGAAAATCTTGATCCCTGTCGGCACAGAGACAGCCATCGTAGCCAGCACAAAGAACGTGTTTGCCCCAGGGCCCATTCCAACCGAGAACATGTGATGCGCCCACACGCTCAGGCTTATGAAGCCAATCCCCACCGAGGCCGCGACCATCGCCGGATATCCAAAGATCGCCTTGCGCGAAAAGACAGGAATGATCTCATTGGCAAATGCAAACGCCGGCAGGATCAGGATGTACACCTCCGGATGCCCGAAGATCCAGAAGAAGTGCATCCACAACACCGCTGATCCGCCCGCCTGCGTATCGAAAAAATGCGATCCCAGGTAGCGGTCAAGCATCAACATAATCTGCGCCGCGGTAAGCGGGCTCACGGCCACGAACACCATGCAAGACGTAACCAGATACAGCCAGACCAGCAGTGGCAACCGGCTCATCTTCATGCCCGGGCAGCGCATGCAAATCGCTGTCGCGACAATATTCAACGACGTCCCGATCGTCCCAATGCCCGTCAACAGTAGCGACAGCGTCCAGTAGTCTGTGCTATGGCCAGGCGAAAATACCTGCGCTGTAAGAGGAGCATACGCAAACCAGCCAACATCCGGTGCGCTTCCCGCCCCATAAAGGCCGCTCCCGCCGAAGTAGCTGAAGTACAGCAGCAAGCCACCAAAGGCCGATATCCAGAAGCTGAATGCATTCAGCCGAGGAAACGCCATATCCCTCGCCCCAATCATCAGCGGGATAAGGTAGTTCCCAAATCCAAACAAAATCGGCATGCCAACGAAAAACACCATCGTCGTTCCATGCATCGTGAACAGCCGGTTGAACACCTGCGGCGATACGAAATGATTGTTCGGAATCGCCAATTGAATGCGCATCAACAGCGCTTCAAACCCAGCCACTACCAGAAAAAATAGTGCGTACCCGATATACATCAGGCCAATCTTCTTGTGGTCTACCGTCGTCACCCAGTCATGCAGAACCTCAAGCCACCGGCGTTGCGGGGTCTTCTCCACGGTGAGATCGAGTACTTCCGTTGCAGGCGTTTGTGTGGCCATCGTGTTCCTTCCTTGACGCTCTACTTCAGCGTGGTCAGGTACGCTGTGACAGCATCAAGATCATGGCTGTCGAGGTGCATCGGAGGCATCAGTACCCCCGGTTTAAAGTTCTCTGGGTTATCCACAAAGCTGCGTATATTTGCCGGAGTATTTGGCACAGCTCCCGACGCGATCGTGTCACGGCTCGCCACATGCGTCAGATCAGGACCAAACCGGCCAGTAGCCACCGTACCTCGAATCGTGTGGCAGCTAATACAAGCGTTGTGCTCAAACACCGCTCGCCCCTCCGCCACACTCGAGTCCTCCACCGCCGGCTGTCGCTGATGTGCAACCCACGCGTCAAACGCCGCCGGAGTGTCGACATAAACGCGTATCAGCATCTTCGCGTGCTGCACCCCACAATATTGCGCACACTGTCCCAGGTACAGTCCCGTCTCCTGGGGATCGATCCACATCGTATTCACCCGGTTCGGAATCACGTCTGTCTTCCCCGCAAGCCGAGGCACCCAGAAGCTATGGTCCGTGTCCGCCGACGACATCCTCAGGTAGGTAGGCAACATGTGCTTCGGATCGCTCACCGGAACATGCAGCTCATTCGCCGTCACCACTCCCAGCGCCGGATAGCTATACTCCCACCAGAACTGGTGCCCGATCACGGTCACGTCCAAAGCGTTCGAAGGCTTCGGTGCATGCTCCGTCGTATAAATCACTCGTGCCGTTGCCAGGAACAGCATCACCACAATCAGGATTGGAATCACCGTCCAGGCCAACTCAATCTGATTGCTTCCATAGATCTGCGGAGGCTCCTGCTCGGTCGCACCGTCCGCAGCTCGCGATCGATAGCGCACCAGAACATACAGCAGGATGCCCGCCACCAGCACAAAAATCATGCCCGTGATCCAGAGCACCAGCATCGACAATCCAAAAACCGATTGCGCAGGCGTCCCCACAGGGGCAAAGATATTGGTCGGATTATCGCCAGTAGCCGACGATACGATGACGGCAAGGTCGTACAAGCCATGACACGCGAACATCTGTCTCCAGAGAACACACTACTCAGGCATATGCAGCCTACTGCAATGCAGTTAGTCGTTCGATAAAAATCTGTAATACAGTGCGCAGCTTGGCAGGCTGCTCGCGCATGAATCTATACGATAGTACAACGTCCGCATCGGTGCGAAGCGCATCGCGATACAAATACCGTTCGATTAGCATGGACAGCTTCGCCGCATACTATCCGCCCTTCTCTTCCTCGCACGTCATCAACACTCCCACCCTCCGATCGCCCACCGATACCTTCATACTGCACCCGATGCTTCGCTCCCGCTCTGACATCCCCAAGCAGCAACAGGCACCCCCGAAAATCTCTCGATCTGATAGAATAGAAAAGTCGTTGCGATAGAAGGTTTGAAGTCTCACCAGACCAAAACTCTCTCCATTGTCACTACACACCTCAAACAGGAACGTGCGAACCAGACGAGAGTCTCGCCATCGCCCTTCCTCCCTGATGTGATGTAAACTGCAACGTATACGTCTGGGGACGTAGCTCAGTTGGTTAGAGCGCTGCCCTGTCACGGCAGAGGTCGCGGGTTCGAGCCCCGTCGTCCCCGCCATACATTCCAAAGAACTTACGGAATATATGGGACCTAAGTGACAAGCAAATCAGGACACATTAAGGTCACAATAGCGAATCGCCCAACGATTACGCTTCTGTGCCCGTTCGTGCCTGTTTTTGCTGTGTGCCCACGTTTGTGCCCACGCCGGGCACCATCATCTGAACAACCTTGCTCTGTGCTGCCCGCTTGTGCGAGTTCACGGCCTGCGTGTAAACGTCGAGCGTGATCTTGCTGTTGGCGTGCCGCAAAAGCTCCTGGACGGTCTTTACGTCTTCCCCGTTGGCCTTCAGCAGTGTGCCGAAGGAATGGCGGAAGGTGTGCCAACCGATGTTCTTGTGGATACCAGCCGCTTTGGCCGCTGGCTTGATATGTCGCTTCATGAGGTTGTCCGGCCAATAGGGCTGTGTGCCTTTCATGGTCGGGCTGGCGAAGACCCAATCGGACTCCATCGGATAGGCGCACGTCTTTCTCCAACGCAGAAGATCCTCGGCCATGTAGCTGTCCATCGGGACCGGCCTGGCCGACGCTTCTGTTTTGCAGACGCCCATCACCTGATGCCAGATCGACTCGGTGACGCGAATCTCCAGGTTCTCGAAATCAATGTCGTCCCACTTCAATGCGAGAAGCTCACTGACCCGAAGGCCCGTCGCCGCGTCGAGTAGAACCAGGGTCCGCTCCCGCACGGCGAGCTTCGCCAGAAGAACCTGAAGTTCGTGCAATTCGAGTACATCGGGGATTCGCTCCCTTTTGGCGCTTTGGCGCACGAGCTTGATCGGATTTTTATCCGTCCACTCGTACCGCATCGCGTGACTGAACAGAGCGCTCATGATGTTCCGAATCTTCGCTTTTGTCCCTCGTGCCCGCTGAATGCTGCCTAACCACTCTTCCACGGCAACAGACTTGACCTGCTGCAAGCGGTGGTCGCCCCACCGTGGAAGAATCCAGCCGTTCAGATAGCATTCGTAGCCGGCTCGTGTCGAGTGCGCTTTACGTCCCTGCTCGTCTTCGGTCAACTCTTTCAACCGATAGTGCCCGATCAGCTCCGCTATCGTACTCGGGCAGCTCACCGCCCGCGGGGTTTGTTGGTTGGCGTCGATGCGCAACGCGTTGGCGGCTTTCAGGGCTGCTGCTTCCGATGGAAGAGTGATGGTGGTGCCGATCACAGCTTTGCGCTGCAAATTCTGACCGTCCGGCCCAATCTCTCTCCAGCGGAAGACCCAAACATCAGGCCCCTTCTGCCGCTTGCTACGCTGCACGCTTCCTTGCTGATACCGTGTACGCCTTGGCATATCTACTCCTGGTCCCCGGCGCAACAGGTGGCTTGATTCAAGGCTATCGCTGCGCCGGGCAGAGGTCTAGTGAAAACTCAACTTGCGAGCTGTTCTGTGATCCAGCGATCGATGTCACTGGCCCGGAAACGCCACATGGAGCCGAGTTGGAAGCCCCGAACGATTCCTTGACGCGCATACCGCTGGAGGGTTTTGGGGTGTATTCGCATGATGGCTGCCGCTTGGTCGGTATCGAGCAGCGGCTCAGGAATGAACGGCTCACTTCGTACAGGCTTTCTCCCAAATTCCTGATCCGGTGGTCTGTGCATCATCGCTGTGCCTCCTCTGAAGCCGAAGCAACGTCACATAGTTTCAAAGCGGCAACTTGTTAGGTTTGGTCTTCTGCCAAGTGAGTCCGCTATTGATTCTTCGGATACTGCTTGCTGACTACGATTGGCGCAGGGATACGCAAATGTCCAATCACAACTTGCTTGTCGACTATTCCAAAACGTAATAGTCCTTTCCACGCAGGCTGGACCTGTGGGCCACGGAAATGGAAGCAGATGTGTCAAACTATTGATGAGGGATAAGCTCTTCCCAGAAGATTTCAAAGATAGTTTTGCGTTCCCATTTATCTGATGAGCCCTTCCACTACTCATGGCAGGCTCTCTGAGTCCCCAGGCAGAGTGTCAAGTGGGGGGTAGGCATGGCCCGAAGCAAGGCAAAACGCCGGATCGACCTAAAACACATGGAAGCGGCCATCGCGGTGGCAGAGACGCTCAGCTTCTCCAGAGCTGCCAAGCGCCTCCATATCAGCCAGCCCGCTGTCACAAAATACATCAGCGAACTTGAGGAGAGCCTAGGTGCTCTTCTCTTCGTTCGGGCACACCACACTGTCTCTTTGACCGAAGCCGGAAAGGCTTATGTGGAAGAGGCCCGGATCGTCGTTCTTCACGCCGGGCGGGCGGTGCAGGCGGCACGTGCTGCTCAGCAGGAGGCAGAGCTGGTACTTAACGTAGGTCGCTCACCTTATGTTGATCCCTACTTCACCTCGATGCTTCGGGCGATCCGATTACCGCTGTTTCCCCGACTGCACTTGCAGCTCTCCAGTGGATTTTCATGCGATCTTACTCACGATGTACTCAATGGTGATCTTGATATTGCAGTAGTGAATGAGCCACCGCAATCAGGCCAACTAGCTGGTGTAGCAATCGACAAGTCGCCGTTCTATGTCGTGATGTCGCGAGAAGATCAGTTGGCGCAGTATCCGGCACTCAATCTGGAACAGCTTTCTCGAAGGCGCTGGCTCTTATTCCAGCGAAATAGCCATCCTCCTGTTTATGACTTACTCCAGAAGCTCGCCGATGAAGCACGCGTTGTGCCATCGTCTGTACAGCACTTTATGGTCCCTGAGGAGTGCTTGCCTCTTCTTCTCGATCCTGGAGGGATTGTTATCATCCCAAAGTCAGGAGCCCTCAGGATTGCACGCGACGGGCTCACAATGAGGCCGCTGGATGATGCCCGGCTGACGATCTGTACGCGGCTGATTTCTCGTACTGATAATCCCTCACCGGCGATCAGTGAGCTATTTCGGACCTTCATGCGCAAACTGAATCACATGAGGCTGAATCATCAGATGTCATTGCCGCTTTTCACGTGATGGACGACTTGATTCCCAGAGTTGTACTGCATCCACGATCTTCACGCTGACCGGGCCGGACGCTTCGCACCTTGGGCAGGTGACGATACCCGTAGCAATTACCTTGGCATTAATGTCGTCAATTCGCACGGTGTGCCCGCACGCCTGACATTGATGGGCATGTTCCCAATGTGACTCTATAGGATGACTTCCCATCATTCACTTATCCTCGGTGTACTCTCTTCGCTATGGATCTCGAATCAGTTTCGTCGCCTTCCGAAAATCAGTTAGCGCAGCGACGTAGGGCGCTCTTCCAAGTCCCACTGATTAAGGAGTGCCGTTTGACTCGCTCGTACGCCATTCCTTTACCTGTTCAGCAACAAGTGAGACCGCTCCCGGTTGCGGGAGACTTGCAAGCGCAGAGAAGCTCCTGCCCTCTTTGAGTAAGCGCCCTACGATAAGCCAGCCCGCGCAATATATCTCGCGGTCGAATCCCGCCCCACCCTTCGCCAAAGTGAATTTGCTGACCGCTTCAGCGCCCGTATCATTCAGGTGACCTTCGAGATCGTTGAAGACTTCGGGCAGCTTCGCCGCGCAGGTGTCCAGCCATTCTTTCGTGCTGGTAGTGTAGGTTTGTGGCGGAAAACCGGGATTGAGCTTTTCGGTTACCCTCATGGCGAGTCCCTCGGAGAAGATAGCTCCGCCTACAGTCTGTCCCACCCATCGCCCGCTTGATCTCTGAACAGCATGAGTGAACTCATGAGTCATCGAAAGTGCCATTTCCGTATTGGATTCTTCAAGCGGAATCGCTATTCTCCACACCCCATTTATTTCCCCACTTGCGAACGCATCATGATGGAAGGTGCCGACAAAAACCGTTACCTGAACTTGACCACTGTCCGAAGGGTGAAGCAGGGAGATAACTTCAGCCAGCTTTGTTTGCGGCGAGGGGACAATGTCTGCGGCTCCAGCTGTAATTCTAGGAAGTTTCGCTTGGTATTTGGGCCACGCTTCATCCAACCATCGCCGGGCAATTGCCTGACCAGCCGCAATCGGCGGGACGGCGGCAAAATCGTATTTCTCCTTCCAAAGTTCCCATCGCCTGTCAGGTGATGCGTCGTCAGCGATCGCTGTTCGATAGAAGTCGAGAAAACGGGGACTGAGGTCGCGCACCTGTACAGTCCATACTGGGATTGCAGCGTGAGGCGTGCTCTGTCCGATGCAGAAGTGAGAGCTAGAGCATTTCTCTATCAGGTGTACACTATAATTGCTCTGACGGACCGCGACATCGATAGGGATGGCGAAGGCATATTCGGATGATTTGAGATGCAAGCTGCTGGCGGCATTCGACGCT
>JAJYCQ010000055.1 GCA_021778315.1 Acidobacteriota bacterium | reverse complement strand
GAAGGCGGGCCGGTGAGGGCGCGGTTCTCAGGCTGATGTATTTAGTATGCGCGTTTGCTGGAATTAACATGCAAAGCGGCTGAAGTTTTTTGATGAGTGGAATGAGGGAGTTAGAGGAGAAATTGCGCGGAGGGGATTGACGAAGATCTTCGGTGGCGGGTGGTGAGTTGATTCCCACCTTAACCGCTGCGCTGTCGCGCATTGGTGAAGATGGGGCACCCGAAGGTATGTGGCTGGTGTGGGTTTGCGGTCTCCCGCTCATGCCGGTCGCTTCGCACCCGTCATGAATGGGGCACCCGAAGGTATGTGGCTGGTGGTGGATTGATTCCACCTTAACCGCTGCGCCGCGCGCATCGGTGAAGATGGGTGCCCGAAGGTGTGTGGCTGGTGTGGGGTTTTGGTTTCCCACTCATGCCGTTCGCTGCGCGCCCGTCATGAATGGGGCACCCGGCGATGATGAACCGGGCGCTCAAAAGCGCCGGGATCGACCAGCGGGTCGATCCGCGTTCTCTCGCCGGCCAGGGCAAGGTGGCCGAGGCCCTGTTGGTCGAGCCGAAGATGCTGCGCAGAGGAACTCTGCAAGAGAAAGAGGCGCGGCGGCAGGAGATTGCGGAGATCCGCGAGGCCAAGGCCGCGCTCGCCAACATGGAGATTACGGCTCCGGATCTCGAGTCCGTCCGCGAAGCCGACCAGGCCAGCCAGCAGAAGCTGGAGGCTGCGGTCGAGCAGATCGAGACGTGGGAGGCTGAGGAGCTATCCGCGCTGGACCGCGCCATCGAGGCCCTGAAGGAAGTGGTCCGCGCCGCCGCCGCTCAGGTCAAAGCCGCAGTGGACTGGTTTATGCAACATGGGCTCGCCGATCCGCTGCAGGAAACGAAGTACCAGAACCAGCCGTGGATCGTGGCCGCCCACGCCGAGGACTTCTCCACCTACGCTGACTATGCGAAGACGCCGGCAGACAAGGACCGGTGGATCGAGAGCGGCCAGGTGCTTTCGAAGCACCTGGCTGAGCAGCGCTACGCGCGCCTCAAAGAGAGGTATCCCGAAGAAACCGAGAACAGGCTGCAGATCGCGGCCGAGGGCCGCGTCCTCAAAGTCCCCCTTGGCAAGAGCCAGGAGCGTCCGGACAGAGGGCGCTCCCGATAGAGCACCGGCTTAGAAGGTAGGTGCTCGGATGCTCGGTCCAAAGCTTGCTACGATCCCCCAGGAGGTGGCGTGTCCCTACTCCATCCGCCGCTTCAGCGGCGTGCTCTTCGGGATGCTGGTCCTGATACGGAACTACGCGCCTACTCAGACAGCGGGGCCGCCCCGAAGAGCGGCCCTAACGTTACCCGCAGCCTTCGTCACGCCTCTTGTGCAGGGTTGCTACGCAAGAGGCCAACAAGCATAGCGACAAGTCCTATTAGGATGACTGCGCAGCTTATGCCACTGAGCAGTGGCAAATAAACGCTGGGCAAGAATTGCATGGCGATCCTAAAGGCGCAGAACACCCCGAAAAGAATAGCCGCGAGACGGTCGATTGCCCTGGGGAGTTTCTTGCAGTACCCCCAGCTCACAAAGGCTGCTCCGGCGTAAATGACAGCGGTTAGGTAGGAAAAACTTTCGACGACAGTTCGCCCTGAGATGAGCACTAGCTCACGATGAACCGCGTAAGCGCAATTGACTCCGATTATCACAATGGCAACAATACGGAACAACTTCTGGTTCGTGATTTCCTGCGTCATGGTCATAAGGTCTCGCTGACTGGCACAAAGAAATGCCCGCCCTTACTGTTGTCTTTGGCTAAAAATGATCGGATCCCCACGCTTCGTGTACGCACGTCTCCCGGATTCCTAGTTGGAGTGAAGCACCCGCTGCAAAGAAGGCACCGGCTGTCTTATATGCCCCTCCCCCTCCGGCTAGAATGCTTAACCCGTAAGCAGTCACAATCTCTTCACCTTGATTAACGGTTTCGTTCATCTCACATCCGAGTTGCGCCCAATAGTTCTTCCACCAATTTTGCTTCGGAGGGGGAGGCGTAGCTCGCACGGTCGCGTTATTTGGGGCACCAACGCTGCTCCAACTCGCAACCCCAGGAGGGGAAAGTTGAGACGAGGGAGCAAACCCACTTAATTCGCCGAGATCAGCCCAAAGTGATGTGGCCATACCGAGATTCAGATCAATCGCACCATTCGGACCAGTCGCACCGTAGTTCGCATTTGAAACCCACTGTTGGCCGATCAAGAGCATCAGGTCCCCTCCTTGAACGCGATACCAGGGAATACTGCTTAGATATGCCGACAGGCCCGCTCCGAGCGGGTTCACCGTTCCAATATAGCCAGGGCCGAAGTTCCACGGAACTCCGCCCGGACCGTATAAACCAAAGCCGTCGACACCAGTTCCAGCGCCGCAATAACCTGAGGCATCGCAGAAGTCGCCGCTGCCATTATTGAAACCGAGGTCTCCGCCGCCGCAAATCTGTTGACTCGGGTCGCATCCGCTGCAATTCGGTCCGCAGCGGTTCAATCCGGTCGGATCGACGTAGCTCAAGGGGTTGTTGGCGACATAGGCATAACGATTCATGCTCTGTGGATTGGTAAAGTCATAGCTTCCGCCATAGGGGTCGGGGCTCAGCCACCTGCCCGCGATGTTGGAGTACTGCCTGAACTGGGCATGGTCGTTGCTCGTGCTGTCCTGGTCCAGGCCGGCGAAGTGATACGCGTCCCAATCGTTTCCGGAGACTGTATATCCGTCGCCGAAGGGCAAAGATATATACCCGCCGGCAACATTCCCCGAGACATCCGTTCGCATCCGCTCGGTTCCGAGCCAGTCCTGATGCTCAAATTGCGTGGTTCCGTTTGAATAAAACGCTAGCGGCGAACTTCCCCAATACGCCCAGCCTTCGTCTTCCCACTGGCCCGGGTTTACTGCCGACGTATGCTGACCAGCGGGATTGAAGATGAACTCCTCCGCCGAGGAAGGGGTATCGATTCGAGCACGATGATTCAAGGCATCATAGGTGTACGTGGCAGTGGAACCGCTATTCACTTTGGTAATGTTGCCTTCTGCATCATAGGTATACGAGCCGCTTACGTCGCTCATCAGATTCCCGGCAGCGTCGTACGTGTAACCGCTCGCGGAGATCTGGTTGTTCGCGGTGTTGA
>JAJYCQ010000040.1 GCA_021778315.1 Acidobacteriota bacterium | reverse complement strand
TTCGCCCTCAAGTGGACGACTCCGGCCTCCTCGAATTCATCGCCGCCCGCCACCCCGTAGTCGAGCGCCGCCTCGAAGACCAGGGCACCGGCCGCTTCATCCCCAACTCCCTCAGCATCTCCGCCGCAACCTCCCCCTCCCCTCAACCAACAACCGACAACCAACAACCAACAACCTCCCCCTCGCTGCTCCTCATCACCGGCCCCAACATGGGAGGCAAATCCACCTACCTCCGCCAGGCCGCCCTCCTCGTCATCATGGCCCAATGCGGCTGCTTCGTCCCCGCCGAACGCATGCGTCTCGGACTAGTCGACCGCATCTACACCCGCATCGGAGCCTCCGACAACGTAGCCCGAGGCCGCTCCACCTTCATGGTTGAGATGACCGAAACCGCCGCCATTCTCAACACCGCCACCGCCCGCTCCCTCGTCCTGCTCGACGAAATGGGCCGAGGCACCGCCACCTACGACGGCCTCTCCCTCGCCTGGGCCACCGTCGAGCACCTCCACGACCACATCGGCGCCCGCACCCTCTTCGCCACCCACTACCACGAGCTCACCCTCCTCGCCGACCGCCTCCCCCACCTCCGCAACGTCCGCGTCACCGTCCGCGAAAACGCCACCGGCATCGTCTTCCTCCACACCGTCGAACCCGGCGCCGCCAGCAAAAGCTACGGCATCGAAGTAGCCCGCCTCGCCGGCCTCCCCAACGCAGTAATCTCCCGCGCCCGCGAAGTCCTAAAAGTCCACGAGCGCGCCGAGTCCCAACAGGTCCGCGAATCCTCCCCCGCCGCCCACGCCCCCCGCGTCCAGATGACCATGTTCACCCCCCTCTCGCAGCGCATCGTCGACCGCCTCGAGCAAGTAGACGTAGACGGCCTGACTCCCCGCGAAGCCCTGCAACTCCTCGCCGACCTCCAGCGCGAACTAAAGGACGGCACCGCATGACCCCTCCCATCCCCAAGCCCATGATCGTAGCCGGCATCATGTCCGGCACCTCCGCCGACGGCATCGACGTAGCCCTCTGCCGCATCTCCCCAACTGCTCTTCCCAGTCCAAATCCGTCATCTCGATCCACCCAAACTCTGTCATCTCGACCGGACCCTGACCCTGAGATTGTCGAAGGGGAAGGGGCAGTGGAGAGACCTGCAGCTCCCTCCGCATCGCCCCAGCCCTTCGCTCCCCCCAAGCTCAAACTCCTCGGCCACCGCCACTTCCCCTACGACAAAAAACTCCGCACCGCCATCCTCTCCATCGCCGCCGGCAACCCCACCACCGCCGCCGAACTCACCCAACTCTCCTGGCATCTCGGCAACCTCTACGCCGACGCCGTCCAGGCCACCGCCCACGACCTCAACCTGAAGCCCCAACTCATCGCCCTCCACGGCCAAACCATCTACCACCAGGCGACGCCCGCCCGCTTCCTCGGCAAACCCCTCCGCTGCACCTCGCAAATCGGCGAACCCTCCCTCCTCGCCGAGCGCCTTCACCTCCCCGTCATTAGCGATTTCCGCCCCGCCGACCTCGCCGCCGGAGGCCAGGGCGCCCCCCTCGTCCCCATGCTCGACTACACCCTCTTCCACCACCCCACCTGCAACCGCCTCCTCCTCAACCTCGGCGGCATCGCCAACATCACAGCCCTCCCCGCCGCTTGCACCACCTCCAACATCCTCGCCTTCGACACCGGCCCCGCCAATATGCTCATCGACACCCTCATGCAGCGCCTCTACAACCGCCGCTACGACAAAAACGGCGCCGTCGCCTCCCGCGGCAAAGTCCTCCAGCCCGTCCTCGACCGCCTCCTCACCGCCCCCTACTTCTCCGCCCCGCCCCCCAAATCCTGCGGCCGAGAAGAGTTCGGCCCCGCCTTCGCCGACCGCTTCCTCAAGCTCTGCAAATCCTCCCAGAAGCAAGACGCCATCGCCACAGCCACAGCCCTAACCGCAGCCACTATCCTCGACGCCTACCGCCGCTTCTGCTGGCCCCACCTCGGCCAGCACGCTCCCCTCGCCCGCGCCACCGACCTCTTCGCCGCCGGCGGAGGAGCCAACAACCCCACCCTCATGCGCATGCTCACCGAAGGCTTCTCCCAACTAGGCGTCAAAGTCTCCACCACCGCCGCCACCGGCCTCCCCGTAGAAGCCAAAGAAGCCGCCGCCTTCGCCCTCCTCGGCTGGCTAACCTGGCACCACCTCCCCGGCAACATCCCCAGCGCCACCGGAGCCACCCACCCCACCATCCTCGGCAAGGTGACTTATGGGTAGCCGCTCCACGCCCCGCCGCGGAGGTGTCATCTCGACCGAAGGCGCAGCGCAGCGCAGCCGCAATGGAGAGACCCCTATATTTCGACTGCTCATAACGGCACTGCTGCTCCTTGCCACCTCTTGCATCGCCCTCACCGCGTGCCGCGCCCCCGCGCCCCTCGCAAACACCCTGACCTTCCTGATCGAATCCTCCCCCAACAACCTCGACCTCCGCCAGGGCACGGACTCCCAATCCGAGCGCATCGGCGCCCTCATCTACGACCCCCTCGTCCGCAAAGATGCGCACTTCAATCTCCAGCCCTGGCTAGCCACCTCCTGGGACCGCCCCGACCCCCTCACCTGGGTCTTCCACCTCCGCCCCAACGTCCGCTTCCACGACAACCACCCTCTCACCTCCGCCGACGTAGCCTGGTCCATCCGCAGCATGACCGACGGCACCCTCATCACCGCCAAGGCCGGAGCCTTCGCCGCCATCACCGCCCTCGACACCCCCGACCCCCTCACCCTCATCGTCCACACCCGCACCCCTCTCGCCAGCCTTCTCTTCAACCTCTCCGACGGCCTCTTCGGCGTCGTCGAATCCGGTGCCGCCCGCGACGAAGGCCTCCACCCCATCGGCTCCGGCCCCTTCCGCTTCGTCTCCCAGCTCCAGGACAAGGAAGTTCTCCTCGACCGCAACCCCGCCTACTGGGCCAACCCCGTCAGCCCCACCCTCGCCCACGTCCGTTTCGAAGTCGTACCCGACACCATCACTGCCGCGCTCGAGATGAAAAAAGGTTCAGCCGACGTCGAAAGCAACCTCCTCACGATGGACATGGTCCACGCCCTCCGCAACCTGCCCAACCTCCGCGTAGACACAGCCCCCGGCGCGCGCGTCGACTACCTCAACTTCAACGTCGAGGACCCCGCCCTCCGCGACCCCCGGGTCCGCCAGGCCATCGCCTTCGCCATCGACAAGCCCGCCCTCATCGCCGCTCTCTGGCGCAACCACGCCCGTCCCGCCGACACGCTCCTCCCGCCCGGCCACTGGGCCGCCGCCCCCTCCTCCAGCCTCGCCCAGTACCCCCACAACCTCCCCCGAGTCCTCCAACTCCTCGACGCCGCCGGCCTCAAGCCCGACCGCAACGGCATCCGCCTCCGCCTCACCCTCAAAACCTCCACCGACGAGACCACCCGCCTCGAAGCCCAGGCCATGCAAGCCGAACTCCGCGACGCCGGCATCGCCTTCACCCTCCGCTCCACCGAGTTCGGCACCTTCTACTCCGACATCACCAAGGGCGCCTTCCAGCTCTACATCCTCCGCTGGATCGGCTCCAACGAAGACCCCGACATCTTCCACTACGTCTACGCCACCGATATGTTTCCCCCCAAAGGAGCCAACCGTGGCCGCTACTCCAACCCCCGCGTCGACGCCCTCCTAGCCTCCGCCTCCGCCGACACCAACCAATCCTCCCGCCGCGACGACTACCTCCAAATCCAGCAAATCCTCGCCCAGGACCTCCCCACCCTCCCTCTCTGGTACCCCGACAACATCGTCATCCACTCCGCCCGCCTCACCCACCTCACCCTCGACCCCGGCGGCAGCTTCGACTTCCTCCGCACCGCCCAGCTCTCCCAATAATCCCCCTGCATTTCACGACCTCTTCAAACACCACTCCTCTCCGCAGGAGTTTCAAAGTCCGTCAGCGCCCCCGTAGGCAGGATCATGCGCAGCGAATTGAGAATCGACAGCAGGTCAATCACCTCCTGAGCGATCGCCCCCTGGATCGGAGTAATCAGTCCAATGGAAGCCGCCACCATCCCGATCAGACTCAGCCCCATCCCACCCACCGCAGAGGTCAGCGCAATCCCACGCATCCTCCGCCCAATGTGCATCAGCTCATCCACCCCCACCAGCGACGACTGCAGAATCACCGCCCCCGCCGCCTCCGACGTAATATCGCTGTTCACCCCCAGCGCAATTCCCGCCGTAGCCGCCATCATCGCCGGAGCGTCGTTGATCCCATCGCCGATATAAAGCGTTCTTCCCAGCAGAGTCGTCTTGCGCACCAGCTCAACTTTTTCTTCCGGACTCTGCCCCCCGTACGCCTCCGTAATCCCCATCTGCTCAGCGAACAGCGCAACCTCCGTAGGCCGGTCCCCCGACAGCAAAATAATCTTGGAGATCGAATGCTTCTCGTCAAGATGATTCAAAAACGATTGACTCTCCAGGCGAGGCTTATCCTGAAAATGCACCACGCCGGCCAGCTTTCCATCCAGCAGAAACACGCACTCCAAACCCGGGGACACCGGTGGCATTTCCGAAAGATTGTCGCCCGTCAGCTTCCCGCGTCCCGTCACCGTGACGTGTCGTCCTGCTACCACTCCATTCAGCCCCGTTCCCGGCGCCTCCGACACGTTATCCACGCTCAGCAGCTCCAGCTTCTCCCTCTCTGCCTCCGCCAGCACCGCGCTCGCCAGCGGATGCTTCGAGTACCTCTCCAGGCTCGCCACATACTGCAGAGCCTCCTCGCGCCCCATTCCACCAAAGCAATCGACGCCCGTCACCGCTGGCTTGCCATACGTCAGCGTGCCCGTCTTGTCCACGATCAACGTCCGGCACGTGTCTATCTTTTCAAGAATCGACGGGTCCTTAATAATGATCCCCAGCCTCGCCCCCACCGAAATCGCCCCAATGATCGCCACCGGAATCGAAATCAGCAGCGGACACGGCGTAGCAATCACCAGTACCGCCAGGAACCGCTCCGACTGACCGCTGAAGTACCAACTCGCCAACGCAATCACAATCGCCATCGGCGTATACCACGAGCCCAGCCTGTCGCCGAGCCTCTGAATCTGCGGCCGATTCTCCTCCGAAGCGTGCAGCACCTCTACAATCTTCGCGTACCGTGAGTCGCTCGCAATCTTCGTCGCCCGTATCGTCAACGCCACATTGCCATTGATCGCACCCGACAGCACATTCGTCCCCGGAGCCTTCGCAATCAAAAACGGTTCGCCCGTCAGGTACGACTCATCCATGCTGCCCTGCCCGCTCAGCACCATCCCATCCACAGGACAAATATCGTGCGGATACACCAGCAGTTCATCCCCCACCGCAATCGCATCGATCGATACGTCCACCACCGCCGCGCCCGCTCTGTGCGCGGTCTGCGGCATCCGCTTGGCCAGCGCACTCAGCACCGACGACGCCCGCCGCGTAGCAAACCCCTCCAGCGCCTGCCCACCCGACAGCATCAACACCACAATCGCCGCAACCCAATACTGCCCCAGCACCAGCGACGTCACAATCGAAAGCAGCGCAAGAATATCCACGCTGAAGTTGCCCTTCAAGACCTGCTCCACCAGCGATAGCAGCAGCGGAAGACTAGCTCCCGCGATCGCCACCAGCAGCACAAGATTCTCCACATGCGGATCGTGCAGCATCAGCTTCACCGCCATCGCAGCCATCATGCCGACAGCAATAAAGCTCGCTGTCGCAATGTGTGTGACAGGACTATCAAGCCACGCCATCATCCGATTCGGTTCTTGCACAGGACACTCCGTAGGATCAGCCTACAGACTCCTCGCACCCCGCGATGTGCGCAAAAACACAGCCATCAACCCGCGGCTCCGCTTACACTTATCTGCCGTGGGCAACCTGAACCCATCTGCGAACCCAACGCCGTCGCGAACCTCCCCGACGCGCACCTCGCCGACGACGCTCCTCTTCATCGCCGCCGGTCTGCTCGTCGCACTCACGCTCGCCTGGCTCGGCAGGGTGATCGTGATGCTCCTCTTCGCCGCCATCGTAATCGCGGTCCTCATGACCGCCATCGTCGACTGGCTCCATGTAACCTTCAAGCTCAATCGCAGAGCGGCCTTCTCTCTCATTCTGTTCCTCGCCGTCTCTCTCCTCAGCCTGACCGTCTGGCTCACAGGCCCCAGCATCATCAGCCAATTCGCCGACCTGCAGCACGACCTTCCCCAGGCCGTCCATCAGCTGATAGCAAGGATCCAGGCCTACGCGTGGGGCAGATGGCTGGTCAGCCAGTGGTCCGGCTACTCCCAGCTCTCAAGCCACATCGATTCCGCCCTCACCCGCATCGGAGGAATCGTTCTCAGCACCGCAACCGTGCTCTCCGGACTCGTTCTCGTCGCCATTCTCGGCCTCTATCTCGCAGCCGAGCCCGAGGTCTACTTCGCCTACGCCCAACGCGCTACGCCCTCCGCCTACAGGGACAGGCTGAACGCCTGCGCCGCCGCCGCCGTGCACAACCTGCGCTCGTGGATCCTCTCGCAGATCCTCTCCATGACCGCTGTCGGAGTCATCGTAGCCTGCGGCCTCTGGGCGCTCGGCGTTCCCCTCGCCGGAACCCTCGGCGTCATCGCCGCTCTCCTCACCTTCATTCCCAACGTCGGCCCCATCCTCTCAGTCGTGCCTGCGGTCCTGCTCGCCGTTGCCATCAGTCCAGTCAAAGGCCTCCTGACCATCCTGCTCTTCCTCACCGTGCACTTCCTGGAGGGCAACCTCATCACGCCCTTGCTCGAACGAGGGATCGTGCGACTACCCCCCGCCCTCACCATGAGCGCGCAACTCTTTCTCGCCGTGATCGCCGGCCCGCTTGGCCTGGCCCTCGCAGCTCCGTTGACGGCAGCAGCCCTCGGCATCTTCGACGTACTCGCCCCCATCGAAGCCCGCACCCCGACGACCACCCCGCCAGCTGGCAGCACGACCCAATAATCTCCGATCTCCGCAAGCGGTCCTCTCCCCCACATACAGGACCGCACCCAGCGCTAAGCCTTACCCTCGCTACTCCAAGCACCGTTCCAAAGCCTCAGCACACCGTCGGGATTCGCATCCTGCAACGCCGAAGGCAGCATCGACTGCGGCAATCCCTGGTACGCCACCGGCCGCGCAAACCGGAAGATCGCCTGACTCCCCACCGACGTGGAACGTCCATCCGACGTCGCCGGATACGGCCCACCATGCACCATCGCATGGCACACCTCCACTCCCGTCGGAAAGCTGTTGAAGATCACGCGGCCGACCTTCGTCTCCAGCACCCGCAGCAACTCGGCATGTTCTTCAAGATCCTTCTCCGTCCCCAGAATCGTCGCCGTCAGATGCCCGTGCAACGCATGAGCAGCCCGCAGCATCTCGTCCACCCCGCTGCAATGAACCAACAGCGTCGTAGGACCAAACACCTCCTCCGACAGCAACGGATCCGCAAAGAATCCCTCGCCCGTTGTCTCCAGCAAAATCGGCTGCGCAGAGAAGCCACTACTCCCCGCCTGCCCCGCCGCCGTCTGCAACGCCTCGCGATGTGCGACAGCCCGCTTATACGTAGAAGCAATTCCGTCCGTCAGCAAATTGAACGCGGGTCCGCTCCGCGTTGCTCCACGCAGTCGCTCCGTAAACGCCGACGACCGCGCTGCATCCGCAAACACCATGCCCGGCTTGGTGCAGAACTGCCCTCCACCCAACGTGAAGGAACCATACAGTCCCTCCGCGAGTTGCTCCCCCCGTTCCTGCAACGCTCCGGGAAGAATGAACACAGGATTCGTGCTGCCCATCTCCGCATACACCGGTATAGGATCAGGCCGTGCCGCCGCAAGATCCATCAACGCGCGTCCCCCGCGGAACGAGCCCGTAAATCCAACCGCACGAATTCCCGGATGCTGCACCAGCGCCGCTCCAACGCTATAACCACCGTCGAACAGCAGCGAGAATATTCCAGCAGGAAGACCACTCGCCTCCACTGCCGCCACCACGATCCGCCCAACGATCTCGCTCGTTCCAGGATGGGCTGGATGAGCTTTCACGATGACCGGATTGCCCGCCGCCAGCGCCGACGCCGTGTCCCCGCCCGCAACAGAAAACGCCAGGGGAAAATTGCTTGCACCGAACACCGCCACAGGACCCAGCGGCCGCAACATCGACCGAACATCCGGCTTAGGCGGCGTCCGCGCCGTGTCTGCGGTATCAACGCGCGCCATCACCCACGAGCCCTCTTCAACGACCTGCGCAAACAGCCGCAACTGCCCGCTCGTCCGTGCAACTTCGCCCGTCAGCCGAGGCCGCGGCAACGCCGTCTCCAGATGTGCCTGCTCCACCAGCGAGGCCGCTGCCCCATCGATTCCATCCGCGATCGCGCGCAGCAGCCCGCCGCGTTCCTTGCCCGAGGTCGAACCCCAGACCGCAAACGCATCCGTAGCCGCAACCACGGCACGATCCACATCCTCGATCGTCGCGGAGTAGAACGTTGGCTCCAACGCTCGCCCATCCTGCGGAGAATAGGCGTGAAACGCTGCGCCACGTTCCGCAGCAACGGTGCCCGCAATCAGCGAGCTCCCGGACATCTCAACTGGTCCTGCAATTTCCTTGCTCATGAATCAAGTCTCCTACAACTTGGGAAACGGCGTAGACCTTACTGCCGGAAGATTCGCCAACGCAGTCTTCAACACCCGCTGCGCCTCCACCAACTCCGCACCCTGTATCTCCATACGCGGCGAGCGAACCCTTGCCGAGCCCGTCCCCGTCTCCCCCTGCACCCACTTGATCAGCTGCACAAACTTGGGCACTGTGTCCATCCGAAGCAGTGGCAGGAACCAGCGATACAGCGCGAACGCCTCTTCATGCCGTCCAGCAAGCGCCAGGTTAAACAGCTCAACCGACTCCGCCGGAAACGCATTCACCAGCCCGGCCACCCATCCCCGCGCACCAGCATTCACACCCTCCACCAGCACATCGTCCACGCCAACAAAAATCTTCAGGCGATCATCCATCACCTCCCGAATCGCCGCGATCCGGCGAACATCCGCGCTCGACTCTTTCACCGCCACCAGGTTCTCGTGCTCCGCCGCCAGCTCCTTAATCTGCTCCGGAAGAAAGTCCGTCTTATAAGCAACCGGGTTGTTATACAGCATGCAGGGCAGCTTGGTCGCAGCTATCACCGTCGCAACATGCGCCTTCATCTCGCGCCAGTCCGACGTATAAACATACGGCGGCAGCACCATCAACCCGTCGCACCCAACCCCCTCAGCTTCATGCGCAAGCTTCACCGCATTCGCCGTAGACAGCGCCGAGATCGAAGCAACAACCGGCGTCTTCTTCTTAGCCGACACCTCAACAGCGGTCTTCAAAATCGCGAGCTTCTCCGCATGCTCCAGCGTCGCGCCTTCGCCCAGCGAGCCCAGCATCACCAGCCCCGTGCACCCGTTCTCCAGCAGCCAGCTCGCATGTTGCGCAAGAAATTTGTGATCGACGTCGAGGTTCGCGTCGAAGGCGGTCGTCATTGCAGGCATTACTCCAAACCAGTTCATTCTGTCTCCTGAAAAGTAGCTACTTCTTCTAAAGATTCGTTGTCATTGCTTCCGAAGGCGCTGATCGGAATAGGAAAGATTGGCGGCCGTACCGAGCCTGCTCGCCAACCGAAAAGGCTCCGCACCGCCGGCCCGCAGATGCGTCCCTGGCAAGGCCCCATCCCGCACCTCGTCTGCAGCTTGGCCTGGGTCCAGCCAGAGTGCTCCTGCAACCTCGCATAAGAAACGTCCTCACATCGGCACACCAGCGTGTCCGCAGCCGCAAGCGAACAAACCTCAGGCCGCAAGCGGAACGCTGCGTTCAACCGCTCTCCGAACGCACGCTCTTTCGCTCGCCGTCTATCCAACCCAGCCAACGCCTGAGCTTGCCCCGCCGCTGCGAGACCCGCAATCTCACCCTGCACCAACGCCGCGTCGAGACCCGCAATTCCAGTCGGCTCACCCGCACAAAATACATGTGCAACCGACGTCCGCTGCTGATCATCAACATCCACCGCGTCACCATTGAACCGGCAGCCCAGCAACTCAGCAAGCTCTGAATTCGGGACCAGATGAAACCCGCACGCAACCAGGTCGCACGACTCCACCAACGTCCGCTTCCCATCGGTCAACCGCACCCTCATTCCAGTGGCATCTTTCTCCACCGCAACCGGCCACCACCCCACCCGGTAAGGAGCCCCCGCCAACGCAGCACCATAGCGAATCCCCTCATACAGCTTGGCCGGATGTGACCACAACCCCGCCACAAACGGCATCAGTTGTCCCAACGGAGCCTGTTCCGCAACACACACAACCGTCGCTCCGCGCTGCTGAAGATGTGCAGCAACCGCCACCAGCAGAGGCCCCGTTCCGGCGACCACCACTCGCTTCCCCCGAACATCGTAGCCACCCTTCACCAGCGCCTGCAGACCTCCCGCTCCGAACACTCCAGGCAGCGTCCAACCAGGGAACGGAAGCAGCCGTTCCCGCGCTCCCGTCGCCAGAATCAGGCGCTCCCACGAAAAGCTTTCCTGCACCGGACCCTCAACCGTATCGACAACCGTAAGCAGCATCCCCGGCCTCGGCGCATCAACAACGCGACGTCCCGCCAACAACTCCGCGCCCGACGCCTCGAATGCCTCGCGCATCACTGTCTGCCGCGATCTCCGCGCATCTGGCTTCGCTCGCTTCGGCGTCCCCTCCAGCCCCTTGCGCCAGATCTGGCCACCAGCCGCAGCATTGTCATCCAACACCAGCACACTCTTATTACAAGTAGCCGCCGCAATCGCAGCCGCCATCCCCGCAGGCCCCGCACCTACAACGAGCACCTCCGCATGTCGCGCCTTCGTCCTCATCGCTGGGTCTCCACGCGCATTCCCTCACGACAGATCAACTGGCACGTCCGCTGCTGCGACACCCCATCCACCACCGCCCGGCACTCAAAGCAGATGCCCATCCCGCACACCGCTGTCCGTGGCTCTCCCGAAACCGAAGTCCTGCAAGGAACCCCAGCGCCCAGCATGGCAGCGCTTACAACCGATCCCCGCGGCACAGTGACCGCGCTGCCATTGATCCATATCGTCACCACTGCGGACTCAAGCATTCGCCAACTCCGAAGAGGTCACGCGAGACGGCAGATAGAAAGACGCATCAATCGCAGACACGCGACGAAGCAGATGATCCACAATCAGCCGCGCCGCCCCCGGAGCGTTGGTGATGCCCAACCCCTCAAACCCTAACGCCAGCAAGATCCTCGCATCGTCGGTCGGACCAATCAGAGGCAGTTTGTCCGGCGTCGCAGCCCGAAATCCCGTCCACGCACGAATCCCGGAAACTGCTGCCAGCGCAGGCATGTACTCGCAAGCGCGGTCCAACATCCGTCGCAGCACATTGTCCTCGATCGCTGCGTCTTCATTGCCATACTGGCGCGACGACCCGATCAGCAGCTGCCCCGTTTGCCGCGGCTGAATATTAAATGCCACCGAGTCCGCCAGAGACTTGTGCGCACTCTTCAAGTACCCCAGCTCCACCAGCTGATGATGCACAAAGTTCGGGTAACGATCCGTGATCAGAAGATGTCCCTTGCGACGTTGTATCTTCAGCGCCGGCAACAGTCGAGCATCCGCACCAGTCGCCACCACAATATATCCAGCGCCATACGTATCGCCATTGCTCAGCGAAACCGAACCCTCGCCAAGACTCACAGCCGCATGCCCCTGCAGCAACACCGCGCCCGCCCGTATCGCCTCCTGCAGAAAAAACGCAGCAGCCGTCGGAGGATAGATCACAGCATCATCCGGAACCAACAGCCCCCCGGCGAGACCCTCTCGCAGGTTCGGCTCCGCCACCGCCAGGTCCCGTGCGTCGAGCACCACCGCCTCCACTCCGGACGCCGCATACGTCTTCTTCTTGGCATACACCTCGGCCATCTCTTCATCGTCCGCCGCAACCCATACCGTTCCCCGCGTCTCATACTCCACCGCCGAAGGAAGCTGCGGCAGCAGCTCCATCCACAGCGAACGAGAGAATCGCGTGAGCGCCAACTGCGCGGGCGAGTCATCCATCACCACCAGGTGCCCCATACCTGCCGCGGTTGCTCCACCTCCCACCACGCCCGGCTCTACGATCGCAACCCTCATCCCAGCCTGCGAGCACTCCCGCGCGCACGCGCATCCCACAATGCCGGCGCCGAGGATCAGCACGTCATAGGAACCACGATCTGCTCGCATCAGAGTGCGATCCCCTCCTGAAATGGATCCGTAGGATCGAACAGCAGCTTTGACTCAGCGGTAATCCACGCGCGCCCGGTGATCGTCGGAAGCACGGAATCAACCTCCTGCGCCGGCACGCCCGCACTCACCGCTTCAAGCTCCACTGACCCCACAAATACCGTTCCAAGAATGCCCTCTTGCCGCCACGACTCGCCCGGCTTGAGCGTTCCATCCGCATACAAACATGCCATCTTCGCGCTCGTCCCCGTTCCACACGGAGAGCGGTCGTAGGACGCCCCCGGACACAGCACAAAATTGCGGCTCGAGTTCGCAGGATCAACAGGCGCAGAGAACAGCTCCACATGGTCGATCAACGCACCCTCCGCTCCCGTGATGCCCTGCTCGATCAGCGCCGTCCGTATTGCCGTCGTCACCGCCACCAACTCCACGCGATGCTTCACCTCTAAATCGTACGCGTGCTCTCCAATCAAAAAAAACCAATTACCGCTCCATGCGATGTCACCCACAAAACGACCATAGCCCGGAACCTCCACCGCAACCGCCTCGCGGTACCGGTAGCTCGGAATATTCTGCACCGACACACTGCCATCCCCATGCAACTCAGCCTGCACATCCCCCACCGGCGTTTCAATCGTGTGCTTGCCCGGTGCGATTCGGCCCAGGTGCGCCAGCGTCGTCACTAACCCAATCGTTCCGTGCCCACACATCCCCAGATAGCCAACGTCATTGAAGAAGATCACCCCCGCTGCATGGGCCGGATCCACCGGCTCGCAGAGCAGCGCCCCCACAATCACCTCCGACCCTCGCGGCTCAAAAATCACGCTCGTCCGCAACCAGTCTTCGCTCTCACGTAGTCGCTGCAACCGGCTCGAAAGATCTCCCCCACCAAGTTCCGGCCCTCCCGCGATCACCACCCGAGTAGGCTCTCCAGCAGTATGAGAATCAATGACGTGGAGGCATTTGGTAGGCGAAGGAGGATGTACCATATACATAATTGTAAACTATTGTGGATACATCTACATCAAAAATCATGCCTCGTTCAAGGACGAATGCGCTAAAGTGATTGGGGAGGAAAGCATTGAAAAAGAAGACGGAAGCCAGCCCAACCCAGGAGCGCCAACTGAAACGCCGCGCACGTTCCTCTGCATCGGGTAACAAGCGAGATAAGGCCGAGCACGGAACCAGTCTGCTCACCGCCTTTCAGGAGATCCGCGAACTCATCGTGCACGGCAAAATGTCGCCCGGAACCTGGATCGTCGAGGCCGATCTGGCCGAACGCCTCAACATGAGCCGCACTCCCGTCCGAGGTGCCATCCACTGGCTGCAGCGCGAAGGCTACGTCCTCGAGCAGCGCCAGGTCAGCAAATCCCGTATGGTCGTCGCCCCTCTCACCAAGGAAGACGCCAGCGAACTCTATCTCATCATCGGCCGCATCGAAGGAATCGCCGGTCGCGGTGCCGCCCAGATGCCCGAGCCCAAGCGAATCGCTCTTGCAAAAGAGCTCACCGCCATCAATGACAGCCTGCTCCGTATCGCCGATGGACGAGGCGGCCACGCCGGCGAAATCTTCGACCTCGACCGCAGCTTCCATCGCCTCATCATCGCCGCCGGTGCCGGCTCTCGCCTCTTGACCCTCCACAACGCCATCGAGCCCCAGGCCGAACGCTACTGGCGCCTCTACGCCAGCTCCATCATCTCCAACCTGCACACCTCCGTGAAGGAACACGAGGACATCATCGCCGGAATCATCTCCGGGAATCCCACCGTCGTTGAACGAGGTCTACAGGGCAACTGGCAGGAAGGCGCTCAGCGCCTCGGCCGGGTCATCGACATCTTCGGTGAACGAGGAAGCTGGTAGTCCTCGCTCACTCGATCCGCGTTCCTGCCGAACGCCTCTCACCTCGGCGCTCCTCTCCAGCCCACGCAGCGTCCGTCCAAACGTTCCGCGTGCTCTAACGATTCGGTGACCCCGCCGTCGCCGTCTTTTCCTTCAATAATTCCGAGAGCATCGCAAGGCTCTCCTGCGCTTTCGCTCGCTCTCCCAACTGCCGGTACAGCGCCGCCAGGCTCGCGTAGACAGAAGGGTTCCGAGGCTCCAACTGCCGTCCAATCTCCAGATGCGCGACAGCCTCACGTTGCCGCCCTTCCATCATGTACACCTTCCCCAAAGCGATCTGCGACGTAGAGTACGCCGGTTCTGCCGCAACCGAAGCCTCCAGCGCCTTGCGAGCCTCAATGAACTCCGACTGCCCTGGCGCCGCACCCGCATGCAGCAGCACCGTCCCCAGCAGCGACAGCATCTGGTAGTCACGATGGCCCGCCTTAATCCCCTCCCTAGCAAGCGACAATGCCTCCGGAACCTTGTCTTCATACAGGTTCTCCTGAATCATCGCAAGATAAGCAAGATCGCTCCCCGGTGAAAGTTTGCTGACCAGCGAAAACTCCGGTTTAGCTTCCTCCAATCGGTCGAGCCGCGCAAGAAAAAGCCCTCGTTCATAATGAAGCCGCGCAGAGTCCGGCAACTCTCGCAGCCCCAAATCCACAACCTGTAGCCCAAGCCCATAGTCGTAGTGATCCGTGCACGCGTCCGCGACAAAAGCGTAAAGCCGCTCATCCTTCGGCGTCTGCGTTGAAGCCGCTCTCACCGCTTCCAAAGCCGGCCGAAGTTGCCCATCCCCGATATACGACTGAGCCAGAAGATTGTTCACCGCAGCCGAGTCATGCCCACTACCGCGCAAGTCCGTCAGCACGCCGATGGCCCGCTTGAAATCACCAACCCCCAGATAGCACAACCCCAGATTGAACGCAGCTGCATAGCTACCCGGAGCCTCCTCTCGCGCCTTCACCAAAGACGGAATAGCCTCCGCGAACTGGCCTCGCCGCGTAAGCTCAATCCCCTTTTGCAACTCCGTTTGACTCGGCCCCTCGCTCTGCGTCGCCCCAACTTCAGATCCGCTGCTCGGAGGAATTCAAGATCTTCACCAACATCAATTCCACGATCGTCGATCCCAAGGTGTTCGACGAGAAATCCTTCGTCGACCGCAAGGGCCCGGTCTGCATCATCCCGCCGAACTCCTTCGCGCTCGCGCGCACCGTCGAGTACT
>JAJYCQ010000054.1 GCA_021778315.1 Acidobacteriota bacterium | reverse complement strand
GACCCTCGATCAGCTCAAGGGCCTCGGCCTCTCCCTCCTTGTCTACACCCCGCTGCTGATGCTGCTATTTCGCATCCTCCGCACATCGCCCCGCCGCTGGTGGCTCTGGTTCTGGCTCTGCACCCTCCCCGTCATCGTCTTCGCCGTCTTCGTCTCGCCCATTTGGATTGATCCCATCTTCAACCACTTCTCCCCGCTCCAAACATCCGATCCCGCCCTCACCCTGCAACTCGAACAGCTCGCCCACCACGCCGGCCTCGACATTCCCCCCTCGCGCATGTTCCTCATGCGAGCCAGCGAAAAAGTCACCGGCCTCAACGCCTACGTCACCGGCATCGGCGCCACCACCCGCATCGTCGTTTGGGATAACACCATCCACCACCTCCCGCCCGACGAAATCCTCTTTGTCGTCGGTCACGAGATGGGCCACTACGTCCTCCACCATATCTATCTCGGCATCGCCTTCACCCTGGCCGTCCTCCTCGTCCTGCTCTGGATTGCGTATCTCGCCGTCGCCTCGCTCATCCGCCGCTTCGGCCCGCGCTGGCACATCCCCGCACCCGACGACTGGGCCGCCCTCGCCGTCCTCCTGCTCGTCTTCACCGGCATCAACTTCCTCTTCTCCCCCATCGCCAACGCTTTCAGCCGATGGGAAGAGCACCAGGCCGACATCTTCGGTCAGGAAGCCATCCACTCGCTCGTCCCCGATCCCCAGGTCACCGCCCAAAAAGCCTTCGTCGCCCTCGGCGAAAATTATCTTGAAGCCCCCAACCCCAATCCCTTCGTGGAATTCTGGCTCTACTCCCACCCCTCCATCTCCCACCGCGCCACCTTCGCCGCCCACTACGACCCCTGGCTCCCCGGCCACCATCCCCAATACTTCCCCCGCTAGTTGCAACTAGAAGATAGAGAGTGAATTGGCAATCGAAGGTTTACGCCGGAGATATCACAGGGAGTACTTCTCGCCTTCCAACCGGGTCTGGCCGAGGGCAGTAAGGGTCGCGAGAATTTCCGCAATGCGTCTGCGGCTCGCCGGACGGAAGTCCGAGGCAATCTGCTGCGCAGTTGCGGGGCGGATGCGCAGAGATTCCTTAACGGCGCGGAATTGATCGGGGATGGCCGCGGGCCACGGCTGCCTGCGTCGCGGTGTGGCGGCGGGGGCTTCTTCGACAAAGCCTTCGAGAGCGCGGGCGACCGGCAGGGCGACGGCTGGAGCCTGGAATTCGGGGCGCAGCCAGCGAATGTGCCCGGCGGCTTCTTCGGCGCGGCGCTCGGCATTGAGGGCAACAATGCGGGCGAGGATCTCGTCCGTGGTGAGATTGTGCGGCCAGCCGTAGGCATCGAGAACGGCGCAGTCGATACCGTCGTGAAGCTCGCGAAGAATGCCGATCAGAGCAACGTCGTAAATATGGTGGTCCTGCCCGGTGAACTCTTCATTGGAGCGAAGTTTTTCGAGGACGTTGTACATCGCGGTCAGCGTGATCGTTGGGTGCTCGCGCTGCACGCGCTTGCGGTGAGCGTCGAGGTCTTCCGCAAGCTTGCGGGTGGTTTGCTTCTGCGCCTCGGTTGCGTCGGGAAAGGGGAACGGGTCGAAGCAGCGGGATTTGTTATAACGAGGGCGATCTTCGAGCGTTCCGCCTGCGGCCAGTGCCCACGCGACATGGGTACGGCTCGAGAGCACACCGAGATGAAAGGAGTCCGCGCTTGCTATGTTCACAAGCATGTTGTCCGGTAGTGTCGACTGATCCAAAAAAACGAAGATTCGATGCTTCGCTGTTTCTACTGTCGAGATATATCGCGGCAATCCGCGCAACGCCGGACGGAAATTCGCGCGCGGCTCGCCGAAGGTCCACCAGTTCTCCCTGTAAGCGGCTCGATGATTCTCGTCGCGCTCCGGTTTCACACGGTCACGGACCCATTGATAAACCTCCGGGAGTCGCGTCCGGACTTCGACCTCCGAAAGGCCGAAAAGATCAATGACCATCACGTTGCGCGAGGTGCCAGTGAGGTCGCGACCATTCAGGTAGGGGCGGATGTGCTGTTCGAGGCCCGCGAGCCGCCCCAATCCAAGCGCCATCGCCTCCTCCGGAGTAACGATGAAGCCAGATCCGTGAAGTTTTACACCCGGGCACGAAAGATTCTCATTCGCCCGCAGCGCTGATGCGCTTGATACGTCGACGCCAATGGTTAGGTCAGCAAAGATTTTACCCGTCTGCTCAGACAGTTCGACCTCCGTGCCTTCGGTATGAGTGTCGCCTTCATGAACCACGCGGTAGAGGTGGCCTTTGTGTTCTCCACGAGCCGCAACGGTCATGGCGATACGTACGGCTGCAGCGCGGGCAATGGGTTGGTTGCCGAAGCGCGGGACGTTGGTTTCAAGGGCCTTCATCCATGGATGGTCGGGGATGGCGAACAGAAGTGAGAGCGGATTCTTGGTCGCGTTCAGGTTCTGCGCGACAACCTTGCGGTTGAAGACCTGGGGAAGCGAGTTGGTCGTGATGAAGCCGAAGCGCCGACACTTACCTTCGCGAGTCAGCTCTGCGGCCCGCTCCCACCAGTACATGACAAAATCTGCGGAGTCCGGAACCTCGGTGTAAACCTTGCGCAGGGTGTCGACATATCCGCCCTCCTGCTCGGATCGTATGTCTTTGCCGCCGATAAAGGGCGGGTTGCCAATGATGAAGTCCGCCGACGGCCAAAGCGCCTGCTTGGCGCCGAGGAAGTGGAAGAGCGGGCGGCGCGCCGTCTCGTCAGGAACTTTTCGGCCCGTCAGTAGGTTCTCTTTGAAGGTGCGACCGTCCCACTCGGTGATGGGCTCGTCATCTTCATGGACGGCGGGAACCTTTCGCTCCCAGGTCATCAGAGCGTCGCGGCATTGGATGTTATGAAAGTTACTGATGACGGGAAGAGGCGGAGTCACGTCGCCGCGAGTGCGGAAGTGCCACTGAAGATAGCCGATCCAAAGAACCAGGTCGGCGACGGCGGTAGCGCGAGGGTTGATATCAATGCCCAGCAGCTGGTGGGGATCGACCGTCAAGCCAGTGTGTTCCAACGTGGTCTGGGTGTCGCCGAGCGAGGCGAGCGATTCCAGGACTTCGCCTTCGAGTCGCTTGAGGTGTTCGAGCGCAACGTAAAGGAAGTTGCCGGAGCCGCAGGCGGGGTCGAGGACGCGGGTGTTGCAGAGACGGCGATGGAAGTCGCGGAGGATGTCGATCGCGTCGTCGATGTGGCCG
>JAJYCQ010000039.1 GCA_021778315.1 Acidobacteriota bacterium | reverse complement strand
CGCGTCGAAACCTGGATCGAATCCGGCACCACCATCACTTCCTTCTACGACCCCATGATCGCCAAGATCATCGTCCACGGCAAAGACCGCACCGAAGCCCTCGCCAAACTCTCCACCGCGCTAAACGCCACAGCCATCGACGGCACCGAAACCAACCTCCGCTACCTCCGCGAAATCATCACCACGCCCGAGTTCGTCTCCGGCAAAATCACCACCTCCTTCCTCGGCACCTTCCCCTTCGCGCGCCACGCCATCGAGTTCCTCGAAGGAGGAACCCAGACCACCCTCCAGGACTACCCCGGCCGCATCGGCTACTGGAACGTCGGAATCCCGCCCTCCGGCCCCATGGACCACCTCTCCTTCCGCATCGCCAACCGCCTCGTCGGCAACGCAGAGAACGCCTCTGCCATCGAGTTCGCCACCATGGGAGGCCGCCTCAAATTCCACGGCGACGCCCTCATCGCCCTCACCGGCGCGGACATGAACGCCAAGCTCGACGGCAAGCCCATCCCACCCTGGCAAGCCATCGAAGTCAAAGCCAACAACGTCCTCTCCCTCGGCGCCGCCTCCAAAGAAGGCATCCGCGCCTACCTCGCCGTGCGAGGCTCCTTCGACACGCAACCCTTCCTCGGCAGCCGCAGCACCTTCGTCCTCGGAGGCTTCGGAGGCCATGCCGGTCGTGCCTTACGCGCCGGGGACATCCTCAACTTCGGCCAGCATGACCTCGCCCTCGATGCACCCGCAACCCTGCCCGCCGACCACACTCCCGAGCTCACCCACAACTGGACCCTCGGCGTCCTCTTCGGCCCCCACACCGCACCCGACTTCTTCACCGAAGAAGACATCGACATGCTCTTCTCCACCCCGTGGAAGGTCCACTACCAGAGCGACCGCACCGGAGTCCGCCTCGTCGGCCCCAAGCCAAAATGGGCGCGTCCCGACGGCGGCGAAGCCGGCCTCCACCCCTCCAACATCCACGACAACGCCTATGCCATCGGCACCATCGACTTCACCGGCGACATGCCCATCCTCCTTGGCCCCGACGGTCCCTCGCTCGGCGGCTTCGTCTGCCCTGCCACTATTGTTCAGGCCGAACTCTGGAAGCTAGGCCAGCTCAAGGCCGGCGACCTCGTCCACTTCAAGCGAATCACTCTCGCCGAAGCCGAAGCCATGGAGCGTCAGCAAGACGCCTTCCTCCGCGACTTCACCACCGTCCCACCCGCGCTCCCTGCAACCTCCACGCCCGAGCCCGCCGTCCTCCTGCGCATCGCCGACCGCGACCCCTCGATGACCTTCCGCGCCGACGGAGACAAGTATCTCCTCGTCGAATACGGCAAGCTCGAACTCGACCTCAACCTCCGCTTCCGCGTCCACATCCTCGAGCAGCGCCTCCGCTCCTCCGACGTCCACGGCATCATCGACATCACCCCCGGCGTCCGCTCCCTCCACATCCACTACGACAGCCGCATCCTCCCGCGCCATCTGCTCATCGACACCCTCTCCGAGCTCGATCGCACCATGCCGCCGCTCACCGACATCACCGTCCCCTCCCGCATCGTGCACCTCCCTCTCTCCTGGGACGACCCGCAAGCCAAGCTCGCGCAGCAGAAATACATGCAGGCCGTCCGCCCCGACGCCCCCTGGTGCCCCTCCAACATCGAGTTCATCCGCCGCATCAACGGCCTCAACTCCATCGACGACGTGCACCGCATCGTCTTCGAAGCCAGCTACCTCGTCCTCGGCCTCGGCGACGTCTACCTCGGCGCACCCGTCGCCACACCCGTCGATCCACGCCATCGCCTCGTCACCACCAAATACAACCCCGCCCGCACCTGGACCCCCGAAAACGCAGTCGGCATCGGAGGAGCCTACATGTGCGTCTACGGCATGGAAGGCCCCGGAGGCTACCAGCTCGTCGGCCGCACCATCCAGGTCTGGAACGCCTGGAAGTCCACCGAAGCCTTCGCTCCCGGCATCCCCTGGTCCCTCCGCTTCTTCGACCAGATCCGCTTCTACCCGGTCTCCGCCGAAGAGCTCCTCGAAGCCCGCGAGCTCTTTCCCCACGGCGGCTACCCTCTCCGCGTCGAAGACACCACCTTCTCGCTCGCCGAATACCAGCGCTTCCTCGACTCCATCGCCCCCGAAGCCGCCGCCTTCAAAGCCCATCAGAAAGCCTCCTTCGACGCCGAGCGCGAACGCTGGCGCGAGGCCGGCCTCCTCACCGTAGCCGAGCCGCCGGAGGCCCCCGAAGAGACCGCCGCCGCCATCGTCGCCGAAGGCTGCGAAGGAGTCTCGTCCCCGCTCACCGCCAGCATCTTCCAGATCCACCTCAAGGTCGGCCAGACCGTCACCGCCGACGAGAAACTCATCGTCCTCGACGCCATGAAGACCGAGATCGCCATCCTCTCCCACACCGGCGGCATCGTCGAACAAATCCACTGCGAACTAGGCACCATCGTCAACGCCGGCCAACTCCTCGTCTCCATCCGCCCCACTTAGGAAACCATGGACATCACCTCGCTTCAACAGGCCTACGCCTCCGGCAAATCCACCCTCTCCTCCGTCGTCGCGGACATCCACGCCCGCATCGCAGCCGAAGGCCTTCACCCCGTCTGGATCTCCCTCGTCCCCACCGACCAGGCCCTTCAACGCGCAGCCCAGCTCGACGCCCTTGCCCCCGCCGACCGCGCCAAGCTCCCTCTCTTCGGCATCCCCTTCGCCGTCAAGGACAACATGGACGTCGCCGGCCTCCCCACCACCGCCGGCTGCCCCGCCTACGCCTTCACGCCCACGGAATCCGCCACCGTCGTCACCCGCCTCGAAGCCGCTGGAGCCATCCTCATCGGCAAGACCAACATGGACCAGTTCGCCACCGGACTCGTCGGCACGCGCAGCCCCTACGGTGCTCCCTCCAGCGTCTTCAACTCCGCGACCATCTCCGGCGGCTCCAGCTCCGGCTCCGCAGTAGCCGTCGCCAGCGGCCTCGTCACCTTCGCGCTCGGCACCGACACCGCAGGCTCCGGTCGCGTCCCCGCCATGTTCAACAACCTCATCGGCCTCAAGCCGACCCGCGGTCTCCTCAGCACCCACGGCGTCATCCATGCCTGCCGCACCCTCGACTGCGTCTCCGTCTTCGCCGAAACCTCCCTCGACGCCTCGCTGGTCTTCACTGCCGCCCGCGCCTTCGACGATCACGACCCTTACTCCCGCGTCCCTGCCATCGGCGAACAAGCCACTCCGTGGTCTGCCGCCACCACCTTCCGGTTCGGAGTCCCCTCCCCCTCCACCCTCAACTTCTTCGGCGACACCCACAACCCCGCCCTCTTCCAGTCTGCCGTCGACAAACTCATCTCCCTCGGCGGCGAGCCCATCGAATTCGACCTCGCTCCATTTCTGGCCGCCGCTCAACTCCTCTACAAAGGTCCCTGGGTCGCCGAGCGCTACGCCGCCATCGCCCCCTTCATCCAGCAGCACAACGACGACATTGATCCCACCGTAGCAAAGATCATCTCCGGCGCCACCAACTACTCCGCAGTCGACGCCTTCAACTCTGCCTACAAGCTCGAAGAGCTCCGCGCCCAAACCACTCCCATCTGGCAGACCATCGACCTCATGGTCCTCCCCACCGCCCCCCGCACCTACACCCTCGCCGAAGTCGCCGCCAATCCCATCGAGCTCAACAGCAACCTCGGCACCTACACCAATTTCGTCAACCTCCTCGACCTCGCCGCCATCGCGGTCCCCGCCGGGCTCTGTCCCGACGGCCTTCCCTTCGGCGTCAGCCTTATCGCGCCCGCCTTCCACGACGCCGGTCTCCTCACCCTCGCCGACCGCCTCCACCGCGCCACCTCCACCACCCTCGGCGGCAGCACCCGCAAGCTCTCCGACACCAAGCTCCTCGCCCCAGCCATTCCACCCGCAGGTTGCCTCCTCATGGCGGTCGTAGGAGCTCATCTCTCCGGCCAGCCTCTCAACTGGCAGCTCACCCAGCGAGGAGGCCGCCTCGTCCGCACCTGCCGCACCCATCCCGACTACAAGTTCTACGCCCTCAAGGGCACCCTCCCCCCCAAGCCCGGCCTCGTCCACATCCCCGGGTACGAAGGCCCCGGCATCGAGCTCGAACTCTGGGCCCTCCCCGAAGACACCGTCGGCAGCTTCGTCGAAGGAGTCCCCCCACCCCTCTGCATCGGCACCCTCCGCCTCGAAGACGGCTCCCAGGTCAAAGGCTTCCTGGCCGAACCCTTCGGAATCAAAGACGCCACCGAAATCACCCACTTCGGTGGCTGGCGCAACTACCTCCAATCCCTGAAGTAACAGCCTCCGTCAAAGCAGTTCCCCTAATCCAGTGTCACATCGACAGGCTGCGCCCCAACTTCGATCATCCTTTCTTTCCCACCCGCCAGTTGCACCTTGAAACTTCGCGTTTTTTTGCGAAGGCCCTTCCCAAGATGCAACGTAAGCCGTCGCGATGCATTGTTCCAATGCATCGCGATCTGTTCGAAGTCGTCGCGCTCATAGGCGAAGCTTATCCCATCGTCGTCGTAAAACGTGAAGTCCCCATCGTCTCCCGGATACACCGTGAGCGTCACAGGATCCGTCGTCGGTTCCTCCGCATATTGCTTCACCGGTCCAGTCGGCACAATGGCTCCCGCCTTTACCAATACCGGCAGCGAATCCAGTGCAGCAGTGAGCGTCACGTTACGTCCACCTTCGATCTGCTGCTTCGTCCAAAAATCCCACCAAAGACCAACGGGCAAATCTAACGTGCGTCTTGTTGCACCGCGTTCGTAGATCGGCGCAACCAGCAGACCAGGTCCAAAGAGATAAGCATCGACCGTAGCCCATGCCTTTTCATCCTCCGGAAATCTCAACCCCAGACTTCGAATGATCGGCAAACCCGTGCAGTGTGTCTCGTACGCAGCCGAATAAATATAAGGCAGCAGTCGATAGCGGGTCTCAAGGAATTTACGGCATATCGATTCGACGGCTGCGTTGTGCAGGTCATCGCCATGCGGCAAGAACAGTGTCGCGTTCGGTCCCATCTCGGATGGCCCATAGCTTCCCGTATCCCATCCCCACGGACGACGCAGTTGCCACGTGCGCCCATGGCACCGGAACGACGGACAAAATGCACCAAACTGAAACCACCGCACAAACAGCTCAGCCGTGAACTCCGGCGTTGGGACGAATCCCCCGATATCCGTACCCCAGTAAGGGACTCCATTGAGACCCGCATTAATGCCCTCCATAATCTGTGTCCCCAGCGTTGCCCACGTAGAGTTCGTGTCCCCCGACCACACCCATCCCCAACGCTGAATCCCCGCGTAACAGTTCCGGTGCAAAGCAAAGGGCCGTCGGTCCGGTCTCGTCTTACGACCGCCCTCCCAATACATCCGATTACGAACCAATCGCGACGGAGTCGGCAGAACATCCCCTTCATCCGGCCACCAACCGTCTATCCCCATCCGCACAAATGGTTCATGTTGCGCCCAATAATTCGCCGCGTCCCCGCTGATCGCCGCTGCCGTGCCAGCATCGCTTACAGAACCATGCAGTGTCTCAGGAGGATTCACCACATGAAGAATCACATTGAAATGCAACGCATGAAACTCTCGTACGATCTCCTCCGGGTCCGGGAATACCTTTTCGTTGAACACAAACGAACCATGTCCAGTGTTCCAGCCGGATGGGCAAAACCCAGTCCCCAGATAAATCACAGCATCACAGGGCAGCCGCTTGTCCCGAAATGTCCGGGCTTCCTCCAGAATCTGCTGACGACTCTCGAGTGTCCGGTGTGACTGTTGAAATCCAAACGCCCAACGAGCCGGCAGGTGAGGATACCCCGTCAACTCTGCATACTCGCGCAACAACTCCGCAGACGATTCGCCGACCATCAGGAAGATGTCCTGTGCACGGGCAACATCGCTGGGATGCCACACTCCCGCTTCACCAGAAAGATCAAACTGGCCCGTAGGCAAATGGAAATAAAGCCCCCACCCTTTACCCATCAGCCATGGGATTGGATTCCGCGCGCCGAAGATTCGCAAGTCATCTCCCGCTCCATTCCGCATGAAATCCTTGGTTCCTCGACGGTCCAGTGGATGGGTGCCTGGTCCAAGTCCATAGACCGCTGCCCCTCCATAATCGAACAGCACCTGATTCTTGTCAGGATGAAACTCTACCGTCTGAATCACCCCACGCTGCGCGTGCGAGATACTAACCCGCAAAGGATTCGTCTCTACACGCAGCATGTGCTCGCCCCATTTTTTGTCCGCAGGCTCCACAGGCAAGTCCGCACGTTGTTGATGAAGCGCCACAGAATATCTCCGCGGCACAAGGCTGCCATCGTCATAGTAGGTATCCACCGTCTCGTCGATTGCCGCGACCGTGATGCGCAAGGTCCGCGAGTTGACCGCGAAGATCGTCACGTTCATCCCTGCAGGTCCGGTGCGTATCTGCGACGCGTTGACGTCTTCACTCGGGCTCGTCTCCGAATCGGAAATAGCCCCTTCGCCAAGTGCCACGTGTTGTGAAAGAAAAACGCCTGCCGCGCTTAGACCAGCTGTTGAGAGAAGTTGCCGCCGTGATATGTCTTTTCGCATGCAGAGGTCCTCGTATGTAGTTCTCTTCATCCTTGGCTCCCACCAGGCTGCCCCTGTTTCAGTCAGCAGGCACAACAGTGACCCCACCTGAAGAAACCTGCAGCGACTCCCGGAGCGCAAAATCGCAGCAACCCCAGGACTCGTATCCGACAAACCGCTTCTATGAACTCGCTTCCACAGCAGCAGGCTTTTCTGTGAACAGCGTCACTCCAAATACAGGTCCCGCAGTAGACCGATTGTGAGGCACAAAGCGTACCCGAATGCTCTCCTTGCCCTTCGTCAACGCCTCCGGCAGCGGATACTCCACATCGAAGAATTTGCCCGGCTTATCGTTCTTCAAATGTTGCGATGCGAGCATCACATTGTCGATCAGGATGTCGAACTCCTGCCCCCGTTCATCGCCCCAATACGTCGCCATCAAGACCAGATGCCCGGGCTTCGTCTTCATCGAAAACTCAAAGTAGCCGCCCGATCGAGCATCCCTCCCCTGTCGTCCGCGATACTCCACCGGATACGATATCTCCGAAGTCAGATTGTGATCGCGCTCCGGTTGCATCTCTCCCAAATGCATCACGTCCACCGAACGCGCTGCGATATCACGCAACCGCGCCTGCTCCGCAAGAAATGAAGCCTCTTCCACCTTCCACTGCTCGTCGCTGAACCGCTTGAAATAAACCGCGCTCCGCCGCTCATACTGGCTGTAAAACGGAACGAAGGTAAGATTCGCTGGCCGCACCACGCCCTCGGTTTTATACGCCACCCGCTCGACATGTGGCATCTGTTTGAATCCGCCAAGAAGGTCCTCCCCCACCATCGCCGGATCGGGGCTGTCCCACTTCTCTTTCGCATCTCCGAGATCCCCCGCCATCACCATCGGCCCCCGCACAATCGCGATCGTATTCGCATCCCCGGGAGCTGACTCGATACGCAACTCCAGCGGCAGTTCAACGGTGACAACATCCCCATCTCTCCACCGACGCTCCACAATCGCGTAGCCTCGGCTAAGCACCGGTGTAATCGGCTTACCATTCACCGCGACTGTTACATCGCCCTTCGCCCACCCGGGAATACGCAGCGCAATCGCAAATCTTCCAGGCCGGCGAAGACTCGCCAGCGTAAGGTGAGCCTCCTTCTGCATCGGATACTTCGTATCCAGCACAACCTTTGCGCCTCGCGCCGCCCATGTCGCTTCTGCAGGGATATAAAGATTCACAAGCAACGTTCCATCTCCCTCCCAGAAGATCGATTCGCCATGCTTGGAATGACTCTCCATCCCCGTCCCAATGCAGCACCAGAATCCATCCTCCTTCGCTTCGGAGTAACCGCGATGCGCCCCCGACATCAGCGGGGTCATGTACGTAAAGCCACCCGTCGCCGGATTCTGCGCCGCCATCACATGATTCAGGTGTGCGCGTTCGTAGTAGTCGAAGTACGCAGCGTCGGGCTTCCATCCGTAAAGGTGCCGCGTTAGCTTCAACATGTTGTAGGTATTGCAATGCTCACACGTCTGCTCCGTGATGTGCTGCGCGGTCGTGTCCGGTGCCGTAAAGTACTCGCGGTCCGCGTTGCCACCAATCACATAGCTGTGATGCTCAGTCACTGTAGTCCAAAAGAAGTTTGCCGCATCAGCCGGTTCAGGCTTCTCGCTAAGCTCATGAATACGAGCCAGACCAATGATCTTTGGAATTTGCGTATTCGCGTGAAAATTAGCCAGCTTGTCCTGGCCAGCTACCAGCGGGTCCAGCACCTTGTGGTCATAGATACGTTGCGCGAGCTCGAGCCAGCGCTTGTCCCCAGTCTGCGAGGACAACTCCGCAAAGCTCTCATTCAGCCCGCCGTACTCGGTGTTCAACACCTGCTGCATCTGCGCTTCGCTCAGTGCGCCAAAGACACGCGCAAAATATTCCGCCAGTCCAACTTCCACTTTCAGTGCAGCAGGATTGCCCCACGCCGCATGTACATCGAGAAGCCCGGCCATCAGCTTATGTACCGTGTAAAGCGGCGACCACGACCCATTGAGATCAAACCCGCCCGAATGAATCTCTCCGCGCATCACCTCCGGAAAAATCTCTTCTCCATCGACGATCGTGCCGTCCTTCTTCTTCCGCCCCAATCCACCTACATACCCATTGCCGCGCGCAGCCTGAGCGCGCTCCAACTCCGCCACAATGTAGTCCGCACGTTCCCTGCACGCCGTGTCACCGGTCTGCTCATACATCCTTACCAGCGCCGTCAGGTAATGCCCCAGGGTGTGCCCTGCGATCGTGTCGCTCTCCCAGCCACCGTAGATCGGCGCCTTCGGAGGAAGGCCAGCGTACAGCATAAAGTTATGGAGCAGCCGGTCTGCGCTGAGACTCAACAGGAACGTCCGGTTGACTTCAACCGCAGTCGCATAGTCCGACGGCTTCAGGCGCACCGCGGTCAAGGGCAGTGGCCTCGCCGAAGCCGGCAACCGCGTTGGGCCTGCCGCTTTCGCCGGAGACCGCGCGGCACTCGCCGCCACCACTGCTGCCGCTCCAAACACAAACTCGCGCCGATTGGGCTTCATCGATAATTCCTCTGGTAATTTGGCTGTGTTCAAATACGTGAGCCCTCTTCCAGGCCGACACTACAATCAACACACAGATAGATGATTTGTATCCAATTCCGTATGCAATGTCAATTGAAAACTCTTCTCCCACCTCCTTGCCGCACACTCGTCCAAATCTCCTGCATCCATGTAGGCTCTGGGCATGCACCAAGCTCACTGGACAGCCTCCAATTTCCTTGAGTACATTGACGTATACAAACAGTCCGGGACGAATGGATCGCGCTGCAACAAAACCTCCCCCTCAAGCGTCCCGATAGTTGCAAGTCCGTTCACCTCCCCCAACTCCGCCTGGCGCCGAAGCCCGGCACACCGCCCCACTCAAAGGAAACCAAGATGAAGTCTGCTAAATCTGCCCCCGCCGAATCAAGCTCATCCGTCCCAGCAAACGTATTCTCGGCACCCGCGAAAGTCGCATTCACTCGCAGACACTTTCTGGCAGGAGCAACCGGTGCAGCACTTCTATCTTCAGTCGATCCCTCCACAGCCCTCGCCGCCATCGTCGGAGACGTGACGGTCAATCTCGCCAACGTTGCCACTGCCACCACGTCTTACATTTCAGGTGACACCAAACTATCGGCATTGAACGACGGCTTCGACCCCGCCGACTCCAGCGACCAAAGCCACGGCAGTTACGGCAACTGGCCAACCATCCAGCCACAGTGGGTGCAGTATGAATGGACTAGGCCCGTCACCACAAATCGCGTAGAGATTTATTGGTGGTCCGACGGTCAGGGTATCGCCCTTCCGGCCTCCTACAGCCTCACCTACTGGAACGGCTCGGAGTTCGTCCCAGTCTCCAATGCCCGCGGCCTACGCATGGCTTCAAACGCCTTCAACAGCACCACCTTCGATGCGATCACCACCGACAAGGTACGAGTCGAAATGATCTCCGATGGCAAGCACTCTACCGGCATCCTCGAGTGGAAGGTATTCAGCAGCGGCGCCGTCCCTCTCTTCCCTCCAACCGTAGCCGCAGGCGTCGATCGCGCCGTCGTGCTCACCGGCAAAACCTATCTCTCTGGCTCGGCCGCGTGGCTCAATCCCTCTTCGCCCCATCGCACACGATGGACCGTAACCTCCGGCCCAGGGCAGGTCAACTTCGCCAACGCAGCTTCCCCTGAAACCACCGCCACCTTCTCGGAGCCCGGCGAGTATGTCCTTCAACTCACAGCCTTCGGCGAAAAGGAGAGCACCCATTCAACGCTGATCGTTCACGCGCAGCAAGCTCCTCCAAAGGAACGGCTCAACGTCGTCTACACCAACCGCTACTCCATCGACAATCCGATGTGGAATGAGCGCGCCCGGACATTGATCGTCGACTGGATTCCCCATTGCGTCGCGCAGTGCGAGCGCACAGACCTCACGCAAGGACAAGGCGGCCTTGACAACTTCATCGAAGCAGGCAAGGCCCTGCGTGGTGAGCCGCACGGCCCGCACAAAGGCTACGTCTTCTCCAACGCATGGGTTCACCAGACCGTCGAATCGATGTGCATCGCTCTCATGCTCGACCCCCAGGGTGATCCCGATATCATCGCCGCGCAGCAAGCGATGAAAGCCACACTCGAGCGTTGGATACCCATCATCCTCGCAGCGCAGGAGCACGACGGCTATCTGCAAACTGCCTACACCCTTGCCGATCGCAAGGTCTGGCCGGAGCGCTGGTCCCCCGATCATCGCGGGAATCACGAAGGCTACGTCGCGGGCTATTTCATCGAGTCCGCCATCAATCACCACACCCTGACCGATGGCCAAGATCTTCGACTCTACAACGCCGCCCGTAAGCTCGCTGACTGCTGGGTTGCCAATATCGGCCCCGGCAAAAAGGCTTGGTTCGATGGCCACCAGGAGATGGAGCAGGCACTCGTCCGCTTTGGCAGGTTCGTCAACGACACCGAGGGCAACGGCCGCGGAGACGACTACATCTTGCTCGCCAAATTTCTCCTCGACTCGCGCCGAGGCGGCCAGGAATATGACCAGAGCCACCTGCCTCCTATCCGCCAGTACGAGGCCGTAGGCCACGCCGTGCGTGCCACTTACTTCTACTCCGGCATGGCGGACATCGCTGCCGAGACCGGCGACCAGGACTATCAGAGTGCCGTCCTCTCCCTCTGGGACAACATGGTCAACAAGAAGTTTTACGTGACCGGAGGCATCGGCAGTGGCGACACCTCCGAAGGATTTGGCCCTAACTACTCTCTCCATAACGACTCCTACTGCGAGTCCTGCTCGAGCTGCGGTCTCATATTCTTCCAGTACAAAATGAACCTCGCCTATCACGACGCAAAGTACGCTGACCTCTACGAGCAGACGATGTACAACGCGCTCTTCGGATCCGTCGATATGGCGGGCAAAAACTTCTGCTACACCAACCCTCTCGTGAACACGCAGCGCACTTCCTGGCATGACTGTCCCTGCTGCGTAGGCAACATTCCGCGTACCCTCCTCATGGTGCCAACCTGGAGCTACACCAAAGGCCCCGATGCGCTGCACGTCAATCTCTTTATCGGTGGACGCGCAGACGTCGGCAAGATCGCCGGTACGCGAGTTCAAGTCATACAGAAGACCGAGTACCCCTGGAAAGGCCCAGTCGCCATCACGCTCCATCCCGAAGAAGCGCGGACCTTCAGCCTCCACGTCCGCGTACCGAATCGCACAACATCGAAGCTCTACACCACCACACCCGAGGTCAGCGGACTCAAACATCTCGCAGTCAATGGGAAGCCAGTAACGCCTCACATCGTCAAAGGCTATGCCGTCATCACACGCCGCTGGGAACCGGGCGACACAGTCGAACTCGAACTGCCGATGGAGGTCCAGCGCATCAAGGCCGACCCACGCATCAAGGCCGATACCAATCTTCTCGCCTTGCAGTATGGCCCGCTGATCTACAACGTCGAGACAGCTGATCAGCATGATCTCGATCTCGCCTTGAGCAACGAACAACTCACCCCCGAATGGAGACCCGACCTGCTCGGCGGCGTGATGGTCATTATTGGGAAGTGGCAGGATGGTTCTCCCATGCTCGCCGTCCCGAACTACGCGCGCATGAATCGTGTGCCCGAGTATCACCCCGAGATCGCAGCCGACAGATCGATCAACTACGCTCCCGGCGCGACCAACAACGTCACCGCGAATACGAATGCTGCCCCTCGCCGTCGCCGCGAGACGCCCGTCGAGTCCAAAGTCTGGATGCAGTCGCTCACCTGAGTCGCCTGCAAGTTGGGAGCAGCAGCGCTCGCCGAAGTCGTCTGAGCATGGTCGGCGCGCCACGCAGAGCAAGGACCGCAATAAGAAGGCAGATGCGTCGCCTGAAGAAGGTACTGCGCATGTTCTGGAACCTACTTAAAAATCCGCAACCGTCTACATTTCACCTGGCGCTTTTCCAGATTTTACGTGTACAGTTTTGTATACATCGACTGACAGGAGTGAAGAGATGAGCGCGAATCGCCGTGAGTTCTTGCTGGGAGCCGCCGTCGTGGCTGCAGGGTCGCCCCTCTCCCCTCTTACGAGGATGGTGGCCGAAGCAACGTCGCCCAACAGCACTGCCTCACCGTTTCTCCTCGAAACATCCGGCGGCAGCCTTACCAGCTTGAAGTTCGCAGGCGATCTCTTCCCAACAAACTACGTGGCGACCGGACAAAGGTTGGGCCACGTCGACATTACCTGGCGACGCGGCGCAGGTCCATGGCAGCAGCTTCGATCCGGGGATCTTGCGCCCGGCGAGGCCACCTTGCTGCCGGTCTCCGGAGGAGGCACTGGCGCGGAATATCGCGCAATGGACGCCGCCGGCGAAGCGTTTGCAGTCGCCGTCAAGCTGCAACCTGACGGCGGTGTCCTGCGGTGGACGCTCGCTCTGCGGAACCTCAGTGCGTCGCCCATCGACGTCGGCGACCTCGCCCTCCCTCTGCCGATGCACTCAAGCTTTGACGCCAAAGAACCACCCACCGCGTCGGTATTGAAGCACAGCTTCATCTCCGGGCACGGCTCCTACCTCTTCTGGATGCGGAGCAACAGCGTGGGCCCCTACTTGGTCATGACACCCGAGCCCACGACGCACCTCGAGTACTGGGACCATTCTCCAGCTCGCCCAAAGCAGGCCCTACCTACCGGACAGCAGCAGGCACAGCGCCAGCGGCCCGCGTTTCGTGCCTATATCCACTCCGCGGCGGTTGCTGAAACCATCCAGGCCGCAGGAGGACGATGGCGGCAGCCACACACCAGACTCACGCTGGCACCCGGAGAGGAAAAGGTCTACGAATTTGACCTCGCTTGGGCACAGGACTACTCCGCGGTGCGCGATCACCTGGTCAACGCTGGCTTGTTGGATGTAGACGTTGCCCCCGGTATGACCGTTCCATCCGACCTATCCGTCTGCGTCGCGATTCGATCGAAGACTGGCATCCACGAGTTACTGCCAGAGCATCCGGAGCAGACGACCATCGAGCCAATCGGCGAGCGCGGCGACCGCAAGATCTACCGTGTTAAATTTTCCCGTCTCGGCGAGAACATGCTAACGGTCCGCCAACCGGATGACCGTTTGACGCGGCTTGAATTCTTCGCAACCGAGCCCGTAGAGACACTGCTCCACAAGCGCGCCGCCTTCATCACGAAACATCAGGTCCACGACGCTACCAAGTGGTACAACGGTCTTCTCGCCGAGTGGGCCATGGATACCCACGTTCAACTTGGGCCGGATAACTACGACCGCATCAAGAGCTGGCGTGTCTACGAAGTGACCTGCGACGATCCCGGTCTAAGTAAACCAGCCTATCTAGCCAGCAAGAACGCGAAGTTTCCCGATGCCGCCCAGGTCCAGGCCCTGGACGATTACATCGAGCATTTTGTCTGGGGAGGCCTGCAACGCACCACCGCTGAGAAGTACAGCTATGGCATCTACGGCATTCTCGATTGGAAGCAGAACCGCGACAGCCCCGACCCCGGCCCCAAGGGTAAGCTGCATATTTGGCGCCCCTATGACTATCCCCACATCGTCGTCATGTACTGGAACATGTACAGGATCGCCCGCGATTATCCAGGGTTACCCATGAAGTTGGAGAAGGCCGCTTACCTCGAGCGAGCCTACGGCACGGCGCTCGGCATGTTCACCATTCCGATGGAAGTGACGAACTGGTCAGCCTATGAGACGGGCTTCTACAACGAGCGAGTGATCCCCCAGTTGATCGAAGAATTGCAAGCCAATCAGAGGCACGACGAGGCAAAAACACTTCGTGGCCATTGGGAGAAAAAGGTAGCGTTCTTTGTGAACGGCGGTGCAAACTTGTTTGGCTCCGAGTACGCGTTTGACTCAACAGGCTTCGAGTCGACGCAGGCCATCGCACGGTATGCCTTGGCACATCCCCAAACTCCCGGCACGACTCCCGATGCAACAGCAAAATTCGCCGTCACCCAAATGCAGGCAAACCTCTTCTGCCGCGGTGTGGTCGAGAAGGCCTATTATTACTACGGCAGCGACTACCGCGGCGACGCAGGCGACAGCTTTACCCTGTCGTACATGTCGCAGATGGGCGGATGGGCAGTCCTCGATCATGCCTTGCACGAGCGCCGCGTACCCGACGCAACCGTGCGTCTGGGATATGCCAGTTACCTCAGCGCGTTTGCCTTGATGAACACTGGAACCGCGGAGAGCAACTACGGCTACTGGTTCCCAGGAGCGGAGAACGACGGTGGCTCTGGCGGTGGTTTTGAGCCATCGGCATATGGAATGACGTGGCTCGGGCAGCCGCACCATCGCGGCCCCTGGTATTACTCCTCAGAGTCAGACCTGGGCTACTGCGGGGCGCTGCGAACCGCCGCAACCGTCGTCGCCGATGACTCTGTCTTTGGAAGATTCTGCTTCGGTGGCGAGATGCAAGAGAAGGCCTCCTCGCTCAAGATCGTGCCGCGCGACGGTGTGCGCAGACGCCTGCATCTGCGCACATCCGGCCACCAGATCGACCTCGAACTATCAGGTGCAAGGTTTGCGAAGGAGAAGGCCATCATCTGGTCCGTGCAAGATGCGCGAATCACGTTTCAGATCGAGACTGAACCTGCAGCCAGCGGCGTAGTGGAACTCAATCTGACAGGCTGGCGGGCGGGTCACCATCGCGTCCGGTGCAATGGCGAATCGGTAGAGTTTCAGTCAGAGCAGAAGGAGCCCGTGCGATTGAAAGTCCCTCCAGGCTCGCCAACGGCCACAGTAGAGATTGCCGCTGCATAGAGCGCGGCAGTCGATCGATCCTCTCATTCCTCGCCTCTCGATTGCACCATCTCCACGCACCTCCTTGGGCCCAAACTATTCCGGCAACCCGATCTCCCCATCGACATGAAAATATCCCGTACCCCCTGCCGCGCTGGTATCGGGTTAGCCGCTTCCAATGCTGATGGTGAAGTCCCCTCCCGGGATGATCGGCTGTCGGGCCTCCGTAACCATGCTGAGGTCCGCCAGTCCTCGACACTGAACCTCCAACACAGCCTTCTCGCCCTTCACGAGATGCACCCTACCCAGGTGAGCCTCAACGCCCTGTGAGCTGTACTGCAGCGCAACCATCTTGCCATCCACCGACACCCGCCCGAAGGCAGCCGCCCGCCGACCGA
>JAJYCQ010000038.1 GCA_021778315.1 Acidobacteriota bacterium | reverse complement strand
CGACGCGAGAAAGATTGACCTCCTGGCCAATCCGCAGCGTTCCATTGAACACCCGACAGATCGCCAGGCGTCCCAGATAATCCGAGTAGTCCAGATTCGTCACCAGCACCTGGAGGTCTCCATCCGAAGTCCCCTTGGCCGCGGGAATCGTCTTGAAGATCAGCTCAAACAATGGCTGCAGGTTCGTTCCCGGGACGTCCATATCCATCGTCGCGGTGCCCAGCTTGCCATTCGTATAAATCACCGGAAACTCAAGCACGGACTCATCCGCATCCAGATCGATGAACAGGTCATACACCTCGTTCAACACCTCCTGCACGCGAGCATCCGGGCGATCGATCTTGTTGATCACCACGATCGGCGTCAGCTTTGCCTCCAGCGCCTTCGACAGCACATAGCGCGTCTGCGGCAGCGGCCCCTCCGACGCATCGACCAGCAGCACCACGCCGTCCACCATCTTCAGCGCGCGCTCCACCTCGCCACCAAAATCCGCGTGGCCCGGCGTGTCCACAATATTAATCTTCGAGTCGTGATACTGAATCGCCGTATTCTTGGCCAGAATCGTGATGCCGCGCTCTTTTTCAAGATCGTTCGAGTCCATCACTCGCTCGGCAACGGCCTCGTTGGCGCGAAACGTTCCCGACTGGCGTAGCATGGCGTCCACCAGCGTTGTCTTGCCGTGGTCAACGTGCGCGATGATGGCGATATTACGGATAGCTTGGGCGGTCGTAGAGGTGCTCACTGCGTTGGGACTTCCTATTCTGAATCGTCTGATTTTCGAGGGGTGCGCAGGATTACGGGCGCGGAATCTACTCTCGTGTGGGGTGCGCTTACCGCTGACGTTTCCAGCGAAAAACGCGTTACTATTAGTCTACCAGTTGAACGCCGCCGCGAGGGAAGGATTACCATTCCCGCTCCGAACTGGCCAAAATCTCGGCCCGTGCCCTGCTTCGCCCCGCCAGCAGGACTCCCCCAGAACGTTCACCCGCGAAGGCCCAATCCCCTTGCGCGAACGCCCGTCATCGTTGTACCGTCGGGGAATTCTCGAAACCAGTCGCGCACCAGACCCGTCATTAAACCTTGCAACGCCCAATCCCTGACATCCGCCAAGGAGCCTCATCCGTGATGATTAAGTTCACAAGACTTGCCCTGATTCCCTTCCTCTTCTGCGCCATTTCCCCCGCACAGGACGGTCCCGGCGGAGCCTTCGCCAATCAGGTCCCGGTCAATGCCTCCCTCAAGAAGGAGCTCAACTCAAAGGCGGTCAAGGTGGGCGAACCGTTTACAGCCGCGATCGAAAATCCCGTGACCATCAACAGCACCACGCTGCCCAAAGGCACCCTCCTGCTCGGTCACGTGGTCGACGTAACCCCCCACACCAAGCAGACTCCCAATGCCTCCATCACCATCGTCTTTGATCACGCCCAGGTGAAGAAGGCCGATCCCATTCCCATCAGCGCAAGCGTCTACAAAATCTCCTTCTCCGAAGGACAGCTTCGCGGACAATATGCCGATGTCGATACCGGCATGCGAGGCTCAAGACCGTCCTCCAGCACCGCCTCCCAAGTGCGTGCGCTCAACGACCAACAGAGTCGTACCGTAGGGGGTAGCCAGGCTGCAACCGGAGCACCCGTGCAGGTGGTCAGCATGATTCCCGGCGTGGCGCTTGCCGCCGTCGCCAGCGACTCCAAATCCGCCATCTTCAGCTCCGAGAAGCATGATGTCGAACTCGGCGCAGGCACCGAATTGGTCGTCGGCGTTTTCATCAAGTAACTCCTCCCTGACCGCCGCCCAGCCCATCTCCCTCGCCACCGCGCTTTCTTGTCTATACTAAGTTCCAACCCATGGAGAACTCCGCGTCGGCCCCATCCGTCAGCCAGTATCAACAACATGCGCTGAAGAATTACCTGCTCGACCACGCGTTCGACGAGATGTTCGCCGGCAAAGAGCATCTGCGCGAGCACTACGGCCCGCTCCTTGAGCACTTCGCCGCTCTCCCCCAGGATGAAGTCCAGCGCCGCAAGCAGGCCGCCGACCTCAGCTTCCTCAACCAGGGCATCACCTTCACCGTCTACGGCCGCGAAGAAGGCACCGAAAAAATCTTCCCCTACGACCTCCTCCCCCGCATCATCACCAGCGCCGAGTGGTCCAAAGTCGAGCGAGGCTTAACCCAGCGAATCACCGCTCTCAACCTCTTCCTCAAAGACATCTACAACGAAGGCCGCATCCTCAAGGACGGCATCGTCCCCCGCGAAATCGTCTACTCCTGCCAGCACTTCCGCCGCCAGATGTGCGGCCTCCAAGTCCCCCGCAACGTCTACATTGCCGTCTGCGGAACCGACCTCATCCGCCTCGAAAACGGTGACTTCGTCGTCCTGGAAGATAATCTCCGCGTCCCCTCCGGCGTCAGCTACATGCTCACCAACCGCCGCGTGATGAAGCGAATCTTCCCGCAGCTCTTCCGCAACTACAACGTCAAGCCCATCGAGCAATACACCCAGCTTCTCCTCGGCACCCTGCGCTCGCTCGCCCCCGAAGGCCGCCCCGAACCCAACATCGTTCTGCTCTCTCCGGGCGTCTTCAACTCCGCCTACTTCGAGCACGCCTACCTCGCCCGCCAGATGGGCATCGAGCTAGTCGAAGGCCGCGACCTCGTCGTCCACGACAACGTCTGCTACATGCGAACCACCAGCGGCCTCCGTCGCGTCGACGTCATCTACCGCCGCGTCGACGACGACTTCATCGACCCCCTCTCCTTCCGTTCCGACTCCATCCTCGGAGCCGCCGGCCTCTTCAACGCCTACCGCGCCGGCAACGTCACCCTCGCCAACGCCTTCGGTACCGGAGTCGCCGACGACAAGGCCCTCTACGCCTACGTCCCCGACATCATCCGTTACTATCTCAGCGAAGAGCCCGTCCTCAACAACGTCGAAACCTATCTCTGCACCCGCGAGAAGGAACGCAACTACGTCCTAGCCAACCTCGACAAGCTCGTCGTCAAAGCCGTCGGAGAATCCGGAGGCTACGGCATGCTCATCGGCACGCAATCCACGCCGAAGGAACGCGAAGTCTTCGCCGAAAAAATCCGGGCCAACCCCCGCAACTACATCGCCCAGCCCACCATCAGCTTCTCCCGCGCCCCCTGCCTCATCGGCGACGAACTAGAACCCCGCCACGTCGACCTCCGCCCCTACGTCCTCTACGGCGACAAGGTCACCATCGTCCCCGGAGGCCTCACCCGCGTAGCCCTCAAGCAAGGCTCCCTCGTAGTCAACAGCTCCCAGGGCGGCGGCAGCAAAGACACCTGGGTCCTGAGCTAGAGATTATGTCGCTCGTTCGCTACCACTTCATCTAACGCTAGAGGAATGACTTCGATGAGCACAAACAACTTATTTACAGGACTTTCGATTCTCGTCTCCACAATAATTGCCGTCATTGGCTGGATCATTCAGAAACAAAGAGAACAAGAACAAGAACGGCTCAAACTGCGACTGCAAAAGCGTATTGAAATCACAGATGCACTACTCAATTATCAACATAAGCTATTTTTGTGGATTCAAAACGGAAGTAGACCTGGAGCTTTAGACAACAGAGAAGAATGGATAAGACTGACCGTGCTTGTCCAAATCTATGGAACGAAAAACGAGATCGAGGCTATTCAGAGCTTAGGAAAAGAAACTAGAGATACTACTGAAAAGAACCTTCTTTCGGAAATCACACGACAGCTGGTTCAGTCCGTAAGGACTGACTTAGGCTACGCAGACTAGCGCTCACAGCCTTCTGATCCTCCGCCCACAACCAGGCAGTAATAGCTTCCTTCACATTCTCAAGGGCCTCTTTTTCGTCGCGGCCCTGCGACACACACCCCGGGAGCGCAGGCACTTCAGCCACGACCCAGCCATCTTCAGCCTCTTCCAACGAAACATGAAAGATCATGCAGGCCTCCCTTTCATCAGTATTCTACCGCCCGCCTTCCTACTCCGCTAAAATAACGCAATCCATTCAGAAATGGTTGGTCGAGGTGCTTTGGCGAAGAAATACCTACCCGCATTCCTTCTATCAGTGACGGCCCTCTGCACCCTCGCAGCCGCTCAATCCCAGCGCCTCGTCCTCATCGATCAGGACGGCTCCGGCCCCGGAGGCTCCAACCAGATGGCCATGATGGTCCTCCTCCAATCTCCGCAGGTCCACGTCCTCGGCATCACCATGGTCAGCGGCAACGCGTGGGAGCCCGAAGAGGTCGCCCACACCCTCCGCATGCTCGAGCTCATCCACCGCACCGACGTCCCCGTGGTCCCCGGAGCCGTCTTCCCTCTCCTCCGCACCGAAGCCGAATCCATGCACGACACCGCCGCCATCGGCAGCTTCCCCTGGTACGGAGCCTGGGGAGACCTCGCCAAGAAAACCAGCGCCCAGCCCTACCACGGCCCCTTCGTCGTCCCTCCCCTTGCCGAAGGCGAGCCCACCACCAAACCCCTCGCCGAAGACGCCGCCCACTTCCTCATCCGCCAGGTCCACGCCCACCCGCATGCGGTCACCCTCTACGCCGCCGGCCCCCTCACCAACATCGCTCTAGCCATCTCCATCGACCCCGAATTCGCACAGCTCACCCAGGGCATCGTCATCATGGGAGGAAGCCTCAACCCCCGCACCGAGGACCCCGAATTCGCCACCCACCCTCGCCACGAGTTCAACTTCTGGTTCGACCCCGAAGCCGCCCACCTCGTCTTCCGCACCCCCTGGCCCCGCATCGATCTCACCGACGTCGACATCTCCATCAAGACCCAGTTCACCCCCGAGATGCTCCGCCAAATCTCTCAGTCCAACTCCCCCGCCGCACAGTACATCGCCAAGTACACCCACGAGTTCTACTATCTCTGGGACGAGCTCGCCGCCGCCGCCTGGCTCGATCCCAAAATCATCACCAAGGAAACCCTCCTCTACGTCGACGTCGACACCACCCACGGCTCCAACTACGGCGACACCCTCACCTGGACCTCCACCAACAAGCCCACCCTCCCCGGCCCGCTCGGCCCCATGCAGCCAACCCATGTGCAGCAGGACCTCGATTCCACCCGATTCGACAAGATGTTTGTAGACTTGATGAAAGCCGAACCCGTCGTGCAGTAAGGACGCATCGAAAGTCAGTGTAGAGTGAACTTCAACCAGCAAGTCGTCTTCAGCAAAGGAACCGACCACATGCTCTCACGTGTCGCCGATTCACTGTACTGGATGAGCCGCTACCTCGAGCGCGCCGAACACACCACGCGCCTGCTCGACGTGAACCTGAACCTCATGCTCGACGAGAGTTCCACCAGCTCCGATCATCGCTGGCTGCGTCTCCTCCAGGCACTCGGTAAACCCAAGCGTCTCAAGTGGGACGGCAATCCCTACGAACTCGCCCGAACCCTCACCTTCGACACCTCCAATAAATCTTCCGTCGTCTCCTCCATCATCGCCGCGAGAGAAAACGCCCGCCATGTCCGCGAGCAGATCTCCACCGAGCAGTGGCACAAGCTCAACTCCCTCTATCTCGAAGTCACGCGCCCCGAGTTCAAGCGAGCCCTCCAGATCGACGCCGCAGTCGAGTCCAACGAAGGCCCCACCGCCTTCCTCCAGCAAGTCCTCGAAGCCGTCCACCAGTTCCAGGGTGTCACCGACTCCACCATGTCCCACGGCGAAGGCTGGCAGTTCATCCAGGTCGGCCGCTTCCTCGAGCGAGCCTCTGCCACCACCCTTCTCCTCGAGGCCTACCACGAAGACCTCTGGGCCCAACCCGACCGCGCAATCGAAGCCAATGAGTACCTCGAGTGGATGGGCCTGCTCCGCTCCGCCACCGCCTTCGAGGCCTACTGCAAGGTCTACACCGCAGACCTCACCCCCGAACGCATCCTCGAGTTCCTTCTCCTCGACGCCGAGTTCCCCCACTCTCTCCGCTTCTCCATCGACAGCCTCCAGTGCGCCCTCCAGGCCATCCAGCTTCGCTCCGGCAAGACCCGCGCCGAGGAGCTCAACCGCATCGCCGGAAGGCTCAGCGCCTCCCTCGGCTTCGCCAGCGTCGACGAAATTCTCTCCGGCGACGTCGTCGAATATCTCCACGGCATCCAGCGCCAGTGCCAGGGAATCCACGAGACCATCTACCACCTCTATATTGACTATTCCATCCAAGCAGCGTTGGCAGGCTAATGACGGAACGCATTCTCACACCACCAATCGACGCCCTTACCGCACCCGTGCGATCCAACGCAGTGGACATCGTCAAAGGCCTCGCCATCCTCCTCGTCACCTACGAGCACACCGGCCAGGGCATGGCCGCGCGTGGCTGGTGGACCACTCCCTCCCGCGACTTTTCCTACCTCTTCGTCTACAGCTTCCACATGCCCGCCTTCTTCTTTCTCGCCGGCCTCTTCGTCGCCGGAAGCATCCACCGCCGAGGCCCCAAAGACTTCATCCTCGAAAAATCAAAGACCCTCCTCTATCTCTACCTCGCGTGGGCCGTCCTCCTCTCCGCCATCGAGCCCCTCATCAGCCGCTTCAAGCGCTACCCTCACCCCGTCGACTGGCACGCCTTCCCCCTCTCGCTCATCAACGGAGTCGCCGGCTGGTTCTTCCCCGTCCTCTTCCTCTGCCTCATCCTCGCCCTCCTCACCTCCAGGCTCCCCGCCTGGCTGCGCTTCGTCCTCGCCTTCATCGCCTCCTCGCTCATGCCCGCCTCCGGCTTCGAAGTCTTCTACAAAACCGTCTGGTACTTCTCCTTTCTCGCCGGAGGCATGCTGGTCGGCAGATCCATCTTCAAACTCACCGCAGTCCCCCGCTGGGCTGCCGCCCTCGGAGCTCTCCTCGTCTTCGTCCTCCAGGCCGCCGTCGTCCATCACTACGGCGCAGCCGTCGACTTCGGAGGCCCACCCGAATGGCTCGCCGTCACCCTTGGCTTCACCGGAACCGCCGGCCTCTTCCTCCTCGCCCGCACCATCGAGAACACCTCCGCCGGCAACGCCTGGGCCTGGATCGGCAGAGCCTCCCTCGGCATCTTCCTGATGGCGCAATTCCCCCAGGGAGCCACCCGCGAACTCCTCTCCCGCGTCGCCCACACCAACGAATTCTGGCTGCAACTCTTCCTCCCCACCCTCGTCTCCACCCTCCTGCCCGCCATCCTCTGGCATCAGCAAAAGCGCTGGCGCATCGGTTGGCTCTTCCGCTGGCCTCTTAGCTAAAAAGCATCCTGTAAAGAATGGGAGATCCCGATGTACTACTCGATCCGCCACCTCACAAAATTTCTCTACAAGAGCCCCGTCAGCGAAAGCATCATGGAGACGCGCATGCACCCACGCTCCGACGCCCAGCAGCGCTGCCTCACCTTCCATCTCTCCGTCAGCCCCCGATGCCGCGTCTTCAGCTACCGCGACCATCTCGCCAACCACGTCCACCACTTCGACATCCCCGGCCAGCACGGCCAGCTCGTCATCGTCGCCGAGTCCCTCGTTGAAATGGCTCCCCACCCCGACATCCCCGAAGCCCTTCCCCCCGGCTCATGGGCCGAGCTCGATCGTCTCGTCCACGAAGGTGATTTCTGGGAGATGCTTCTCCCCAGCGAGTTCGCCCAGTTCACCCCCGAGCTCGAAGACCTCGGCAGGCATCTCGACCTCCGCCGCCGCGACGACCCCCTCAGCCTCCTCCACAAGCTCAACGCCCAGCTCTACGACTACTTCGACTACAAGCCCAAGTCCACCAAGGCCGACTCCCCCATCGACCTCGCCCTCACCAGCAAAGCCGGAGTCTGCCAGGACTTCTCCCACATCATGATCTCGCTCGTCCGCTCCCAGCTCCAGGTCCCTTGCCGCTACGTCAGCGGCTACCTCTATCACGGCGACGCCCACAAGGACCGCTCCGAAAGCTCCGCCACCCACGCCTGGATCGAAGCCTTCCTCCCCGAACTAGGCTGGGTCGGCTTCGATCCCACCAACAACCTCGTCGCCGGAGACCGCCACATCCGCACCGCCATCGGCTGCGACTACGCCGACGTCCCCCCCACCCACGGCGTCTACCGCGGCCGCACCAAAACCGAGCTCTCCGTCGCCGTCCGCGTCGAACCCAGCGAAGGAACCCCCTCCCTCGACCGCGAGCTCCCCGTCCCAGAAGACTGGTCCATCCTCGTAGAAAAGGCCCAGGCCGTCCCCCAGCAACCCCCACCCATGACCCGCCAGCAACAACACGCCCAACAACAACAGCAAGACCAATAACCCACCCACCCCCTCGCAACCGAAGTCTCCCCACGCCCCGTTTCCCGGGAATCACGGAAGCTGGTAGGCGAGGAGCAGGCTCGTCTCGAAACGGAAGCACTCCGCAGTCTTGAACGTGCCACATGCCGCTATTCTTTAACTTCGATCCACCTAACGATTCGGAGCAAACCATGGACAACCGCTTCCGCAACAGAGCTAGTACCCCGCGCATACATCGCAGCCTTTACCCTCTCGCGCTAGCCTTGGGCCTCAGTCTCGTCGCGGCCTGCAGCCAGGCCCAGCAGTGGGCCATCGCCATCCACGGCGGTGCGGGCGAATCGGAGTGGGAGCACATGGATCCCGCGACCGCTGCAGCCTATCAGCGCTCGCTCGGCATCGCACTCGCCGCCGGAACCGCCGTGCTCAAACGCGACGGATCCTCGCTCGACGCCGTCCAGGCAGCGGTCGAGGTGCTCGAAGATGATCCGCTCTTCAACGCCGGCAGAGGGTCAGCCTTTGCAGCCGACGGAACCAACGAGATGGACGCTGCCCTCATGAACGGAGAGACCCTCGCCGCCGGCTCCGTTGCCGGCATTCACTTCACGCGTCACCCCGTTGCCTTGGCGCGAGCCGTCATGGAGCACACGCCCTACGTCATGATGGTCGGTACCGGAGCCGACGACTTCTCGCGCGCACAGGGCCTCGAGCAGCAACCCCCTTCGTTCTTCTTCACCGAGATGCGCTGGCAGGAGTTCGCCAAGGTCCTCAAAGACAGTGGCCGCAAGCTTCCGCCCCGCCCCGCAGGCGCGCCGCCTGCACTCTCCACGCCGCAGGCCTCGCTCGAGCAGATGCCCCGGCCCTTCGCTCACCGATTCGGCACGGTCGGCGCCGTCGCTCGCGACAACAAAGGCCACTTGGCTGCAGCCACCTCCACCGGAGGCATGCAGGGTAAACTTCCCGGACGCGTTGGAGATTCGCCCTTGATCGGTGCCGGCACCTACGCCAGCGATCGCTCCTGCGCTGTATCCGGCACCGGCGTAGGCGAGTACTTCATACGCCTCACCCTGGCGCGCGAGGTCTGCACTCTGGTCGAAGAAGGCAAGACCCCGCAAGCCGCCGCCGACCAGATGATCCACCACGAACTTCCCGCATTGAAGGGAGGAGAAGGAGGAGTGATCGTGCTCTCGAAGCAAGGTCCGCCCGTCTGGAGCAACAATACCCTCGGCATCTTCCATGCCCAGCAGATCCAGGGCGGCTTGCCAAGGGTGTGGGTGAAATAGTTGAATCATCCTCTATAAATTCAGCTTCTTAAACACCCTCTCCGGAATCATCCGGATCACACACATAATCACGCGCCAGATCCCCGGAACATACACCACGTCCGTCCCCTTATCGATCGCCTTCACCAGCGACGCCGCCACCACTTCAACATCAGCGAACTTCTCGCTACCCTTCATCCCCTCGGTCATCGCGGTCTTCACCGGCCCGGGCTTGATCGTCATCACCCGCACGCCTTCGCGGTCAATTCGGTTCCGCAGCCCATCCACAAACGCCGTCAGCCCAGCCTTCGAGCTTCCATAAACATAATTCGACTTCCTCCCCCGCTCTCCCGCCACCGACGACAGCACCGCCAGCGTTCCTGCCTTCCGCTGCGCCGCATAGCTCCCCAGCCAAGTCAGCAAGCTCACCGGAGCATTAAAATTCGTCTGCAGAATCTGGTTCGCCACAGCAAAATTCCGCTCTGCCTCCCCCTGATCCCCCAGCACTCCCAGCGCCAGAAACGCGATATCCAATCCACCCAGACCATTGATCGCATGAGCCAGCATCTCCGCATGCGCCGCCGTCTCATCCAGATTCGCCACAGCGCTATCCACAAACGCCGCCCCGCGAGTCCGAGCATCCGCCGCCACCACCGCCAGCCGGTCCGCATCCCGAGCCACTAAATACAAACTATCGCCGCGCTCTGCCCACAGCCGTATGCAGGCCTCCGCAATCCCAGACGTAGCCCCCAGCACCAATATCCGCTTCGGAGCCTGCGCCGCCGCTCCACTCTTGTGCGCCTTCCGCAAAGGAAGCGTCCGTTCAGGAACCGGTGTCGTACTCATCGCGACCTCCCGCGAACGCCCGCCTGTCCGCCCACCACGCGCTCCCAGAATCCCGACGTCAGCGCCGGATCCTTATACCGCGCAAACCTCTCCCACTGCGGATAGAACGCCTGAAACTGCGGCGACGTCATCCTCGCATCCTTCGCTGGATACAGTCTCCCGCCAAACTCCTGCGTCATCTGCGCCAATCTATCGAACAGCGCAAAGCTCTTCTCCGGCTTGATCGGAAAATCCAGTGCCAGCGTAATCCCCGGCTTCGGAAAACTCATCATCCCCGGCGAAGGAACATCGCCAAACGCCTTCAGCACCGCCAGAAAACTAGCCAGCCCCGACTTCGCCACCGCCTGCAGAATCGCTATGGTCCCCTCGCGAGCATGCTCCCACGGAATCGCATATTGAAACTGCAGCAGCCCCCGCTTGCCATACATCTTGTTCCACTTCAGCACCGCATCCAGCGGATAGAAAAACGGCTCATAATCCTGCAGCGTGCTCACCCGCTTCTTCATCTGCTTATTGAAAAACACGCTGTTGAACGCCCCCACCGTCAACCCATTCAGAGCAAACCCTGGCAGCTCAATGGGAAACGTCAGCTTCGGCTTCGACGACACCTTCAGCGGAGCCGGAAACGTCGAATGATCGCCCTGCATAAAGATCCCGCGACAAAAATTCTTCCCCGTCGACGTCACATCCACCCAGCTCACCGTGTACTCAATATGCTCCGCCTGCCGCGTCAACTCCAGAAACTCATCAATCCCATGAAACTGGATTCCCTGGTAGTCGATCATCCGGCTCACAATCGGCTTCAGCCTCAACTGCGCCCACGTAATTACTCCCGTCAGCCCCATTCCCCCAATCGTCGCAGCATAATAATCCGGGTTCTCCTGAGGAGTGCAATGCAGATGATTCCCATCCGACCGCACCAGCTCAAACTGCGTCACATGCCGCCCGAACGTCCCGGCATGATGATGATTCTTCCCATGAATATCATTCGCAATCGCTCCGCCCAGCGTCACATACTTCGTCCCCGGAGTCACCGGCAAAAAGTATCCTCGCGGCACCGCAAACTCCAGAATCTGCGCCAGCGTAATCCCAGCCTCCGCCGTCAGCAGCCCCGTTGCCGCATCGAAATCCAGCAGCCGGTTCATCCCCGTCGTCTGCAGCAGTGTCCCATCTTTCAGCAGGCAGACATCACCATAACTCCGCCCCATCCCCACCGCCAGCGCGCCATGGTGAACCCCATCGATCGCCCGGGGAAAATCTCCCTGCCAATGCAGTTGCTTCAGCTCCGCCTGGTACTCCGGATACCGCCCCCACGATTCAAACGGCGGCCGCCCCGCAGGCCTTTCACTAGCTTCATCGGACAACGGTTTCTCAAAATCAAGTTCAGCAGAAGACGGCATACCTACAGAATAGTCGATCCCTCACCCCGCCCCCACAAACCACGCAGCCTCGCCCTTGACACATTCCCTTTATCTCGACATCCTACCCATTCAGGCGAAGGAGAAGATGATGAACCTACCCAAGGTATTTCTGGTGATCTTGACCGCTTCCGCAGTAACCTACAGCGCAGCGCAGAGCAACGACGCTGCCCATGCACCGCGGCAGGTTCCGGCGAAGACCCTGCCCGTACCAACCGACGTCAGCCCGGCAATGCAAACCCTCATCGCGGCACCCCTCAACCCCGCCTGGAATCAATTATGGAAGACCGGAGAAGAATGGAGAACGGCGGCCAACGCCCAGGCGGCCAAGACCATGCAGACCCTGCCCGCGATGCGCCAGCGCCTCCACGTCTCCGTGCGGCCCGAGACCATCGACGGCGTCAGAGTCTATGTTGTGACGCCTGATGTCATCCCCCCCGAGCACCGCGACAAACTCCTCATTCACGTCCACGGAGGCTGCTACGTCCTCTTTCCCGGCGAGTCCGGCACATCCGAGGCCATCATGATGGCGGGCCTCGGACACTTCAAGGTCATATCTGTCGATTACCGCATGCCCCCTGAGGCCTACTTCCCCGGCGCGCTGGACGACGCCATGACCGTCTACAAAGCAGCGCTCAAGACCACCGCACCCAAAAACATCGCCGTCTTCGGCACCTCCGCCGGGGGAGCCCTCGTGCTCGAGATGATGCTCCGCGCCAAGCAGCTTGGTCTCCCTGTGCCCGGAGCCATCGCGCCCGGCACCCCCATGTCCGATGTCACCAAGACCGGAGACTCCTTCTTCACCAACGAAATGGTCGATAACGTCCTCGTATCCCGCGACGGCTTCTGCGACGCGGCCACCGTTGTCTACGCGCACGGCACCCCTCTCAGCGATCCGCTGCTCTCCCCTGTCTACGGCGATATGCACGGCTTTCCTCCGGCCATCCTGACCACCGGCACCCGCGATCTGCTCCTCAGCAACACCGTGCGAGTTCACCGCAAGCTGCGCGAGGCCGGCGTCGAAGCTCAACTCGAGGTCTTCGAAGGCGAGTCCCACGCACAGTATCAGTTCGACGATCGAGTTCCGGAAACCAAGGAGGCCTTCGGAGAGATCACCGCATTCTTTGACCAGCATCTCGGACACTGAGCCCGAAGGACTCCTGCAGCAGGAAGCTCGACGTCAAGACCTGCAACAGCGACCTCCAGCATCGCAAGTCGCGTTCCCGGCTAGCCTTCCATCATTCACCCGGCATGCCCTCTCGACCTCGATCCCTCCGTGCGCCAGAACCAAACCCAGCGTCCGGCCCCATCCAAGTCCCGGTTGGAACGTTTACAGCGAAAAGGGCCATCCGCAGATGGCCCTTTCCGCTGGCCCTTTTCGCTGGCCCTTCCCTCCTCAGTGACCAGCCGACATCGCGTCATTCAACCCCGTGAACACCGCATCAAACTTCCCGCTCTCGTCCGCAAACCGCAGTGGATACACTCTCTCCACGCAGATCTCCGCCGGTGTCGGCTGCCTCTTCAACAGCTCCACCGTCTCCGCGATATAGTCCTTCAACGGCATCGCGCGAGGGTCTTCGGCACCGTTCATCAAATCCGTCTGCACATACGGAGGAACAATCTCCAACACCTCCGTCGTCGTGCCCTTCAACTGGTACCGCAGCGACAGCGTGTACGAGTGCAGTGCCGCCTTTGTCGCACTATACGTCGGTGTCAACGCCAGCGGAACAAACGCCAGCCCCGACGACACATTGATGATCGTCGAGTGCGCCTGCTTCCTCAGCAGCGGCAACAACGCAGCCGTCAAACGAATCGGCCCCAGCAGGTTCGTCGTCACAATCGCCTCTGCATCCGCCAGGTCATCCTGCTGCGCCAGCAGATTCTCCGCACGCATGATCCCCGCATTGTTCACCAGCACATTCAGCGCCGGAAACTCCGACTTCACATGGTCCGCAAACGAGCGAATCGCCTTCGGGTCTTCAATGTCGAGCGTAAGAAACTTCATGCCCGGGTTCGCAGCGGCCGTCTCTTCCAGCGCAGCCCTGCGCCGCCCTGCGATGATGACCTCATTGCCCTGTGAGTGGAGTGCTTCGGCAAGAGCCCGTCCAATGCCCGAGCCTCCGCCAGTAATCAGAATGGTATTTCCAGTAGCGTTCATGCCCATTGGACGCCTCGCCCACACCGCAAGGTTCGTGAATTTTCCGCCGCAAGAATGACTCTAAGAAATCTCTGCATAAGTCTTCGTTTTGAAGGGGCGGCACTCATAAGTCTTCGTTTTGAAGGGGCGGGACTTTAGTCCCGCCGTAAGTTCAGCCAGTTCGACGCGGCTTTAGCCGCTGAGGGAATGCTGGAGACATGCGCAGAGCTTCCCTGAATTCGCACCAACACGCATTGCCCCACCCAACCGTCCTCTCGACCGAAGCCACGCGCTTCTGCGTGGCGTAGCGGAGAGACCCCTGTATTTCGCCGTTGTCTTTGCTCGTTCCTTCGGAGGGAGCCGGGGGCTTCAGCCCCCGGAATAACCCTGAATCTACAGGGCCTTCAGGCCCGGGCCTTGACTGCCCGCACGCCTCCCTGCCCCCCAGCACCAGTCAACGGCACATGCTGTCCAGCTCTTTATAAGGCTTCGTATTATCCGGAAAGTTCACCTTCCGCACACTCGACACCAGCTCCTGCATCGTCCCTCCACCCGGGTATCCCACGTTCGGATCGAACGCATACGCGGGATCGGCCTCCGCCTGCGGAAGCGTCACAAACGTAAACCCGCGCTCCCGAAACAGAGCAATCAACTGCGGCAGCATCCTCGCATCGAACGCCCCCACATGCAGCAGCAACACATACGGAATATCGTGCCCATACAACTGCTGCGACAGCGTCCGAAACACCCCGATGTACTCGTCCGCAACCCCCAGGTAGCTCTTCTCAAGCGACGCCACCGCCGCGTCATCGTGCTTCGCCATGCACCGCGCATACGGATCGTTCCACAGGTAATCCTCAAAGTCGATCGTCACCTCCGCGACCTTGTAGTGATGTGCCAGCAGATACTCCCGCACCTCCACCCGCTTCGCCAGCGTATTCCCCTCCTGCAGATACGGATACCGGAACCAGTGCCAGTCCCCCTCCGGATCCACCTTGCTCAGCAGAGGCTCGTCCTCAGCAATATTGGCGATAAACTTCTTCGCCGACGTCTGATCCAGCGACGGATGCGACCACGTATGGTTCCCCAGCGGATTCCCCGAAGCAATCCAGTCCCGCAGCAGCTCCGCCTGATAGGGATACTGAGCAGTACGGAATCCATTCACAAACCCATACACCGGAGGCATCTGTTCCGCCTTCAGCGTCTTCAAAATCGAGCGGATCGGCTCCGGCCGAAACTCACCCGGAGGCAGAGGTCCATGCGCCGGCAGGTCATCAAACGTAAACGCAACCTCCGGCGAGCCCTGCGGAGAAGGCATAGCCGGTTGCTGGGCGACGAGCACGGAGACACAGCCGAACGTCAGGGACAGGAGCGCCGCGAAGCGAGCAATCTTCATGAATTCCAGTGTAGCGTCCGCGAAAAACCGGCGGGTGTACCCAACCTTCCCTCAGTCACGGGGCTTGCTGCCCAAGACCCCACTAAACGTGCACGAAAAACACAAAGGACGTGGCAAACGCCACGTCCTTTGACCATCCTGATTGCAATTTACGCGGTTGCGCGAGCCTTCTTGGCCGCCGCAAGAGCATCCTTTGCCGACACCGCGAGCGCCGCAAAACCCGCTGCATCGTTGGCAGCAATGTCGGAAAGCACCTTGCGATCCAGCCCAATGCCAGCCTTCTTGAGGCCGTCGATGAACGTGGAGTAGCTCATTCCATTGAGTTTGCACGCCGCATTGATACGCACAATCCAGAGCGAACGGAACTGGCGCTTCTTCTGCTTACGGCCGATGTAAGCAAACTTCAGGCCGCGTTCAACGGCTTCCTGGGCTGCTTGATAAAGTTTTGACTTGGTGAGGAAGTAACCACTGGCGCGCTTAAGAATCTTTTTGCGGCGGTCGTTACGCTTAGTACTCCGTTTTACACGGGGCATGTCGATCTCCTTGTTTGCGTGTTTCGATTAAGCGGCTGGAGGTAAAGGTGGCCTCTTCACTCGCTTACAACTTCGAATCTCGGTGGAGGTGCTTCGCACTTCCAGGGGCCTTTACGCTTGGACGGCCCGTTGCCTTTTGAGCGGCTCGATTCGAATAACTTGCTTGCTTTGTACGCTTTACGCGTAGGGAAGCATGCGTGCGACCTTCGGGGTGTCGGCCTTCGAGACCATCACGATGCGGCCAAGTTTGGACTTGGTCTGGTTCGTTTTGGAGGTCAGGATGTGGCGCATCTTCGTTTGACCGCGCTTGAACTTACCGGAAGCGGTCTTTTTGAAGCGCTTGGAGGCACCCGAGTGGGTTTTCAACTTTGGCATAGGATCCTACTGATAGTTGCTGACTATTGGACAACGTCATTCAGAATAGCATGTTTTGGTGCGTGTTCAACGGGGTTTTGGGCTGCAAGTGGCGTGACTGAGGGAAGGTTCGGGTTGCGCTAGGCGGAAATGGAGGCCGGGACCCTCTCGTGAGGCTGGGCGATGCGGATGGAGGCCATGCCGGCGGCGGTGGCGGACTGGATGCCGATGTCGGCGTCCTCGAAGACGAGGCAGTGTTTAGGGTCGACGCCGAGGCGTTCGGCGGCGAGGAGATAGGGATC
>JAJYCQ010000037.1 GCA_021778315.1 Acidobacteriota bacterium | reverse complement strand
CGGTTCCCCCCCCACCCATCCATCGCTAACATATACACAACAGGCACGTTACCCATCGAGTTGATAATCGAGTACCGCCCACTCCCACTCTTCCCCGACGACCCCAGAAACTCCAGCACCACCGCCGTAAACATCGCATACGCCATCCCCACCGTAAACAGGTACAGCGTAACCCCAACATAATAAGTACTTTGCGTCAACGGACCCAGCCACAGCACCCCCAGCGTCGCCGAGTTTACCAGCGCCACCGTCAAATAAGCCACCGAAGCCCTCCCCCGCGCCGGTATCAGCGTAGCCGCCAGCGATCCCACCGCCATCAACCCCGCTCCCCCCAACCCGTTCATCCACGCAACTTGTTGACCATGAACGTGATAGCTCGCTGCCACCCCCGGCAACAACCCCACCGCAGATCCACTCGCAATCGGGAAAAGCATCGTCAGCGTATAGGGAACCGCTCGCCAATTCAAAAACGTAGCCTTGAACTCCCCCCAGATCCTCCCCATCGTCCTGCTAAACCCTTCTTCCACAATGACTTCCTGCCTCGGAGCCACCATCGTAAACAGCCCAGGAACCGCAATCAAAGCCGCCGCAATCAACGGTAGCGCCCTCAAATCCCCCCTCTCAAACACCATCACCAGCACAAATACCGAACCCGCCCCAAACCCCAGCGACCCACCCTGGTAGAACCCGCTAGCCACCCGCTTCGCCCTCTCACTCCGCAGCGCCCCCATCATCCCGCCGCAGCTGGACACCACAAGTTGCACACAACAAGCACTTAAGAACATCAACCCAATCGCAACCGTCGAATCCAGACGCCTCTGTTCGAACGCCACCCCCATCAAAACCGCCGCTGCCATCGACCCCATCAGCAGCCACGTCTTCCTCCGCACTAGGAAATCCGTAATCGGGCTCCAAAGAAAATAAATCGTAGTAGGCAGCGTCAACAACGAGATAATCTGCGCAGCCCTCAGCCCCGATATCCCCTGTCGACTCATCAGATACGCCAGAATCCCGCCCTGAATCACCCCATTCGCCACCACCGCCGACGGAGCGATCAGCAACCCAAACACCCACGGCCGCTCATGAATCTCCGCCGCGCCACCGCCCCCAGCCGCTTCAATCCCCTGCATCCCCAAGAAAATATCACGTACCCCCCACCATTGACGCGCAGTTCCCAACTCGCTACGCTGAGCCAAATGCCTTCCGAAGTATCTTCCACAGAATCACCGCAGCACACCGCACCCCTCTCCGCGACCTCCACCGCGCCCAAAACGCAGCGCGACTCCGCCCTCGACGGCCTCCGCGGCCTCGCCGTCCTCATGATCTTCCTCTTCCACTACGGCGGAGGCCTGCAGTCGTCCTCCCCCGCCATTCGACTCCTCGGCCGCATCACCCAGGCCAGTTGGCTCGGCGTCGTTCTCTTCTTCGCACTCTCCGGATTTCTCATCACCGGCAGCCTCTGGGACTCCCTCGGCCTCCCCCACCGCCTCCGTAACTTTTACATTCGAAGAGCTTTACGAATCCTCCCTCTATACCTCGCCGTGATTCTCGGTGTCGCAATCTACGCCCGATTGCATGGTGCCACCCTCGCTCAACTCCAGCCGCTCGCCCTCTTTGTCTTCTTCCTGCAGGACTTCCCCCACCTCGCCACACGCGCCCTCCAGACGCCCTTCTCCCTCCCGCTCTATCACCTCTGGACGCTAGCCGTCGAAGAGCAGTTCTATCTCGTCTGGCCGCTCATCCTGCTCCTCGCCCACAGCCGCCGCCACGCTCTTCGCATCAGCCTCTGGGTCTTCGGCTTCACCGAGATATTCCTCTACTCCGTCTACTCCCTCACCGCCTTCAACGGAGCCCGCATCCACCATCTCTACGACGACTTCCTCTTTACCCACACCGGAGCCCTGGGCCTCGGTGCCGCCGTCTCGCTCGCCATGGGAAGCCGCATCAGCCCCGCTGGCCGTAAGCCCGGCAGCCACAGAATTGTCCGCAAATATGCTCGTCCGGCCTTCGTCACAGGAGTCCTCATCTTCCTCTTCACCAGCATTTCGAATGGCTCGTTCTATCTCACGGGAACGACCCAGTTCTGGCTCGGCCTGCCGGCCATCAGTGTCGCAGCCGCGGCGGCCATTCCACTCGTTCTGCGCGACGGTCTGCCCCGCACCCTCTTTTCCTTCGCTCCTCTCGGCTGGCTCGGACGCATCAGCTACGGCTTCTACATCTTTCACATTCTGCTCGAGCCCTACTTCGATAACCTCAGCGTCCTCATCAGCCACGAACACTCCGGAGAGTTCTATCAACTCGTCCGTATCCTCGTCGCCTTCCCCCTCACTTGCCTCATCGCCTGGCTGTCTTTCCACTTGTTCGAGCTGCCCATCCTCTCCCTCAAACGCTTCTTCCCCATGAACTCCTCCCTCCCCTGGGGTCAACCCATCGTCAATACCCACAGCAGCCGCAGCAAACGCCATCACTCCAAGAACTAGGCCAGCAGCCCCAACCTCGCGCAGGAGCAAATAGCGCCTATCGCCGAAACATAAAGGCATCGCCACCTTCGATCGCGCATCCTATCCGTAACCGATTACGCTCCGTCGCACCGTCCGTCGTCCATCCACCTTCCTGCCAGAGAGTCGAGACTCGTCAAGCATGGCCGCCGCCACAGCCACAGCACCTCCTGATACCCAGCACGAAGCAACGCAGGGCATCAACCCCTGGCTCATCGCTGCCGCCGTCATGCTCGCCACCTTCATGGAGGTACTCGACACCTCCATCGCCTCTGTAGCTCTCCCCTACATAGCGGGCTCGCTCTCCGCCACCACCGACGAAGCCACCTGGGTCCTCACCAGCTACCTCGTCTCTAACGCCATCATCCTCCCGGCATCCAACTGGTTCTCGCTCAAGTTCGGCCGCAAGCGCTTCCTCATGTTCTGTGTCAGCATCTTCACGCTCGCCAGCTTCGCCTGCGGAGCCGCTCCCTCGCTCGTCCTGCTACTCCTCTTTCGAGTAGTCCAAGGAGCTGGTGGAGGAGCTCTCCAGCCCATCTCCCAGGCCATCCTGCTCGAAAGCTTTCCCCCCGCCAAACGAGGCGCCGCCATGGCCGTCTTCGCCCTCGGCGTCGTCGTCGCCCCCGTCCTCGGCCCCACCCTCGGCGGCTGGCTCACCGACACCTACTCCTGGCGCTACGCCTTCTACATCAACATCCCCATCGGCATCATGGCCCTGTACATGATCAACAAGTACATCAAGGATCCCTCCTACATCCGCGACGCTAAGGTCTCGCGCTTCGACAACATCGGCTTCGGCTCCCTAATCGTCTGGGTCGGCTGTCTGCAGGTCATCCTCGACAAGGGTCAGGAGGTCGACTGGTTCAGCGCCGTATGGCTCCGCTGGGCCTTCGCCGCCATGATGCTTTCGCTCGCTGTCTTCGTCTACCAATCGTTCTGGGGCAAGGAGCCGCTGGTCAACCTTCGCGTGCTCAGAGACCGTAACTTCCTCGTCGGCTCCACGCTCATCTTCATGTTCGGCATCGCGATCTACTCCACCGTTGTGGTTCTTCCGCTCTTCTACCAAGAACTCCTCGGCTACACCGCCTTCACCGCCGGCCTGGTCGTCGCCCCCCGAGGCCTCGGTGCCATCTGCGGCATGCCCGTCATCGGCTATCTCTCCAACAAGGTCGACCCCCGCTATCTCCTCACCTTCGGCTTCGGAGTCTTCGGCCTCACCACACTCTACTTCGGCACCATTACGCTGGGCATCTCTCCCACCACGCTCTTCCTTCCCGTCCTCATCACCGGCTTCGGCCTCAGCTTCGTCTTCGTCCCCATCTCGACGGCCGCCTACGGCACCCTCAAAAATGAGCAGATGGGCAATGCCAGCGGCATCTTCAACCTGCTGCGCAACATCGGAGGCTCCATCGGAATCTCCATCGCCACCACCCTCCTCACCCGCCGTTCCGACGCCCACCAGAACGAGCTCACGAACTACATGCCGCAGTCCGGCACCGCCTACCAGAACGCTCTGCACGGCGCGCAGAGCTTCCTCAGCACCTACTTCGGCCCCGCCAACGCCGCTCCAGCAGCCCGCGCCACCCTCTACCGGCAACTAGGCCAACAAGCCCACTATTGGTCCTTCGTCGACATCTTCCGCTGGCTGTCCATCCTCAGCGTCGCCTGCGTCGGTGCCGTATGGTTCTTCAAAAAAGTAAAGCCCGGCAAGCCCCCAGCCGGAGTCCACTAATTCCTCCGCAGCAAACAAAGCCAAAGCCCCGCCCTGGTTCTATCCGTTGCCGTTACCTTTCTTTCTGTCATTCCCGCAGGGAATCTGCTTCTGTAGTTGCAGTTGCTCTTGCCTTTGCCTTTGCTTTTGCTTTTGCTTTTGCTTTTGCTTTTGCTAAAAGCTAAAAGCTAAAAGCTAGAAGCTAGAAGCGCCTTTCCTCTCGCGCGCGAATCTGCTTCCAACTCACCGCTACGCCCCAAACCGCCCTTCATACGCCCACAACCCCAGCCCCGGGTTTGACACATAAAATATCTCCTCCCCATCCACCACATTCCACCCATCCACCAACTTCGCCGGATCATACTTCGCCGTATACTCCGCAAGATTCCCATAAGCAAAATGCACGCCCTCAATCTCCTCACGCGTCAAATGCCCCGGGCAGTACCGAATCGTAAACCGCCCCTCGCTTGACCCATGAATCAGGTGCGCCGCCGCACTCAAATTCGCCGCCAGCTCCGGATCATGCTTCACCGCCTCCAGCGTCGCCGGAGTTCCGCAATACCCATACCGCCGAATCAGCACATCGATCATCTTGTCTTCGCCAAACTCCTTCACCCCCGGCGCCAGCACAATCAACTCCGCATCATCCGCCAGCGCCATCCGAGTCCGGTACACGCTCTTATTCCCCAGCCACGTCGAGTGAAACTCATGAGGATCAAGAAACACCACCGCCTTCTTCATCTCCCGATCCATCATCAGAAAATTGCACTTCAAACTCAGCGCAGCAGCCCGTTCAAAGCACTCATTGTCATCGCCGATGAACATCCCCCGCATCACCAACTCGCCCGCAGCATTCTTATTCACCACCGTCTGCACATACACAATCTGCGGCAACATCTTCCCAAAATGTTCGCTCGCATAATTCAGCACCCGTCGCACCGGAGTATCGGCGCGCCCCATCATGCGCTCCATCCCATACACCGCGCCCAGAAAATGGGAACGATGAATCCCCATCACCCCGCCGGTCCCAATAAAAATATTCTTCGACCCATTGGCCATCCCCACCACCTCATGCGGTACCACCTGGCCAATCGACAAAATCAGATCATGCCCCCCATCGCGCAGCAGCTTATTCACCTGCGCCGGCCACGAGTAATCCAGCTTCCCCTCGCTCACCTCCTGCATGAACTCGCCCGGAACCTCACCCAGCGTCACAATGTCATTGCGCCAGTCGTGCACCCGAAACAACTCCCGTGGAGTCTTCCCGAACATCGTCGCAATCTGCGCATCGGGCATCGCCGTATGCGTCCCCAGCGCCGGCAGCACATCGGTCAGCGCCTCGCCATAAAACTCCCACGCCATCTCCGTCAGCTCACCGGCCTTCGAATGAAACCGCGTGAAATCCGGCGGAACCGCGAGCACTTTCTTCCGCTCGCCCAACTTAGCAAGAGCCTCATGCAGTCCCGCACGAATCTCCGCCCCCGACATCTCCGTCTCCGCCGACCCTGCCGCAAAAAATAAACTCATAGCCGCATTATTCTACTTCTCCTCCGCCGCGCAAAACTCCTATACTTACTCGCAATGAGCTCCACCGCGCCCATCTCCGCGAAGCATCTCTCACTCCTCATGTCATTGGGCGGCGGCATTGCCATCGCGGCGCTCATCCCGGCCGCCAATCCCCACCGCAAAACCATCGCGTTCGCTGTCTTCACCTTGGGCGTCGTCATCATGTTCGCCTCTCACCTCTGCCTGATCTATGGCATCAAACACCACCAATTCGACGACAAAGAGGTTGAAAGGCTTCACCTGAACACAAAGTCCGTCCTTTGGACCGCGCTCCACGGCTGCGTGTCGATCACTGCGCTAGTCTTCCTCATCGTCCCCTTGCTTTGGGAGAACCTGCACAGCTTGCGTCCTGTCGGGTTCGCCGCCCTGACGCTCTCCAGCACCCTGAACCTGGTCAAATCTTCGGCAGCCACTCCTGCCGCCGCGCAGCTCTCACTCCCCGCCCCTTCCGCTCCCATCAACTCCAATCACTGGGGCCAATCCTAGCCTTCTCTCTCCTCCCAATATGCCTCCCTCCACCGCGGCTCGCATAGAATGACACTTGCAGCCAGCGCACCGAGAGGTAGTCCCCCTTGACCGACCGCATCGCCCCCACCCCCGAACTCCTCTCCACCCCCGCCTTCCACGCCCGCGTACACGCCCTCTCCCCCCGCGTCGCCGTATTCGACTGCGATGGCACCCTCTGGTCCGGCGACGCCGGCTCCTCCTTCATGCGCTGGACCATCGAAACCGGCCTCATCTCCCCCGAACAAATCTCCTGGCTCAACGCTCGCTACGAAGGCTACAAGCGCGGCACCGTCTCCGAACTCGCCATCTGCGGCGAGATGGTCCAGGTCTACCGCGGCCTCTCCGTCGACACCCTCCGCCGCGCCGCCGCCGACTTCTTCCGCACCCACATCGAACCCAACATCTTCCCCGAACTCGCCACTCTCATCACCCAACTCCAGCGCAACGGCTGCGACATCTGGGCCGTCAGCTCCACCAACGACTGGGTCATCGAAGAAGGAGTCCGCCGCTTCAATATTCCCGCCAACCGCGTCCTCGCCGCCCGCGTCGAATCGCACAACGGCCTCATCACCGACCGTCTCATCCACGTCCCCACCGACGAGGGCAAAGTCGAAGCCCTCCGTCGCGTCAACATCACCACACCCCACGCCGTCTTCGGTAACTCCGTCCATGACGCCGCCATGCTCTCCATCACGCTGAACAACCGCGGCGCCTTCCCCGTCAACCCCTCTTCCGATCTCCTCACCCGCAGCGCCGCCGAAGGCTGGCCCGTCTACTTCCCAGCCTCCGTTGCCCCCTGAAATCTCACTCGCGCGCAACCGTCTCACGCCACACGTAACCCCATCAGTAATCGGATCCCCATCCCCATGCGTCTACACTCATAGACAGACGTGAAAGAGCCGATTCGCAAATTGAACGAACATCGACCGGTCCCAGCCGCCAAGCCCTTGCGCCGCGTCGTTGCCGCCCTGATCCTGCGAGGCGAAGGCCCCGAGCGCGAGATCTTCATCTGCCAGCGCAACGCCGACCAACCCATGGGCCTCAAGTGGGAGTTCCCCGGTGGCAAAATTGAGCCCGGCGAATCCTCCGTCGAAGCCCTCGCCCGCGAACTCTCCGAAGAACTCGGCATCGACGCCACCATCGGCGATCGCATCACCTCAGTCCGCCATACCTACCGCAACGGCGGAGCCATCGAAATCGAGTTCTTCCTCGTCCGCGACTACCGCGGCGAGCTCACCAACAAAATCGCCATCTTCGAGCAGATGCTCTGGAGCTCCATAGTCCGTCTCCCCGACTACGACTTCCTGGCCGCCGACCACACCCTCATCCGCGACCTCGCCGACGGCAAGCTCCTCTAGTTCCCCACAACCGCGCCTGCCACCTGGTGCAACTGCTGCCACACCATCACCACCGTCAACCCCACCACAATCACCGTCGTCGCATACGCCACCACGTTGAACCAATGCGAGTTCGTATGCTTGCCCATCAGCGACTTGTTATTCACCAGCTTCAGCATGAAATACAGCACGAACGGCAGCAGCACCCCATTCAGCACCTGCGACAGAATCGTCATCGTCACCAGCGGAAAATTCGGGATCAGCACCACTGAAGCTCCCGCAACAATCAGCAGCGTATACAGCCAGTAAAAGAACGGAGCCTGGCTGAACTTCTTATCCACGCCGCTCTCGAATCCTAACCCCTCGCACACGCTATACGCCGTCGATATCGGCAACACCGACGCCGCAAAGAACGACGCATTGAACAACCCCGCTGCAAACAGAATGTAAGCAAAATCCCCTGCCAGCGGCCGCATCGCCTGCGCTGCATCCGACGGAATATTGATATTGCGCATCCCCGCCTTGTACAGCGTCGCAGCGCACGCCACAATGATGAACCACGCCACAATGTCCGTGAAGAACGAACCCACAATTACATCCAGCCGCGAGGCCGAATACTGCTTGACCGAAATCCCCTTCTCCACCACCGACGACTGCAGATAAAACTGCATCCACGGAGCGATCGTCGTTCCCACTACGCCCACCACCATGTACACATAGTTGTGGTCGCTCCAGATCGTCCGTCCCGGCAGCCTCACCGTCTCCACCAGCGCCGTGTGCCAGTCCGGCTGCGCCATCACACCCGCCACGATGTAGCAGACATAAAACACGCTGGCGATCAGAAAGATCTTCTCCACACTTTTGTAGTCGCCCTTCACCACCAGCGCCCACACCGCCAGCGCGCACAACGGCACACTCGCATACTTGCTCACATGAAACAGCTGCAACGATCCCGCAATGCCTGAAAACTCCGCCACCACATTGCCGAAGTTCACCACCACCAGCAGCACCATCATCACGAACGTCATGCGAAGGCCAAACTCTTCGCGAATCAAATCGCTCAGGCCCTTGCCCGTCACCACGCCCATCCGAGCGCACATCTCCTGCACCACGATCAGCGCGATCGTAATCGGGATCATCGTCCACAGCAACTTGTACCCGTACTGTGCCCCGGCCTGCGAGTACGTCAGAATCCCGCCCGCATCGTTATCGACGTTGGCGGTAATGAACCCAGGCCCAAGCACCGCGAAAAATATAAAAATGCTCGTCCGATACCGCTTCCAGAAGCTCAAACCCGCACCGCCAAAATCGAAGTCACCCAGCCACGCACTCGAGCGCCAACACGAATCCCGCAACTCCTCGTTCTCTGCATGTTGGCTCCTCGGCTCAATCTAGACTAACCCGGCCCCGCACTTTCCGCGTTACAACGCCCGCGACACCTTCACTTCACGCAATCTCTCTACAATTTTCGCCATCTGCGCATCATTTCCATACCCATCACGCACCGCCCGCGCCCTCCCCGCCGCCCCAATCCTCTCCCTTGCCGCCTCATCCGGCAGATACCTCCGGATCTTCTCCGTACACTCCTCAAATCCCGTAAAAAACACCGCCTCTTCCCCCTCCACAAAGCGCGCCTCATGCCCAGCCGACCGCTCCGCCAGCAGAAATCCCCCGCAAGCCGCAATCTCAAAACTCTTGTGCACAAACTCATCCTGATTCGAATGCGTAATAAAACTCAGATTAATCTTCGACCGCCAAACCGCCTCGCGATAATCCTTCCCATACAACTCCGTCCCCGTATACAGCGCCTTCGACGCCTCCGCATCCAGCCGCTCCTTCCACATCCGATCCCCGCTAATCACCACCGGGAACCCACACTCCCGCCAAAGCCGCGTCAGAAACGCCGGCCGGTCATCATATGAAGTCCCAATAAACGAAACGCCCCGATCCCGATCCTTATCGCTCCACGCTCCCTCTACCGGGAAGTGAATCGTAGGCTCATACGCGGTCTGAATCTTGATCACATCCCGCGCCCCGCGCTCCCGATAATCCGCAATATTCTTATCCCGCTGCACCACGTGCAGATCAAAGTGAGGAATATCTTTCATATACAACCGCCAGCCCGGATCGCGCCGCGGCCCAAACGCGTTGTCGATCATGTAGCTCACCGTCTTCACCCCCATCGCCCGCAACCGGTCCAGGGTCGACGGCCATAGGCCCAGCAGCTTATCCGCCCAGAAAACCTCCGGCCGCTCTCTCTCCGCCGCCGCCAGAATATCTCGGTTCAACCGCATCACCCACGGCCCCACCTGCGCCCGATGCACCACCTTCCGCATCAGCGCACTTTCCGGCTGATACTCCAGACAATTCAGCGTCACCACCGTATGCGCCAGCCGCTCCAGCGCCCACGCCCGATACTGCGCCGAATCATTAGGCGACAGTTGCCCCACATACAAAATCTTCACCGCCGCCGCTCTCCTCTGTCCTGATCCAGTATCCTCTACACCCTATCCACTATCCCCTGTCTCTTAGCTGCGCAATCACCTGCTCTGCATGGATCGCTCCAGCAATCCTCCCATGATGATCCACCACCGGCAGCGAGCGCAGGTTGTACTTATCGAATAATTCCGCCACATGCTTATCGTCCGCATCCAGCGAGCACCGCACATTGTGCCCCTCGGACAGCGTCTCCAGCTTCGTATCCGACGTCGCCAGCAGCAGCCTCGGCAACATCACCACACCCACCAGCTTTTCTTCTTCTCCCAGCAGGTAGATCTCCGTAATCGTATCCGGGTCGCCTTCAAAATCCCGCAGCGCCTGCACTGCATCCGCCACCGTCGCATCCTTCAGTGCGCTCACATAATCCGTCGTCATCCGCCCCGCGGCAGAGTCCGCCGAGAACTCCAGCAACTCCTCCACATCATGCCGTTCCTCCGGCTCCATCTCCTCCAGAATCGCCTCGGACTCCTCATCCGAAAGCTCTCCCAGCACATCCGCCGCAGCTCCCGGATCCATCTCCTCCAGAATGTCCGCCGCCCGCTCCGAATCCAGCCCCTGCAGCAGCGCCTTCTGCATCTTCGGATCGACTTCCTCCAGCGTCTCCGCCGCCGTCTCCTCCGGCAAACTGGCAAACACCGCCTCGCGCTCACCCGGTGCCAGGTCTTCCAAAATATCCGCAATGTCCGAAGGATGCAGCTTCGCCAGCCGCTCCTGCCCAATCTTCAGCCGCACCCTCCGCGCCGGATCCCGCTCAATCAAATCCACGCAGGCCCACGGAATCACCCGCGATTGAAACAGACTCGACACCCCATGGATCGCGCCCTCCGGCAACCCCTTCAGCAGCCGCCGCGACGCTCCCCGCGTCCCCACCTCGACCTCCACAATCCGCAGTCCCGCCGTCTCGCCCACGCCCGCCCCAGGCTCCCACGCCAGGTTCACATCATTTACCCTCACCACCTTGCGCCCATCCACATCAATAATCTGCTGATCCAGCAGGTCATAATCCAGCAACAGATAGTCGTGGTGTTCCTTATAAATCCCAGGCACCGCCTTCGCCCGCAGAGGAGCCTCCGTAGCCTCGGGCCACTCCACCTGCACCACCGGCAGCAGCGTCTTCTTTACCCTCCGCCCCTCGCGGTGCCGCAGGATCAGCGCAGCCACATGCGTCTGGTCCTTCGACACATCCACCGCAAACTCCTGCACCGACCCAAGCGTCTTCCCCTCAGCATCCACAACGCCGCGCCCCACCAGTGCAGACACGTTGGTCGCTAAAGTCGTCGGCATGGTCAGCAGTTCCTGCATCGCTACCCCTAACCCCTAAACTAACCCATTCGATGCAACTACGGCATTGCCGCTATTTGTTCCCTGCATTTACGCGCCTAGACGTCCCATCCCCAAGCAAAACGGCGAAGCCCGCAAGCCCCGCCGTTCCACTGCTCTTAGCTCTCGCCGTCCGCGCAGGACTCACGCATTGACGGGCTCGAGCACCCGCGCAAACTTCTTCTCCGTCCTCGCCTTGTACGCATCCTTATGGAACGCATACCCGACAATCAGCGGCACCGCAATCGTCGCCTCGGCAAACACCATCTGCTCATACGTCAGATCCACCTTGCCCCAGCTCGAAGCCTCCTTCAGCGTCGACCCAGACAGCGCACCATCCCGCGCATCCGCCACCGTAACCTGGATCGCATACTTGTGCATCGACGCCTCAACGCCCAGAATATCCGCGGCCACCACAATGTCCTGCGCAAAGTTCTTCGGAACGCCGCCGCCGATCATCAGCAGCCCCGTCGTCGGATTCGCAATCTTCAACTGCGTCAGCTCATAAAAATCCTTGGCCGAATCAATCGACACCATCGGCTTCCCGCGCCGCGCATGCTGATGCGCCACCAAACCAAACCCCGCCGAGCAATCCGAGAACGCCGGGCAGAAGATCGGCACATCTTTCTCATAGCAGGCCAGCACGATCGAATCGTTCTCACCGTTCGCCGGCGTCCGCCCATTCTCGCTCAAATACTTGCCCATCTCGGCAATAAACTCGCGCGAAGAATAAGGCCGCGTCTCCAGCGAATTCGTAATCTTCGCCATCGTGTCATCGCAGATCCGCAACTCTTCCTCGTCGATGAACGTGTCATAGATGCGGTCGATCATCAACTCGCGAAGGTTCGCATCGCCGCCGCCATACTTGTACTCATCGCCGGCCATATAGTGCTTGAACCCCAGCGCCTCAAAGAAATCCTGGTCCACAATATTCGCGCCCGTCGACACAATCGCATCGACCATATTGTTCCGCACCATGTCCACAATGACCTTCTGAAGACCCGCCGAAATCAACGACCCCGCCAGGCACAGAATTACCCCGCACTCGGTATCGCGCAGCATCATGTCGTAGATACTCGCGGCCCGCGCCAGGTCGCGCGAGCTATAGGCCATCGACGCCATCGCGTCGACCAGCCCCACCACGTTATGCTGCTTGATGTCGATGTGCTGAATAGGAGTTTTGAGCAGTTCTTTTTTGGTTGTCATATCACTTACAAGAATATCGCGTCCCACCCAATCCACACGCGCCAATTCTGTGAATTTCCCGGTCGCCAGCCGTCCATCCCCATGCATGCTTCAGCGCATCGGTCGATTCCATCCCGCCTACGCCAGCGCCTCTATTCCCGCAGCCCGGTAAATATCCTGCATGTACTCCATATCCCGCAACCCCTCTTCGCCCGCCGTATCCGGAGTCCGCCCCGTCCGAATGCACTTCGAAAAATGATCCACCTGCCGCACAAACTGCTCCGGATCTTTCTCCGCATTCAACTCATCCAGCTTCACCACTTCGTTCTTGCCATCCCTGAACTCCGCCAGCAACCGCAGCCCGTCATACCCGAAGTTGTCCACCTCCAGCCACCCCTTCGCTCCAAACACTTTATAAAACCCCGGCATCTGTGCCCCATACGTCGTCGTGCACGTCGCCTCAATCCCCGAAGGAAACTGCGTCGTCCACGACGTATTCTCCTCCACCGAATCAAACCGCCCATCCTTATCAATCGTCGACACCACCGCCTCAAACTTCGTCGGCTCCTCGCCCGTCAGGTACCTCGTCGCATTCAGGCAATAGATCCCCACATCCATCAGCGGCCCTCCACCCGCCAATTTTTTATCCAGCCTCCATTCCCCCGCCCGCTCATTAAATCCATTCGCACTCACAATCGACTGCACCTGCCCCAGCATCCCATCGCGGATCAGCTTGATCGCCCTCCGCGTCGTGGGCTCGTAGTGCAGCCGGTACGCGATCATCAGCTTCACCTTCGCCGCCTCGCAAGCCGCAATCATCGCCTTTGCATCCTTCACCGAAGTTGACATCGGCTTCTCACACAACACATGCTTCCCCGCCTTCGCCGACCGGATCGTATACTCCGCATGCATGCTGTTCGGCAGCGCGACATACACCGCATCGATCGCCTTGTTCTCGCGCATCCGGTCCATATCTTCATAGCTGTAAATCGAGCTCGTCGGCACACCATACTGCGCCGCCAACCGCTCCGCCTTATCGCGATGCCCACTCACCAGCCCCGTAATCTTCGACGTCGAACTGTCCTTCACTCCCCGCATAAAGTGGTCCGCAATCCTCCCCAGCCCAATCACGCAGTACCCCACCTTCGGCATCCCAGCCTGCGCGCCCGCCAGCCCACCGGGCACCATCCGCGCCGCCAACCCCAACGCCCCCAGCTTCGAAACCAGCCCCGAAAACTCCCGTCGCGATAACCTCATGCGTACCCTCCTTCATCACCACCAATCGCCTTGAATTGTACCCCTCTCAGGCTGTCGGCGAGCGAGTGGCCTCCGTGTCATCCCAAGCTCCTCGTGAACTATTTTCACGAATTAGTTGGCGCACCGCCCCCGCTTCGCTACCCTTGCTCTAGCTATGAACGTCAACTTCGCCGAGCGCGCGCACAACCACAACTGGAAGCTCGACCCCATCGTCCGCTCCCTCCTCGACACCGACTTCTATAAGCTCCTCATGCTCCAGTTCATCTGGAAAAACTTCCCCACCACCCACGTCACCAGCGAGATCCACAACCGAACCCTCCGCGTCCGCCTCGCCGACCGCATCTCCACCTCCGCCCTACGCGACCAGCTCGACCACGTCCGCCAGCTCCGCCTCCGCCGCAGCGAACTCGTTTGGCTAACCGGCAACACCTTCTACGGCACCAAGCAAATCTTCCACCCCGACTTCCTCACCTGGCTCGAGCACGACTTCCGTCTCTCCGACTACGACATCACTGAGGCCGACGGTCAGTTCATCATCCGCTTCTCCGGCCTCTGGACCGACGTCACCATGTGGGAGGTCTACTCCCTCGCCATCGTCTCTGAGATGAAGACCCGCGCCGCCCTCGCCACCCTCAACGAGCTCGAGCTCGACGTCCTCTACGCCCGCGCCAAGACCCGCCTCTGGGACAAAATCGAGCAGCTTCGCCAGGTCGAAGGTCTCCGTCTCTCCGACTTCGGAACTCGCCGTCGCCACTCCTTCCTCTGGCAGGAGTACTGCGTCGAAGCCCTCTCCACCGCCCTCAACGGCGACCACCCCTCCGCTAAAAAGGAAGCCCGTTTTTCCGGAACCTCCAACACCGCCCTCGCCTACAAACACGATCTCGAAGCCATCGGCACCAACGCCCATGAACTACCCATGGCCATGGCCGCCATCGCCTCCCGAGGCTCCGACGCCGACCTCCGCGCCTCGCAATATAAAGTCCTCGAACTCTGGCGTCAGTCCTACAACAACGAGCTCCTCATCCTTCTCCCCGACACCTTCGGCACCACCCAGTTCCTCGCCGGAGCACCCAGCTGGGTCGCCACCTGGACCGGCGAGCGCGTCGACTCCAAAGACCCCTTCCTCGCCGGCGACGAGTACATCGCCTGGCTCCTCCAGCACGGCCAGGACCCTCGCACCAAACGCCTCATCGCCTCCGACGGCCTCGACGCCTCCGTCATCGTCGACCTCCACCAACACTTCAACGGCCGCATCCGTTTCTCCGCCGGCTGGGGAACCCTCCTCACCAACGACTTCCGCGGCTGCCACCCCCGCAACGAAGACACCTTCGAGCCCATCTCCCTGGTCTGCAAACTCACCAGCGCCAACGGTATCCCCACCGTAAAGCTCTCCGACAACCCCAACAAATCCACCGGCCCCGCCGAAGCCATAGCCCGCTACCGCCAGGCATTCAACACCCCAGTCCAAACCGAACTCCCCGTCCTCGTCTAACCCAACCAGGACCACCAGCAAACAAAAGGGCCAATGGCCCCGACACATCACAGCCTAGGCCAAAGGCCTAGGTGAAGGCCCCCAACGATCTCAAGGGCTGAAGGCCCGACATATCCGCACGTCACACCGCCACACTCCAACGCCTCTTATCCCAACTTATTTCGCCGCTATAGCAACACAGCGAACGGAAATCGAGCTTGAACTGATGCACCGCGAATAACCGGCATCGGGCGAATAATAGATCCAGAGTTCTTTGTCACTCCTCCAAACGAGATTCTCGACGGGAATGTCTTCAACGCTGTCAAAGACCCTCTTTGTCCATAGTCCGTGCGCCGAATGCAAAACAACGTCAGATCCACCGCTATTACCAAAGCCACTCCAATAGTTGATCCGAGCCGCTACCTTTCCATTGGGCGAGAATAGCGGTTGGGAATGATGATTCCAATCGATAGAAATAAACATCATGACCATCAATAGAGCCACGCATGCCGCAGCCCCAATTGGGGTTGCGATGACGCCAACCAAGATCTTCACGAGCAACTTCGATCGACGCACAAAGACACTGACCGCCACCGCGAGCGCGGTGATGCTCAGCAAGCTAAGAACTATGCCAACTTCACGCCAATCAATAAAAAGCATGAGCCATTATGACCCGGTAACGGCGCCAACTTATACTCTCCCCATGCCCCGCCTCACCTTCATCCGCATCGCCCTGGCCACCACGCTCCTCCCCCTCCTCACCGCTCCCGCCGCCCACGCCTGGGGCCGCGACGGCCACATGCTCATCAACCGTCTCGCCGCGCAATACCTCCCCTCCGACGTTCCCTCCTTCCTCCGCACCTCCAGCGCGCTCGACACCCTCGAGTATCTCGGCCCCGAGCCCGACCGCTGGCGCAACCGCGCCGAGGACGAGCTCTCCCAAACCCAGGCCCCCGACCACTTCATCGACCTCGAGTACGCCGACCTCGCCCAGCTCCCCTGCTCCCCCTCCCTCCCCGGCTGCAACCCCGACGGCAAGATGCTCCCCCGCAAGCGTTACGACTTCATCCGAGCCCTCGCCGCCGCGCAAGCCGCCAACCCCACGCTCCCTCTCACCCCTGAAAAAGCAGGCATGCAGCCCTGGCAAGTTGAAGAGGTCTGGCAGCGCCTCAAGGTAGACTTCCGCGAGTACCGCAAGCTCCTCGCCGCCCACCAGAACACCGCTCCCGTCGAAACCGCCATCCTCTTCGACGCCGGCTGGCTAGGCCACTACGTCGCCGACGGCTCCCAGCCTCTGCACACCACCATCCAGTACAACGGCTGGGTCGGCCCCAACCCCAACGGCTACACCACCGACCACAAGATCCACTCCCAATTCGAGACCATCTACGTCACCGCCAACATCAAGCCCGCCGACGTAGCCCCCCTCGTCGCCGCCTCCACACCCGAAGTCTTCGCCGACGAGTGGACCAGCTACCTCGCCTACCTTCACCACACCAGCACGCTAGTCGAGCGAACCTACCAGCTGGAAAAATCCGGAGGCTTTACCGCAGCCGGGACCCCTGAAGCTAAGACCTTCACCGAGGAGCGTCTCGCCGCCGGAGCCATCGAACTCCGCAACCTCATCAACTCCGCCTGGGCCCACTCCGCCGACCCAGTAGACGAATACCACGGCCCACAGTAGCCCAGCCTTTTAGCTCTTAGCTAGAAGCTAGGTGTGAAGTTTCAATAGGTTGTTGTCCATCGGCGCAAGAACTGGGAAGCTGGGTTTGCGAAGACACAGCGGAACAGGAGAGCCGATGGACTATCACAAGCATGCCCGACTGACGGTGTACAGTCGAGA
>JAJYCQ010000036.1 GCA_021778315.1 Acidobacteriota bacterium | reverse complement strand
GAACTCGAATTCGTCTTCACCACCCTCGCCGCCGACCCCACCCTCCGCGTCCTCATCCTCACCGGCTCCGGTGATCGAGCTTTCGCCGCCGGTGCCGACATCCGCGCCCTCTCCGAAACCGACGCCCTCTCCGGCCTCGCCGTCTCCCAGCGCGGCCAGCACGTCTTCTCCCTCATCGCCTCCCACCTCGAGCGCTCCGGCAAGCCCGTCCTCGCCGCCATCAACGGAGTCGCCCTCGGCGGTGGCTGCGAACTAGCCCTCGCCTGCACCCTCCGCATCGCCAGCGACAACGCCCGCCTCGGCCTCCCCGAGCTCAAACTCGGCCTCATCCCCGGCTACGGTGGCTCGCAGCGACTCCCCCGCCTCATCGGCCCCGGCCCCGCTCTCCACCTGATGCTCACCGCCAAAGTCGTCGACGCCCCCGAAGCTCTCCGCCTCGGCCTCATCACCGAAGTCGTCCCTGCCGCCGACCTCCTCCCCCGCGCCCACGCCCTCGCCGAAACTATCGCCGCCATGGCTCCCCTCGCCGTCGCCGGCCTCCTCGAAGCCGTCCACCGCGGAGAAGACCAGCCCCTCCCCCAGGCCCTCCACGCCGAAGCCGAAATCTTCGGCCGCCTCTGCGGCACCGCCGACAAGCAGGAAGGCCTCACCGCTTTCCTGACCAAACGCCCCCCCACCTGGCACAACCGCTAGCCCCCGCGCGCTAAGGAGTCCCCGCCGGAGGAGCATGCGTCGTGATACTGCGGAAGAAGAACTCCTGCATCACATGTCCAAACGCCACGCCCGCCAGACTGATGAACCCGTTCTCAATCGTCAACGCTGCTCCATGCCGGTCGCTCGGAGCATAGTAAAAATTCGACACAGCCCCCGCTGTAAACCCAGCGAAGATCGCTGAATAATTCGGCTCCCAGCGCCCCTTGTCGCTCTTCGCGATCACCGCCATCCCCACCGCATACTTCGTCCGCTCCCAGTTACTCCCCGTCCCCTTGTAGTAGTACCGCGGGTCCTGCCGGAACAGCGATGGAAACACCGACCCGCGCAGTAGCTCGCTCGTCGTCGTCGTCGCCAGCGCCGCTCCATACCTCTTCCCAAACCCCTCCGGCCCCGACCCAAATCCCGAATACATCCCAATCATCTGCTCAAACCCCGCCACCCCCGCAGCAAACGCAAAGTGTGTCGGGTCCAGCGTCGAGCGCAGCCCTAAACTAAACTTCTGCTTCGCCCGCAGCGGCACCGGATCCTTCTCATACGTCACAAAATAATTCGGAACAATCCCCAGCACCCGCTGCTTCTCTTCCTGCCTCACCTCCTGCACCGCCAGCTCGTACTGCGTCTCCGGAGTCACCATCACCTCCGTATTCGCCGTCGCCACCCGCAGCCCTATCGCAGGAGCGTTATAGATCTGCCCCGGAGTCAGCGTCCCCGCAATCTCTTCAGCCGCCAGCCCCTTCGCCCGGATCATCAGCCGGAAATCCCCCGCCACTACCCCCGAAAACGTAAACGTCCCCCCGCTATCCGACACTGTCTTCCGCTCCTGTCTCGTCGCCGTGTCGATCAGCGTCACGTCCGCTCCCTGCACCAGCGCCCCATCCCCATCCCGCACCGTCCCAAAGATCATCCCCGTAGCCTGCCCCGCCGCGGCCGCCGTAGCAGCCGCCTGCCCCGCCGCAGCCTGCCCCGTAGCAGCCTGCGGAACCGGAGCCTCCGGCAAACTCTTCACCACCGCACTGCTGCTCACCAGCACCGGCGCCGCCTGCACCGCTCTGGCCACCTGAGCCGCTCCCGCCACCGCCGTCAAGCAGCATCCCACACTCAGCGCGAAGACAACGCCCCTTCGCCAAACCCGTTCCTTACCTTCATTCGTTTGAATCTCGTACCAATGGCCCATTCTTATCAGCATAGCGTTCAACACCTCACCGCGCGAATGATACTTCCGTCACAATCTCGTCACTTCCGTCCCACCGCACATCACGGCGTCGGTTTTCCAGCAGATTTGGCCCCCGTACTCAACTTCTTCAGCAAAAACTCCTGCAGCAGGTTTCCAACCCCGGTAAACGCCACCGATAGTGCCCCATTCTCCAGCGTCAACCCCGCCCCATTCCGATCGCTCGCCGGATAATACAAGTTCGAAATCGCCCCCGAAGCAAAGTCTCCCAGCACACCCGCATACGCCGGCTGCCACCTCCCATTGTCTCCGCGAGCAATCACCGCAGTCGACAGCGCATACTTCGTCCGAGCCCACACGCTCCCCGTGCCCTTGTAAAAATATCGCGGGTCCTGGTGAAACAGCACCGGCAGCACCGCCCCGCCCAGCATCGCGCCAATGCTGCTGTCGGCCAGCCCCGCGCCATACCGCTTGCCATAGCCCGCCCACCCCTGGCCATACCCGCTGAACTCATCGCTCCCTTGCTCAATCCCCGCAAACCCTGCCACGATCACAAACGTCGCCGGGTCCACAATCGACCTCACCGCCAGCCTGTACTTCTGCTTCGGCGTCAGCGCCGCCGCCTTCCAGTCATACGTCACATAAAAGTTCGGAATCAGCCCTCCCAGCCGCTGCTGCTCCTCCGCCTTCATCTGCGTCTCCGCAATCTCCTCCTCCGTCAGCGACGACACCTCCACCTGCGTCGTCGTCCCCGCCACTCCCAGTGCAATCGCCGGAACCTCCAGCGACTCATCCTCATTCAGCCGCCCCTCCCGCGTCACCCCCTCCAGCCCCTCAGCCGACACCGTCAGCCTGAACTCCCCCACCGCCACTCCCCCAAAGCTGAACGTCCCATCCGCTCCCGTAACACTCGTCCGCTTCGGAGTCAACTCATCCAGCCCCGTCGCCCCACCCTCCCGCAGCGTCACCACCGCTCCCGGAACCAGCGCCCCATCCGCATCCGTCACCACCCCACTCAGCGTCCGTCCCGCCTGCACCTGTCCCGAAGCCACCTGTCCTGGCGCCACCAGCTGCGGAGTCACCTTCTGCGCCCTCCCCACGCCCCACCCCATCCCGCACAGCAACACGCCGCACAGCAACGCAAAAACAAATCTCATCCACCCAGAATAGCCGTTCGCCATCCATCACGAAACAAACCATCTTCCTGCGACATATCCCCTCTGATCCCCTCCGAGGCAACCTATCCAGCCCCCCATGGTTCCTACTCTCCAGAACGCCAATTCAATTAAATATCTTGAAGTGAGCGAACTCGGGAAACCGCCGTCTCCCACGCACCCAGTGGAACCGCAGCCACCGTAAGAGAGGTTCCAAATGCGTGGATTCAAAACCCTCCTGTTCGCAGCAGCACTCTTCTCAGCCGTGGCCTTAGCTCCCTCCGCCAAGGCCCAAATCAGCTTTGGCATCAACATCGGAGCTCCCCCCGCCTGCCCCTACGGCTACTACGGCTACGCCCCGTATCAATGCGCTCCCTACGGCTACTACGGCTCCGGCTACTTCTACAACGGCATCTTCCTCGGCATGGGCCCCTGGTCCAACTGGGGCTACGGCCACGGCTGGGGAGACCACCGCTTCGACGGCGACGGCGGTGGCCGCTTCCACGGCTACGGCGGTGGCTATGGTCGTGGCGGTGGCTATGGCCGCGAGGGCTACGGCGGTGGTCAAATGCGTGGTGGCGGCTACGGTCGCGACGGAGGCCAGATGCGTGGTGGCGGCGATCACGGTGGCCGAGGCCAGATGCGTGGCGGCGGAGGCCCGATGCGTAGCGGAGGTGGCAACCGCGGCGGAGGTGGCAACCACGGAGGTGGCGGTGGTGGCAACCATGGCGGTGGCGGCGGAGGTCACCACTAGATCCCTCTGCACCCCAGCATTCCCCAGCGGCGGAGCGCATCAGCTCCGCCGCGCCTTTTTCACCAACCCCGCCCGCAGCCCACGCTATCCACCGCAATCGCAACCCACCACCCTTGGTATCCTAGAAGGGTGTTGAACCCTCGAACCCTCTCCCTGGCCTGCGCTCTCCCCTCCCTCCTGCTCCTGCTCTCCGGCTGCCACAGCCACGTCGCGTCCGCCACCGCTCCCACCCGCGCCCAGCTCGACGCCCAGCGTGTCCAGCTCGAAACCCAGCGAGAGCAGCTCGACCGCATCCCCCCTCCCTCCAAAAGCACCTACATGGCCATCCACAGCTTCGACAGCTGGCAAAACCCCGTCCTCACCGTCCAGCCCTCCATGCTCGAGCTCCAGGTCACCCTCGCCGACGCCAACACCACCAACCTCGGCGTCGGTGGCATGCTCCGCCCCATCGGTGCCCGCCGCCAGGAGCTCAACATCACCGCCGACACCCTCGGCGACGCCATCAGCGCCGTCCCCGAGTCCTCCTGGCCCTACGGCCGCGTCGTCGCCATCGAGGAGGCCAACAAAACCCCTCACTCCGCCGAACCCGCCGTCCGCCGCAACCTCGAAGTCACCATCAATAAACTCAACGACCTCGGCATCGTCGTCTACGACCTCTCCGACGGCAAACTGCAGTAACCCCCACCCCCCAATCACCGCACAAGCATCTCCGTCCCATAGGGCCTTTACATAAAAATATCTTCGGTAGATCATAGGGTTCTGGAGAGAACTTTCATGCGATCAAAGGCTGATGAGGCCCGGACAAACGCGATACTTCCTCCCCCCCTGCCCGCAGACTCCGACCCCGACCTTCCTCAGGAACCTGGTCCCGACGTCCAGGTAGGCGGCAATGCCGTCGAGTCCCTCATCTCCGAAAAACACCTCGGCCTGCGCATCCGCGCCCTCCGCCAGAGAGCCTCCATCGGCCTCGTCGATCTCGGCCGCCTTACCGGCCTCTCCGCCAGCTTCCTCTCCCAGCTCGAAACCGGCCGGGTCGTCCCCACTCTCCGCAACCTCGCCCGCATCGCCATGGTCTTCGGCAGGGACCTAAGCTACTTCTTCAACCCCACCCCTCAGACCCTCTTCCGCGTCCATCGCGCCGAAGACCGCGTCCGTCTCCCCCAGTCCGGCTCCGACACCCCAAACTATTTCTTCGAGAGCCTCGGCTACCTCGTCCCCGACCGCCAGCTCGATCCCTACCTCGCCGAATTTCAGCCCGGCAAAGGTCCCGACCCCAACTTCCACCAGCACGGTGGCTTCGAGTTCCTCTACGTCATGCGCGGCACCCTCCGCATCCAGCACGGCGACCTCCTTCACGACCTCCGCACCGGAGACTCCGTCTACTTCGACTCCACCACCTCCCACAGCTACTCCTGTGTCGGCGACGAACCCGCCACCGTCCTCATCGTCACCCTCCAGCAGCCCACCAACTCCTCCCCCTCCCGACCCTCCAAACCCACCGTTTCCGCGCCGCGCAGCCCGAAGGTTCGCTGAGTCACGGGGTTTGCGACCCAAGACCCCGCCCCGTGCGCACGAAAACGGTACAATCGAAGCATGATCAAGGGACTAACAACCGTGGCGCAGGTCGCCTCGGAGGAAGCTTTTACGCAGCTCGGGGACCTCTTTCGAGCGCTGGGCTTCGAGCAGGGAAAAGGCTGGAACGACGCGACTGGCAAGGGTGAATCCTTCCTCGCACCTATCGGAAATCTGGAGTTTGTCACCGGCCGCATGCCCTCCGTGCCGTCGCTATTGGTAGAAGTTACCCAGCTGGACACCGTCCACGTCGCCGTAGAGGCCTGGCTCATAGCCCACCGCCGCACCGAAGATGTGGCCGCAAGTCTATCCACGCCAACACTTACGCACTGGAACTCGCGCCTCTTCACGGTCAATTTGACTGCCGAACTGACCCTCGCCTTCTGGGAGTCCGAGAACCCTCTCCACAACCGCCCCATCGCCGTCGAGGGCGACCTATCTGCTGCAGGCAAACGCTTTGCGATCGTCGTTGCCCGCTGGAACGCCGTCATCACCGACCGCCTCCTCCAAGGCTCCCTCGACGCCCTCCACCGCAGCGGCTGCCCCAGTCAAAGTATTGAAATCATTCGAGTTCCCGGCGCCTGGGAGATCCCCTCCGCCGCCCGCACCTTGGCCGAGTCCAAACGCTTTGCCGCAATCATCACCCTCGGCGTCCTGCTCCGCGGCGAAACTGCTCATTATGAAGCTATTTACAACGAAGTAGCCAGAGGAATCGGACAGTCCCAGCAGGACACCGGAGTCCCCCACGCCTTCGGCGTTCTCACTTGCGAGACCCTCGAACAAGCCCTAGACCGTGCTGGCCTAAAGGCTGGAAACAAAGGCTTTGAGGCCGCCATCGCCGCCATCGAAATGGCCTCCATCCAACAGAAGCTCGCCGAGGTGAAAGCCTGATGGGCACTCGCCGCAAGTCACGTGAACTCGCCATGCAGATGCTCTTTCAGGGCGACCTCGGCAAACAAAAGCCCGAGGAGGTGGAGCGCCTCTTCTGGGATTCCCGCGACGATATCGACGACGAAACCCGCGGATTTGCTGATGATTTGCATCGCCTCGCAACCCAGCGTGAGGAAGAGGTCGACGCTCTGATCCAGAAGCACGCCCAGAACTGGCGCCTGGAACGCATGCCTGTCGTCGACCGCAATCTGCTCCGTACCGCCGTAGCAGAGATGCTGGGCTACCCCAAAACTCCCGCCGCCGTGATCATCAACGAGGCCCTGGAGATAGCCCGCCGTTACGCCGCCCCCGAGAGCATGAGCTTCCTCAACGGGGTGCTCGATGCCATCGGCCGCGAGTTGCTAAACGCGCGGCTGGAAGCGAAGTAGAGCACCCGATACCAAGAGAATCGCTTATAAGATTCCTTATATCAATAACTTAGCTGTAGTCATCGAATAGCAGGGGCTTGACGTCAATGCTCCGCACAGCAGAAAGGCCCTCGGAAACCGAGGGCCTTTCTGCTGTGCGGACTACGTTGGAGCTAGCTGACGGACTTCTTCGGATGCTGAGCGATCAGGTTCACCGGAGCATAGCCCGTTCCATTTTCAACCGGAAGATTCGGATTGAGTGCCGAACCAGGTTCCTCCGTTACAGTAGGTTGCGCGCCAGTCGGGTACGTCAGCGTAATCTGATGAACCTGATTGTCGCCAGAAGTTCCCACATAGAACGTGAAGTTGTCGGTGCTGAAGACGCCGGCCAGAGGGGCCGAAGCCGTTGTAGCTCCGTTACTTAGAGCGAGGAACTGGAGGGTTCCACTCCCGGTTGCCGGCGGGAAATAAATGGGCAAAAGCCCGCTGGCGACAGTTCCTGCTGGCGCCCCCGCTGCCGGCCCGGCATACGTGACCATGGCAACCTTGGAGTTGCTGGATGGCACAACCCCGGTAATTACAGAGGCATTGATTCCCGTAAGTGGCTGCGTAGTGAAGGAGCTGGGGAAGTAATTTGTGGGGATGACCAGTGGGCAGGCCGTATCATTCGGGAGCGCGACGTCGATGTCACTGATCGTTGCTCCCCCATTAGCCGCAGCGTGCGCCCCGAGGATATGCGTGCCGTTGGTCGTTGCAGCGAGTTGATCCGTAGCAACGGCCTTCTGGTCAGCCAGCGGAATAAACTGATTCGTTACCGTGGGAGGGTTGCCTGCTCCTATGCTGCTGGACGGACAGTAGCTGCGCGCGTCGGTGGTCGACGGCCCTGCAAAGTACGCTCCAATGCTGGGTACGGTGACGGTAACGTTGGTATAGACCTCATCGGCGTTGGCAGTCTGCCAGTCGGTGAACGGCGAGTGGGTCAGCACGGCTCCGGTCGTGGTGGTGATGTAGACCGTCTGTGTATCCGGCGACCACGAAGCACTTGTTCCGATGCCGCCATAGCTGGTAACTACTGCATTGCTTGACGTTGCAACCAGCGAGATGGTCTGGCGGATAGGATCCGTGACCACCAGAGTGTTCCCGTCCGGCGATACAGATAGAACTGTACCCTGAATGGTCTGGGTGGAGGTTCCGAAGGTGTTGGTGGACGCGTTGATGGTCATCAAGCCCTGACTGCTGCCGAAGTAGAGTGCAGTTCCGGCCAGGTTCATCACCATGGAGTTCGGCAGGTAGGGAAGCTTGATTAATGCGCTGGGCTGATTGGTCGTGAAATCGCGGAACGCTACATACCGCGAGCTGGTGCTTCCCATGTAGAGAACCGTGCTGCTGGTGCCAACGGCCTTGACGGTAATGGGGTTAGAGGTAATGGGTTTGCCGTTTCCAAAGAGACCGATCTGACTGAACGGAGCTGTATTACAGGTGGTCGGCTGGCAGACCGCGGTGATATCTGCAGTGCCTGGGAAAAGCGGTGTCACTGATCCGATTGCAGCCGGAATGGTCTGTGGCGTGGTGGAGTTGAACTCCAGTGCGAGACCGCTGATGGGATTGCCGAGGGTATCGATGACGGTGGCAATCAAGGGTTGAAGATTGTTGATTGCGACCGTAACGCTTTTGGTTCCGGCAGGTTGGCCCTGGACAGACAGGTTGATGGAGGCGGGAGGGCAGGTGGAGAAGAAGCCTGCGTTGGTGGCGGTCGATGAGTTGGCAACGGTCGCGGTGATGACGGTTGAGCCGGGCTGCTGCGCAGTGGCTGCGCCGTTCTCGTCGATGGAGACGATTCCCGGCGACTGCGCTGCGAAGGTAAGATGGCCCACCTGGCAGGTGATGTTATTGGCAGGACTAGTGCCCGCTCCCTGATAGACACGAGCGACGAGTTGGCCAATCTGGTTTTGCGACAGGCAGGAATTAGCGGTGTACACAGGGGCGATAACGGGTATGCCGACAGTGTCGTTGGGGCAGCAATCGGTGCCGGGGTCGGTGGTGTTGGCGGGGCAACTGCCATGGGATGCTCCCGGTGTAGCGGGCCCGAGCACAACCCCGGTAACGACGGGGTGTACGTATACGGGGATTGCATTGCTGACAGTGCCCTGGGCGGTGGCAGTTACGTAGGCTAGAGAGGTGGTGGGGGTGGTGGTTGGAGGAAAGCAGGTGGTGTAGTCGGCAATACCGCCGCCCGTATTACGGTTCCACGTTCCGCCGCAAACCTGGCCTGTGGACGGGTTGATATCAGCGAAGATCACGCCGGTGGTATTGGCGGAGAAGCTGCTGGTGCTTGCGTAGACGAAGGATTTGACGGAGACCGGATTGCCTTTGCAATCGATCGCAGAGGCAGAGAGCGCCTGGCCGATCTGGCCATAGTTGAGGCTTTCGCCGGTGGTAGCCAGATTTGGCGACAGCGTAATGCTGGCAACCTGCCCGACCGTCGGTCCCGTGTCGCCCGTGCTGCAGAACTGGACAGGCGCGGACTTCTTGCCGCAACCGGCCACGGACAAGCCAAAGGGAAGCGCAATAAAGAGAAGAGCTACTAGACCTACAAACCTACGCGCTGTATTGACGAAAACCAACCGCACTCGAACCTCCCCGTTCAACCGGAACTAAAGCTGAACGGTAATCCCGCCAACTACTAAATCTTCCGAGACTCCAGTTTAGGGGTTGGACGGTTGCTGAGCAAATGCGGTGAGCTTGGAGGCGACCAACCCTTGCTAGAAATGGAGCGGCGGCCAGCCATCGGGGGATGGCGGACCGCCTGTTCGGCTTCAGTTTCGGGAGGAGAGAGGCGGTTATTTTGCCGGCATATTTTCTGCAAACCACTTGACTTCTCGCTCGGCGCGATCGCGGATGTGCTCGGGATTGCGGAAGCCGTGGCCTTCGTCGGGGTAGACGACGAGTTGGGTTTTGACTCCCTCCGCACGGAGAGCGTGCCAGAACTCGAAGGATTGGGGAGCGGGGCATTCGCCGTCGCGGTCGCCGACGATGACGAGTGTCGGAGTGGTGACGTTCTTGATGAAATTGATGGCGGAAGATTTCGCGTAGACGGCCGGATCGTCGTAGACGCTGGCGCCGAAGAAGGGAATCATCCACTGATCGATGGAGTTTTCGCCATAGTAGCTGAGCCAGTCGCTGAGGCCGGCACCGGCAATGGCGGCGCGGAAGCGGTGGGTTTGCGTGACTCCGAACATCGTCATGAAGCCTCCGTAGCTCCATCCGGTGAGGCCTTCGCGATCCTTGTCGATGGGATATTTGGCTTCGAGGACGTCCATGCCCTTGAGGATGTCGCGGAGATCGCCGTAGCCGAAGTCTTTGACGTTGGCCTGAACAAATTTTTCACCCTGGCCGAAGGAGCCGCGGGGGTTGGGCTGGAATTCGAAGTAGCCTTGCTCGGCCCACATGCTGTTGCCCCAGCGCGCGCCGACGGAGGCTGAGGGGCCACCGTGGACGCTGACGATGAGAGGGTATTTCTTTGCGGCGTCGTAGTGAGCGGGGTAGGTGAGCCAGCCCTGGACGTGGAAGCCGTCGTTGTCCCACTCAACAGAGACGGTCTTGGAGAGGGGCTTGGCGTCGGCGTTGAGGTGGGTGACCTGGTCTAGGTCGCCGGTCTCGCTGGTGAGAACGTAGATCTCGGGCGGGAAGGTGAAGCTGCTCTCGACGAAGGCGACTTTGGCGTCGCGGGAGATGGATACGGCATCCTTGATGCTGCCTCCGGAGATTGTGGCCTCGCCGAGATCTTTGGAGTTCACCTCGGAGTTGCTGGAGGTGTCCCAGTTGACGAGTACAGTGTGGCCGCTTTGGTCTTCGACGAAGCCGAGGTCGGTGTTGGAGAGCCAGGTTTCAAAGCTGGGAGTTCCGTCGATGTCGGGGGTGACGTCCGTGGGTTTGCCGCCATCGCTGTCGACGATCCAGATGTCTCCTCCAGTGGAGCCCTGGTCGGACATGAGGCCTCCAATGAAGGCGATGTGCTTGCCGTCGGGAGAGTAGCGGGGGACGGCGATCTGCAGGCCGTGGAGGGCGGTGGAGCTAGTGTTGGGATCGAAGACGACGGTGGGTGTTGGCGCGGTGGTGGATTCGCGGTAGAGCTTGGCGATCCACCAGGTGTTCTCGCCGGGAGGATTGGCGGCGATGAAGGTGATCTCGGTGGAGTTGGGCGCCCAGTCGAACTCGTAGACGTGGAGCTTGGCTGGGGTGAGCCACTTGTCTTTGCCGGTGGCGACGTCGACGGAATCAACGCGCTGGATTTCTACTCCGTCTTCACCGATGACGCCGGACCAGGGCTTCATGGCGTCGAGGGCGCCGGCGGAGCGGGTGGCGTTTTCAACGAAGAGGAAGGCGATGGACTTGCCGTCGGGAGACCAGGAGGGCTGCGCGAGGTTGCCGGTGAGGTGGCTGAGCTGCTTTGTTGCGCCGGTGGCTTTGGACCAGAGGAAGATCTGCTGCTGCGTTGGCTTGGCCTTGTCGCCGGTACAAGTGGAGAGGAAGGCGAGGGTCTGGCTGTCGGGGGACCAGATGGGCGAGGTGTTGGAGCAGTCCTTCGCTCCTTCTACCGCGATGATCTTTGTCTTGGCGGGATCGGCGACCTCGGTGAGGTGGAGGGTGGAACCGTCGTGGCCGCGGAGGGTCCAGGCGACGGTGGCTCCGTCGGGCGAGAGGGCGACGCCGCCGGGCTGGGCTGCACGGGTCGTTTGCTGGTTGGGATTGGCGGTGTCGGGAGCGGGCGCGAGGGCGGGCTTGGATTCGGGCTTGGATGCGGTTTGCGCGGTGAGGGCTGCGGTGAGCAGCAGGGAACACATTGCGGCGTATAGCGGCAGGCGGGCGCGGCGGGGGGAAACGTTCATGTTCGCCAGCGTACCACCGGCGCTGGTTCGCTTGCAGCTGCGGGGGCCATCGGGTTAGCTGGCGCGCTTCAGGCGGTGAATGTCGACTGCGCGGAGGGTTGGTGGCGGCTCCCCTTTGACCCCAGCGGTCCACGAACGTCCGCCGGGGACCCCCCCTCCCCCTGCTTTCACTTTTGCTTAGCGAAGTCGTTTGGAATGTGCTGGTTGAGTGGTAAAAGCTAGTTTCAAGCGGCTCATTCTAAACGGGTTACGCGTATAATATTCTTTCTATTGGAGTTAGGGGCTTAAATGTGAAAGCTGCAGCGGCGGATGCCGATGCAGCTTTATGAGCTCTACTTCAAGTGTACCAAGTTGGATGGGGTAACTATGCCAAGTTTCGGAAATATATATCGCCAGTGGTTATAGGGGTTTTGGCGATTATTGTCCCCTCAGGGGCTTGACATGTTTCGGCGGCGAGGGTGGTCGATTGGGGTTTGGGTGGGGCTGCGAGGAATGCAATTTGGTCGTTGCGCCTGCGGCTTCACTCCGGCGTAAGCACCCGTGCGAGCCAAGAACGCTCGCTCGGGGCCCGGTTCTTCGGCAGGGCGGAGCCCACCCATCGCGCAAGATGCCGCGCGATGAATGGGGCACCCGACCTCTACCGGTCAGCCCTGCCATACCCATTTAGCGAAGCGGATCGCCCCGATTAACGCACATAGCACCATCCCGGCAATGAATACGAAGCGGATCGCCCAAGCACCTTTTGAGCCGCCATCAGTACGGATACTCATGATGAGCTGAAGAAACCAGCACCCCGCCGCTATCAACAACCAACCCCACCAAGGCAAGTTCGCTGGCATTCGTACACTCCAAAAACTCATTCTAGGCGGATCAGCGGAGCACGTCCGAATTTTCTCTTAGCTTCTTACTGTCTTCTGGAGTGAGCATCCAAGAGTGGTCGCAGGAAATCGCATAGACTTCAATCGGCTCGCCTGTACTTGCTTGCTCGCGGCTGCAGTTGACGCCGCGCACCTCATTGCAGAGTGGGCAGAGCGCTACAAAAGGGTAGTCGGTCATTGGCATTCCTTTCAACTGAAACTGTATCGTGGATCGTGAAGCCAAAGAGGTCGAAAATCACTGTACCTAATACTTGATTCTGCCCGGCGGCGGAGGGTAGGGCGACGATGATAACTAAGCCAATGCAACAGGTGATGATGATGGCAAGTGCAGTTTTGTCGCCCAAATCTGGGAAGCAGTCAGATATTGATTGCTTGACCGCCAAAGTGAACCATCTAACCGCCGCCTTCGATGTTTGGAATCGGTGGATACTCTTGGGTCTAGGAATTGCTGCTTTAGCCGCCGTTTGGATTGGCATAACATCACGCATGGCCTATGTGCGGTCAAAGCAGTTAGCGGTTGCGCAGGACCAATTGAACACGGCCAAAGAAGCCCAATTGAAACTAGACCTTCAAGAGAGGGACGAGAGAATTGCGGACGCGAATAAGGCGGCTGGGGATGCCAATGAGAGGGCAGCACTAGCCCAGCTAGAGCTTGCGCGGCTGACTGGGCCGGCGTATCTAGTTCCTGTCATCCATGGAACGGCAACTCCGGACCTGTCAAAGGGTACCAAGCAGCTTGTACTCCTCACCTCAGAGACGCGAATCAATCTTCCCAAACTGCCCGATGGCAAGTCCCTCACATGGACACTCATTTTGGCCCAAGATGAGGTGGGCCAGCACCAATTTACTTTCTCGCCGCAAATTTCGGGATTCGGAAATCCGCTCTCGTCTCCCGGCCACAGTAAATGGCTCGTAAACTTGCTGACCGATTCCAGCGGAACTGTAAATGTTGGTCTCGGCGGAACGTTTACGGCAGCCCCCAAAGCGCCATAGTCCGCGCCAAGAATCGCCAGGATCCAAATGTAGGGCACGATCGGGGCCAGAGGAATCTTGACGCTTGGGGCGCTCCTTGATACAGTAAGAAGGTTCCGCGAGTATCCGGAATGTGTCGTCACCAAGAGGCTCAGAGGCAGGCTTTGGTCTGCGCTACACTGGATACAAGAGATTCACCGCAGGATTTGCCCGGATGGTAGTGGGTGAATCGGTAAGTCTGTGGTTGGCGTTTAGCCTATCTATCGCGCCTGCGACACCCTCCTCCCCGCTGCACCACGGCGGGACCCCATGGGGATGGGCTATGCGGGCCGGAACAGCGAAACGGAGTTGAGCAGTTGGGCAGGCCCGCGGGATTGGTTGCAAGGGCAGGCTCGGCACACCTCGGCCACCGTCGACTGTTATCTCGTTTGAAGTGGTTAGCAGTACGCGCAGTCAGAAGTACGGCCGCGTGCAGGATTCAGAACTTCGCCGGGGCATGTCCGCATGTCTCGCCTTCTGTGCGTTTGCAGGTTGCGCGCGGGAGAAGAGCGAGGGAGCTGCCCTGCACCGAGCCCGAACAAGAGTTTCGGGTAGTCACTACCTTCGGGTAGAGGCTGCTAACAGGAAGTTCGAAGGAGTAGTAAAGTGCCTACGTTTCATCAGCTCGTCAAGCAGGGCCGGACGCCGACCCGCTACAAGACCGCATCGCCTGCGCTACAGGGTTCACCCCAGCGCCGCGGAGTGTGCACTCGTGTTTACACTCAGACCCCCAAGAAGCCGAACTCGGCGCTGCGCAAGGTTGCGCGCGTTCGTTTGACGAATGGCATTGAGGTCACGACCTATATCCCGGGCATCGGGCACAACCTGCAGGAGCACTCGATTGTGCTGATCCGCGGTGGCCGTGTGAAGGATTTGCCGGGTGTTCGCTATCACGTGGTTCGCGGAACGCTGGATTCAGTTGGCGTTGCGAATCGCAAGCAGAGCCGCTCGAAGTACGGCGCCAAGAGACCGAAGGCGAGCAGCAAGTAAAGATTCCGGGCTGACTTGAAAGAGTCGGCCCAAGCCAAGCCCAGCTCGTGAGAGGTTCACCGCGCTGGGGGAAGAAGAGAAAGAAGAAGAGATGCCGAGAAAAGGGTTTATTGCCAAGCGTGAAGTTCCAGCCGATCCGATCTATGGTTCGACACTGGTTACGAAGTTCGTCAACAGCATGATGTGGGGCGGCAAGAAGTCGACTGCTCAGGGCATTTTCTACGAGGCGATGAGCAATCTCGAGGCCAAGGGTGGCGATGAGGCTCTGAAGCTTTTCAAGAAGGCTGTTGAGAACGTCAAGCCAATGCTGGAAGTGAAGAGCCGCCGCGTTGGCGGTGCGAACTACCAGGTGCCGATCGAGGTCAATCCCGAGCGTCGCACGTCGCTGGCAATTCGTTGGCTCGTGACCTATGGTCGCGCTCGTGGCGAAAAGGGAATGGTTGAGAAGCTCACCGCTGAGTTGCTCGATGCTGCGAATGGCCGTGGCGCCGCGATGAAGAAGAAGGAAGACGTTCATCGTATGGCTGAAGCCAATAAGGCATTCGCGCACTACCGCTGGTAGTGCAAGACAGGGATTAGGGAGCAGGGATTGGGAGTTCAGAAGCCCAGCCCTGATTAAACAAGTTTGAATCAATGCGAGCTTCGTCTCGCAGGAAGAAAAGGATCACCGTGGCACGCACAGTATCTCTCGCAAAATGTCGGAACATCGGCATCATGGCTCACATCGACGCCGGCAAGACGACGACGACCGAGCGCATTCTTTTCTATACGGGCATTACGCACCGTATCGGAGAGGTGCACGAGGGCACGGCTACGATGGACTGGATGGAGCAGGAGCAGGAGCGTGGCATTACGATCACGTCTGCTGCGACGACCTGCACATGGAACGGCATTCGCATTAACATTATTGATACGCCGGGCCACGTGGACTTCACGGCCGAGGTGGAGCGTTCGCTGCGTGTGCTCGATGGCGCGGTTGCATGCTTCGACTCGGTGCAGGGTGTGCAGCCACAGTCGGAGACGGTATGGCGCCAGGCGAATAAATACAAGGTTCCGCGTATCTGCTTCATCAACAAGATGGACAAGGCTGGCGCGAACTTTGAGTATGCGACGTCGACGCTTGTCGCACGTCTCGGAGCGAAGGCGATTCCAATTCAGATTCCGATTGGCGAAGAGGCGAAGTTTGCTGGCGTCGTTGACCTGGTTGAGATGAAGGGTATCCTCTGGCACGACGAGACGATGGGCGCCAAGTACGACGTTGAGGAGGTTCCTGCCAACCTGAAAGAGAAGGCGGAGAAGATGCGCATCGAGCTGATCGAAGCCGTCGCCGACTCCGACGAAGGTGTGATGCATAAGTACCTCGAGGGCGAGGAGATCACGGTCGCCGAACTTAAGGTAGCTATTCGCAAGGCCACGATCGCGATGCATGTCTTCCCGGTGCTATGTGGTTCGAGCTTTAAGAACAAGGGTGTGCAGACGCTGCTCGACGCGGTGGTCGACTACCTGCCCAGCCCGCTGGATGTTCCCCCGATCGAGGGCACGGAGCCTGGCGAGCCGGAAGTCAAGTTGTTCCGCCACGCGGACGATACAGAGCCGCTCGCGGCACTCGGTTTCAAGATCATGACTGACCCGTTTGTCGGCCAGCTCATCTTTATCCGGATCTACTCGGGCGTGTTGAAGACCGGCGATTCAGTGTTGAATCCTCGCACTGGAAAGACGGAGCGTATTGGCCGCTTGCTGAAGATGCATGCGAACAAACGCGAAGAGATTACGGAGATTATGGCGGGAGACATCTGCGCGGCGGTCGGGTTGAAGAACCTGAACACCGGCGATACGATCTGCAGCGACAAGTCGCCGATCCTTCTTGAGTCCATTGACTTCCCGGCCCCGGTGATCGAGGTTGCTGTCGAGCCGAAGACCAAGGTTGATCAGGAAAAGATGGGTATGGCTCTGGCCAAGCTCGCGCAGGAAGACCCCACGTTCAAGGTTCGCACCGACATCACGAATGGGCAGACGATCATCTCCGGTATGGGCGAGTTGCATCTTGAGATCATCGTTGACCGCATGATGCGCGAGTACAAGGTTGAAGCGAATGTTGGTAAGCCGCAGGTGAACTACCGCGAGACTATCCGCGCGAAGGCTGAGGCGGAAGGTAAGTACATTCGCCAGACTGGCGGCTCGGGTAACTATGGCCACGCGAAGATTCGCATTGAACCAAACGAGCCGGGCAAGGGCTACGAGTTCTCGAATGACACCAAGGGTGGAACGATTCCCAAGGAGTACATTAAGCCGATCGACCAGGGTATTCAGGAAGCGTTGCTGGGTGGAATTCTCGCCGGTTACGAGATGGTCGATATCAAGGTGAGCTTGTACGACGGCAGTTATCACGACGTTGACTCGAACGAAATGGCGTTCAAGATTGCCGGTTCGATGGCCTTCAAGGAAGCTGCCCGCAAGGCGAAGCCCGTGCTGCTTGAGCCGGTGATGGCGGTTGAAGTCACGGTTCCTGAGGAATACATGGGGACGATCATCGGCGACCTGAACAGCCGCCGTGGACGTATCGAAGGGATGGAGATGGTTGGCGGCGTGCAGGCCATCAAGGCGACGGTGCCGCTGTCGACGATGTTTGGTTATGCGACGGCGATGCGCGGATCGACGCAGGGTCGGGCTAACTTCTCGATGGAGTTCAAGCAGTATGAGGAAGCACCGCGCTCGGTCTCGGAAGAGATTATCGCGAAGGTGCAGGGCAAGGACAGCAAGTAACTGGTTGGGCCTTTCGCCCTGCCGCATAACAGATTTGGAACTTAGCAATACGGAGATAGAGTCATGGGCAAGGAAAAATTTGATCGCAGCAAGCCGCACGTAAACATTGGAACGATTGGTCACATCGATCATGGCAAGACGACGCTGACGGCGGCGATC
>JAJYCQ010000007.1 GCA_021778315.1 Acidobacteriota bacterium | reverse complement strand
CCTGCCCAGCGTCGAATGCCGCCAGCAGCTTGCATCTCAAATCATCCGAATATGCCTTCGCCATCCCTATCGATGTCGCGGTCCGTCAGAGCAATTATAGTGTACACCTGATAGAGAAATGCTCTAAACTAACTTAACGATGCCCGACGACATCCCCACCCTCGCCGACCTCCGCCGCTCCCGCTCCAAACGGGCCCCCTCGCGCCAGTCCGCCCCGGCCTCTGCCCCCTCACTCTTCGACCAGGCCCCCGAGCCCGAGGTCACCACCGCCGACATCCTCGCCGAACAATCCCGAGCCCTCCGCACCCCCTCCTCCGATGCACCACCACCCAAACTCGCGCCGTCCGCGAAGGACCGCTCGCCGTCCGCGCAGGACTCCGCGCAGGCCGTGTTCACCGTCGCCCAGCTCGTCCGCCACATCCGCAACCTCGTCGAGCGAACCCACAACCACGTTACCGTCGAAGGCGAAATCTCCAACTGGCGTCCCGCCTCCAGCGGCCACTGCTACTTCACGCTCAAAGACGGCGAAGCCCAGCTCTCCATCGTCCTCTTCCGCCGCCAGGCCTCCCTCCTCCGCTTCCGTCCCAAAGACGGCGACGCCGTCCGCATCTCCGGCCAGCTCTCCGTCTACGAGTCCCGCGGCCAGCTCCAGCTCATCGCCGAATCCATGCAACAAACCGGCCTCGGTGCACTACTTGCAGAGGTGCAAGAACTCAAAGCCCGCCTCCGCCGCGCAGGCCTCTTCGAAAACGCCCGCCCGCTCCCCGCGTTCCCTCGCTGCATCGGCATCGTCACCAGCCTCCACGGAGCCGCCCTCCGCGACATCATCAAGGTCTGTCGCCGCCGCCACGCCGCCGTCAACCTCCTCATCTATCCCGCCGCCGTCCAGGGCCCCAACTGCCCCTCCGAAGTAGCTGCCGGAGTCCGCTGGTTCTCCTCCCACCCCTCTCTCGTCGACGTCATCCTCGTCGCCCGCGGCGGTGGCTCCTGGGAAGACCTCCACGGCTTCGACGCCGAAGTCGTCGCCCGCGCCATCGCCGCCTCCTCCATCCCCGTCATCACCGGCATCGGCCACGCACCCGACTCCACCCTCGCCGACTTCGCCGCCGACCTCCACGCCCCCACCCCCTCCGCCGCCGCCGAGCTCGTCACCGCCGCCCAGCAAGGCATCGCCGACCGACTCGACCGCCTCCACTCCCGCCTCTCCCGCTCCCTCCGCTACAACCTCCTCCGCACCCGCCAGCGCCTCTCCTCCCTCACCGCCGACGCCGTGCTCCACCGCACCCAGGCCAACGTCGCCCGCCGCGCCCAGCACCTCGACGACCTCTCCTTCCGCGCCGAATCCTCCCTCAACCGCCTCCTCCGCGCCCGCTCCACCCGCCTCTCTCAGCTCGAAGCCCGCCTCAGCCGCCAGCACGTCTCCCTCCGCATCGCCGCCGCCAACCGCCGCTTCGACGCCCTCACCCAGCGCCTCCACGCCGCCCGCCCCAACGCCTTCCTCACCGCCCACAACCGCCTCACCCGAGCCACCTCCCAGCTCGAAGCCCTAAGCCCCCTCCGCGTCCTCGAACGAGGCTACGCCCTGATCTACCTAGACGCCCCCGGCCCCAACGCCAAACTCCTCCGCAACGCCACCGAAGCCCCCGCCGGCACCCCTATCACCGCCCAACTAGCCCGCGGCCGCCTCCGCGCCAAAGTCACCTCCACCGAATAACCCCGCAACCCGCCCTTCCCATTCCTTTGCCAAATACTCCTCAGGATCAACCTTCCGCCGGGTGCCCCACCCATGGCGCGGCTTCATGCAACATGAGTGGGTAGTCGCGCGGGTACGCGCGAACCGCTCGTGTAGGTCCTTTATGGATTGGATGAGCCTCTGCGGACCAGAATCCTGATTCTCTGTTCCGCCACTGTTAGTCGCCATATGGAATGGGCATGGGATTGGTCGTGATGGCTAGCTAGTTGCTAAGTGGGGTCACTTGTAGCTTCTGACGCAACGCAGAATCTAAAGCCCTGCAATAGGGGTCGGTGTTGTAGCCAGGCCCGGCATTTTTCTCGTAGTCACCCAGCATCGTTAGCGCATTTGCACGATCGCCCATTTCGCTGTAGGCTTCGCCACAAAGTAATCGAGGTGTCAACCATTCCGGCTTCTGACTGATTTGTGCGAGGCAGGAAGTCAATAAATCTGGGTAAAGCCTTCGAACCAAAAGATCATCCATTGGCTTGATATTTGCGAATGGATAATTGCGACCATACTGCATAACACCAGTTGACAGGTTGGTCGACCGCATAGTTCCTTGGCAATCGTAAGCAACCACCGTAAGGTTAGGGTTAGTGCGATTCAAGATTTCATCAAGCTTTGTCATCACTGCATTAGGATCAATCTGATTTGCCAGGACCTTATTCAGAATAGCGAGCATCTCAGCTCCCTGTTTCTTGCCTATGCCGCAATTGATTACAAAGCGATTGTTGCTGCCGGTGTTGGCAGCGGTGCATTGACCCTGTGACTTCGCATCCCCCGTTTTAGTTGATTGACCGAATGCGGTCCCTACAAAACAGATAATCAGCAATATCAGGAAGGGGCACTTCATTTGGGCATCCTGTTCTTCGGTTGCGAGCTGTTGTTGTAGTCGAAGGTATTGTCATCACCAGTGTTTCCTGGGCTTTGATTCTCTCCACCTTCGGCATCGCCAGTTCTCTTTGTGGGCCCTTGGGGTACCGCGACGGGCTCAACCACAATGGTCGGTTTGGACTCTGCCTTCATCTTGCTCACGGTATGCGCAGCAAAGAAAGCGCTCGCAATCAATGCAACGCCTAGCGATATCCGTTGAGACCAATCCAGTTTCCCCGGAGTGACGACGAGGCCTGTGAATACTGCAGCTAATACTACTAGCACAAATGCTTCAACAAACATTCGCATGTTCGCCGGACTTCATCCTGAATGCTATATGTATGATACGCATTTTGTTCGCCTTATCATCAATTAGTTCTACCAAACCAGCAATTTTAGCCGGGTGCCCCATTCATGCCAGCCTCACCGTCAAGCATGGGCCGCGAATACCACCCACCCCAACCCCATTCTCCCCAAACCCACCACCCCTCCAAGGGCCGGAGGCCCGCCCCATACCAGCCTAGGGCGAAGCCCTAGGTAAACAATCAGGCCGCAGGCCCTTCCGCTCTGCCGAAGGCCGGAGTGAAGCCGCAGGCGCAACGACCAACTTGCCTTCCTCCCTGCGACCCACGCTCTCCCCTTCGCCACGCAAAGCCCTCCGCCGTCCGCGCAGGCCCCCCGGACTATCCCTTACCGCCCTCATCCACTACCATCGTTAGTTGGACATCTAAGCCCAAAGGATCACCATGCGGAAGTTATTCGGCACAGACGGAATTCGAGCCATCGCCGGCGAAGCCCCCCTCGACAAGCCCACCATCTACGCCATCGGCGTCGCCCTCGCCACCAAGCTCGCCGAAGCCCACCACCCCGTCCGCGTCATCATGGGCATGGACACCCGCGAGTCCGGCCCCTGGATTGCATCGACGCTCGCCGCCGGCCTTCGCGCCGCCGGTGCCGAGGTCGCCTCCGCCGGCATCATCACCACCCCCGCCATCGCCTTCCTCGCCCGCAAGCACGGCTTCTCCGCCGGAGTCGTCATCTCCGCCAGCCACAATCCCTGGCAAGACAACGGCATCAAAATCTTCGGCCACGACGGCTACAAACTCCCCGACAACACCGAGCTCGCCATAGAGCAAGAGATCACGCGCGTCCTAGCCACCAACCCCACCGTCCCCTCCGATCCACCCCTCCCCGAAGTCAACGAGTCCTACCGCCTCGACTACATCCGTTTCCTCCTCGACGCCGTCCCCGGCATCTCCCTCGACAACCGCAGCGTCGTCATCGACTGCGCCAACGGTGCCGCCACCTCCGTCGCCCCCCAGCTATTCGACTCCCTCCACGGCACCGTCCAGGTCACCCACGCCTCACCCGACGGCCGCAACATCAACGAGCACTGCGGTGCCCTCCACCCCGAAATCGTCGCCGCCCAGGTCAAAGTCGCCGGTGCCTCCATCGGCTTCACCTTCGACGGCGACGCCGACCGGGCCATGTTCGCCGACGAGCACGGCAACGTCCTCAACGGCGACGCCGTCCTCCTCCTCTGCGCCCGCGACCTCCAGGCCCGCGGAGAGCTCGCCCATAACCTCGTCGTCGCCACCACCATGTCCAACATGGGCCTCGAAGCCGCCTTCGCCCGCTCCGGAATCCGCATGCTCCGCGCCCCCGTCGGCGACAAATACGTCCTCGAAGAGATGCGCAGTTCGGGAGCATCTTTGGGCGGCGAACAGTCCGGCCACATCCTCTTCCCCGCCCGCGCCACCACCGGCGACGGCCTCCTCACCGCGCTCCTTGTCCTCGACGTAGTCCACCGCAGCGGCAAAACCCTCAGCCAGCTCATCGCCGACCTCACCAACTATCCGCAGATCATCCTCAACGTAAAGGTCCGCGAAAAACTCCCCCTCAACACCTTCCCCGCCATCGTCGCCGCCATCGCCGCCGCCGAAGCCGACCTCGCCACCACCGGCCGAGTCGTCATCCGCTACTCCGGCACCGAACCCCTCGCCCGCGTAATGATCGAAGCCGAAAGCGCCGAAGCCATGCACCACCACGCCACCACCATAGCCAACGCCATCCGCCACGAACTAGGGGTGTGAGAACCAGCTAGTTCAATGCGCCTTCGGAACCTGATTCACTCGCATCCAGCTTGGCCTCGTCTTCCTCGAGTTTCCAATGGCACTCAAGGAACGCTTCATTGATCTCATCACGAAGCGTCCTCAACATTTTCAGGATCACTAGTGCATCCAGACTTAAATGGAGACTGGAGATATCTTCTGCAATTTCGGTTAGCACATGTGAAAGCGCTTGTGCTGGGTCAGCCAAACCTGTATTTGATGGGCCAATTAAGAGAATGGGGGCGTCTCCTGACAGAGGAGCATATGTTCCTTTAGATCCTGCATGTAACCCCTGACTCGCCCACTGATAGTGTGGTCGATAACGAGAGGCCGCCACCGATTCCTCAATGTGTTTAAAGTTTGGCTTAGCTATCGAAAGAGCCTTTGCAGCCCATCCATAATCATGACGAAATTCAAATCCATGCTTATTCAACATTGCTGAATAGCCGTCATTCAAACGCTGAAGTTCCTCCTGTGAAATCGTGGATTCTAGATCATCTCCGAATACCTTTTGATATTCATCAGCGCTTTTCTTACTTCCAACCCACTGATGATCGATGTATCTAATTGCAGCGTCTTCTCCGTGCTTGACGAGAAAGCGAATTGTGACTGCTATCTCATGTACTGTGCGCCAGCGGACTAATGCCCCATCAGCATGACCCGTCTTCAGCAAGCAGAAAATCTCCTCCGCTACACGAAGAGCCCTAGCATTCAAGCGCGTGAGCAGCTCCCACAACTTAGGTCGAGCCGAGTCAAGGTCTACCTCGGCTCGATAACTAGCTGCCAATTCGCCGCACATCGTGAGGAACTGACGCAATAGCTCGAGGGGTCGTTTCCATCTTAGATAAAGGTTTCTTTCGAAAGAGGCAATCTCTTTCCTCTGAAGTTTTGATTCTTCCTTCCACCTTTGCTTTAGCGACTTCAGAATCAACTCTGCCGAAAAGGTAGCAGACTGCTCAAACAGCTCTGGAAGTTTAGCTTCGAGTCTTGATATTGCTCGATTAAGCTGGCCGAAATCCTCATCGGTGATCTTTATCGAGAGGTCGCGATCACTGTTATCTCGGTCAATAGACAGCCGCAACTGTGTTGGATCAGCTGTGATCTGGCGGAGAATTTCTTCGCGCTCTGGGTCTTGGAGAGAAATACCTTGCTCCCCAAGTTTTGACTCGACAAGTTCCAGCAGTTTGATATTAGCCGCATTTGTGACCGTTTCATAGAAAGACCTATGCAAAAACTCCAAGTCAATCGTGGCAACGCGGCGGGTTGAACTCATTTGATGTCTCTCCATTATTTCCAAACTCAACCTCAGCCGCGATTAGCACCAAAATATCGCCACCGACTCCCTTCCCGCCCTCAAGGCCTCCCCACCACTCCCGGCTCCCCCAGCACATGAATCGTATGCAGCCAAATCTCCGCCACCGCTCCCCAGTGCGAGATCGGCAGCTCCGTAGGCCGCATCCCGAACCCATGCCCGCCCTCCGTATACACGTGCAGCTCCGCAGGAATCCTCGCATCCTTCAACGCCTGAAAATACCCCAGCACATTCTCCACATGCGCGGTGTAATCATTCTCCGCCTGCACTAAAAACGTAGGAGGCACCCCGGCATTCGGAGCCACCGAAGCATCCACCTTACCCCCCGGCCCCGTCAGCCATCCCGGATAAATCACCATCTGAAAATCAGGTCGCGCATCCACCGCAGACGCCGCCACATTCTTCCCCTCGAAATCCGGATGCGTACTCAACACCACCGCCAGATGCGCTCCCGCGGAAAATCCAATCACCCCAATCCGCTGCGGATCAATCCCCCACTCCGCAGCATGCACCCGCGTCATCCGCATCGCCTGCTGCGCGTCCTCCAGGTCTTCCACATTCGCCGGATAGTGTCCCTCCTCCGGCACGCGATACTTCACCAGCACGCACGTCATCCCAATCGAGTTCAACCAATCGCACACCTCCGTGCCCTCGATGTTGTACGCCAGCCGCACATACGATCCACCCGGAAACACCAGCGCCGCCGCGCCCGTATTCTTCCCCTTCGGCGGATACACCGTCAGCGTCGGCTGTCTCACATTCGTCACCCGCACCGTCACCTTGCCCGACACCATACGGTTCGCATCCGTAGTCGGATCCACCTCCGGCCCCACCACCTTCGACGGCTCAGGATTCCCCTTCGGCCACAGCAGCAGCGTCCTCTGCTGCGCCACCCCCACCATCGACGACAGCATCATCACAACCACAACACCCAGCCTTCGCATACCCACCATCTTAGCTCCCCCGCGCAGCACTTAACTCCCGCCCCCCCACGCAGCACTTAACCCTCGCCGTCCGCGCAGGACCCGTCCGCGTAGGACTCACTTGATATCCCGCCAATTCTTTCCCAAACCAACCTCCGCCACAATCGGCACACTAAACTCCGCAGCCGACTCCATCTCCCGCTTCACCAGCTCCTGCAACTCCTCCGCCTCCTCCGGCACCACATCAAACAGCAGCTCGTCATGCACCTGCAGCGTCATCACCGACTTAAAATTCCGCGACCGCATCGCCGCATCAATCCGCAACATCGCAATCTTGATCAAGTCCGCCGCCGTTCCCTGCAGAGGAGTATTCACCGCCGTCCTCTCCGCAAACCCGCGCTGATTCGGATTCCGCGATTGAATATCCGGAATCGGCCTCACCCTCCCAAACGCAGTCCGCACTGACTGATCGCGCCGCACCGTCTCCAGCGTCCGCTCAATAAACTCCGCCACACCCTTATACCGCTCAAAATATCGCGCAATATATTCCTTCGCAATCTTCTGATCGATCCCCAACTGCGCTGCTAAACCAAACGGTGAAATACCATACACAATTCCGAAGTTCACCGCCTTCGCCCGCGCGCGAGTCTCCTTATCCATCGTTTCCGCGTCCACCTCAAACACCTCCGCCGCCGTAAGCGTATGAATATCTTTCCCCGTGCGATACGCATCCAGCAGCAGCGGGTCCTGCGAAAAATGCGCCATCAAACGCAACTCAATCTGCGAATAATCAGCCGACATCAAAAGATTCCCCTCCGCCGCAATAAACGCCGCGCGAATCTCTCTCCCCACCGCCGTCCGCACCGGAATATTCTGCAAATTCGGATTCGTCGAACTCAGTCGCCCCGTAGCCGTACCCACCTGATTGAACGTCGTATGAATCCGCCCCTGCGAATCCGCCAGCGCCGGCAACGCATCCAGATACGTCCCCTTCAACTTCTGCAGTTGCCGATACTCCAACACCAGCGCCGGCACTTCATGTCCTTCGACATCCGTCCGCTCCGCCAAATCCTCCAAAATATCCTGCGCCGTAGAAATCACCTTGCCCTTGCCATGCTTCATCGGCTTCGGCAGATCCATCTTATTGAACAGCACATCCCCCAACTGCTTTGGCGAGTTGATATTAAATCGATGCCCCGAACTCGCATACACCTGCTCCGCCAAATCATCGATCGTCACCGCCAGCCGCGAACTCATCGCCCGCAGCACATCACTATCCACCCGCACGCCCACCCGCTCCATCTGCAACAGCACCCGCACCAGCGGCAAATCCAACTTCCAATAAACATCCTCCAGCGTCGAGTCCTCATTCAACGCCGAAGCCGACTCGCCCTCGACCCGCTTTTTAATCCCTAATCCCTGTTCCCTAGTCCCTGTTCTTCCAAACATCATTTCCGTCGTAATCGCCCCACCCAACCCTGGCTCATCCACCAGCCTCTCGCTAATCCCTAATCCCTGTCCCCTAATCCCTGCTTCTTGCATCTGCTCGCCCAGCGTCTTCGCCAACCGCACCACCGCAGCGGCGGCCTCTGCCAACCTCTTCGGGTCCGCAGGATTATCCTTCGTCACCTGGTGCGTCAGCGCCAGGCTTGTAGTCCGCGCCGCCATATCCACCAGCGTGTGCGAGCTATGCGTAGGGTTCAGCAGATAGCTCTCCAGCATCACATCCGTCACCGCTCCCGCCAGCTCAACACCATGCGGTTCGAGCGCACGCAGCACCGCCTTCAGATCATGCACCTGCTTCGGCAGCGTCGCATCCATTAACGCCTCGCGAACCCCCGGCATCTCCAGCGACACCTCCATCGCCTCCGCCGCCGTCACCGCCAACCCCAGCCGGCACGCTGGATCCACCGCGCTCACCGCCGCCTTCACCTCAGCCTCCGGGGCACCAAACAACGACATCGTCTCCGCCGGACCAGGCTCCGCTTCCACCTCCGCATCAGCCGCCGCATCCGCGCCCATCTCCTCCGCCACCGCCTGCGAATTCGACGCCATCGCAATCGCCAAATGCCCCGCCGCACGAGCCTCCATCAACAACTGCGCCACGTCCTCCGCCGTCGCCTTCACGTTATACGTCGTCAGCACCGCATCCGCATCCGGAGCCAGGTCCTTCAACATCGTCGTAAACTCAAGCTCCGTAAACAGCGCTCGACACGCAGCATTGTCCACCGGCCGCGTCCGCATCGCGTCAATCGAAAACTCAATCGGCACCGACGTATCAATCGTCACCAACTCCTTCGACAGCAAAATATTCTCGCGATTATTCTGCAGCGACTCGCGATACGTCTTCTTCTTCACCTCGTCCGCATGATCCAGCGCGCCCTCCACCGTGCCGAACTGCTGAATCAACTCCACCGACCCCTTGTCCCCAATTCCCGGAGCTCCCGGAATATTGTCAATCGCATCTCCCCGCAGCGCCATCACATCCACCACGCGCTCCGGAGGAACCCCCAGCACCTTCTCCACTCCCGCCGGATCAAGAATTAAATTGTCCTTCGTAGGATTCAAGATCGACACGTCCGCATTCACCAACTGCATCATGTCCTTATCCGACGACACCACAAACACCTTGTGCCCCAGCGCCGAAAGCTGCCGGCTCAGCGTGCCGATCACATCATCAGCCTCGAACCCCTCGTAGTACAAAATTGGAATCCTGAACGCCTCCAGCGCCCGCCGAATATAAGGCTGCTGCTGAATTAAATCCGGAGGAGTCTCCGCGCGATTCGCCTTGTACCCCGCATACTCCACCGTCTCAAACTGCTGCGTCTTGCTATTAAACTTCTGCACGCCCTTCATCTGCGTAGCCAGTTCATACCGATGCAGCGGAGCCCCTACGTCATACACCGCCGCCAGATACTCCGGCTTAAAATCCGCGCGCAACTTATTAATCATGTTCACAAAGACATAAGTTGCCGCCGTAGGTATCCCCGTCCGCGTCGTCATCGGCCTCATGCGAGCCATCGCGTGATACGCCCGAAAAATAAACGCCATCGAGTCCAACAAATAAATCGGTGGCTTATCCGTCGTCATGTTTTTGTTCGTCATCATTTCAAAATCACTCTCATCTTTCCTTCAACCATTCCCGAACAAATCCACCCGCCGAAACTCTGACTCGCGCTCTTTTATTTGTCATCCCGTAAGGATCTGCAGTTGCTCTTGTTCTTGCAGTTGCTCTTACACTCCCTAGCACCCCCAAAAATCCCGTCATCCTAGAGCAAAGCGAAGGACCACTATATTGGCTCTTGCCTTTGCCTTTGCCTTTGCTCTTGCCTTTGCCTTTGCTCTTGCCTTTGCTCTTGCTCTTGCTCTTGCATTCGTTCTTGCACTTGCTTTTCTGCCTGTCATTCCGCAGCGCAGCGGAGGAATCTGCTTCTGCACTTGCACTCCTAATCCCTATCCCCTAATCCCTGCCCTTCAATCCCTGCCTCTAAACAATCAGCATACAGTCGCCATACGAAAAAAAACGATACCGCTGCTCCACCGCATGCGCATAAGCCGCCAGCACCTTCTCCCGTCCCGCAAACGCCGACACCAGCATCAACAGCGTCGACTCCGGCAGATGAAAATTCGTCAGCAACCCACTCACCACCTTGAACTCCGCGCCCGGCGACAAAAATAAACTCGTACTCCCCGAGTGAGCCTCAATACCCCTATCTCCAAACACGCGAGCCACATGCTCCAGCGTCCGAGTGCTCGTCGTCCCCGCCGCAAGTATCCGCCGCCCCTCCACTCTCGCGCGGTTCACCGCCGCCGCCGTCTCCGCTGAGATCGTATAGCTCTCCGCATGCAGCTTGATCTCCTCGGTCCGCTCCGCCCGCACCGGCTGAAACGTCCCCAGCCCCACATGCAGCGTCAACGTCACCACCTCCACCCCACGCCCTCGCAGCTCATCCAAAATCTCCGGAGTAAAGTGCAGCCCCGCCGTCGGTGCAGCCGACGACCCACGAGCCTCCGCACTCCCCAGCGGCCGCGAATACACCGTCTGGTACCGCTCCCGATCCTCCGCCCGATCCGGCACATCTTTCTCGCGCCGAATATAAGGAGGCAGCGGCAGATGCCCAATCCGCTCCAGCTCCGCATAAAAATCATCCACCGCATCGAACCGCAGCGTGCGCTCGCCAAACTCTCCCGCCGCCATCACCTCGGCCCGTAGCACGGCCTCCCCCGAAGCTGCAGCGCCAAACAATAATCGCTCCCCCACCTGCACCTTCTTCGCCGGCCGCACCAGCGCAGACCACTCCGCCTGTCCCCCAGGCAGCCCAACCAGCCGCTCCGTCAGCAATACCTCCACAACCCCACGAGGCACCGGCGATTTCTCCTGCGTCGTCAACCCCACACGCGTAGCAAACAGCCGCGCCGGAATCACCCGCGAGTCATTCAGCACCAGCAAATCGCCCGCCCGCAGCAACGACGGCAGGTCCCCAAAACTCCGATCCGCAAACGCCCCCGTCCTCCGATCAAGCGTCAACATACGGCTCGTCCCCCGCACCTCCGGCGGCCGCTGCGCAATCAACTCATCCGGCAACTCATACCCAAAATCCGATACCAGCATCGAAATCCAATCCCTAATCCCTAATACCTAATCCCTGCATCTGAGCCATCGCCACGGCCTCATCCATCGCCCGCTGCACAAGCTCCAACTCCGGCTTCACATGCGCCGGCCATCCAAACGTCACCGTAGAAAACGGCTTCGGAATCATAAATCGATCCCAGCTCTTCAAATACCAAGCCCTCGAAGGCTGCGCATGATAAGCCCCAATCCAAGTCGCCCCCGCCAACTCCGCAAGCTGCACCGGCCCGGCCTTCGCCACCCTCGCCGGCCCTCTCGGCCCATCCGCCGTAAACGCGCACCGGTGCCCCGCCGCATACGCCTCCGCCATGCCCTTCAATCCCGCCGCACCTCCCCGCGAACTCGATCCCCGCACCGCCAAAAATCCCAGCCGCTCCACCGTCCGCGCAATCAACTCTCCATCAAACGATCGCGAAATCAAAATCGCAATCCCCAAATTCCTAAACCGGTGCGCCGAAGTCAGCATCGTGCAATGCCAAAATGCAAACACCGTCGGCCCCGGCATCGTATGCCCATTCGGAGTCCCCTCCGCATTCACATCGCGATATCGCAGCGTAGCCCCCAACACACGAATCAGCAGCGCCGCCATCGGCGGCACAATCGCCAGCATCAATCTCTCTTTACGCGTGAAGGAAGCCACGCTCCCCAGTGTATCCGCTCAGCCGCACCGAATCCCTAATCCCTATTCCCTAATCCCTGCCCTATCCGTTCTGCCAGCCGCAGCGCCAGCGCCATCATCGTCAACGTCGGCAGCTGCGCGCTCCCATCCGGAAACGTAGCAGCACTGGCAATCGAAAGATTCGCAACCCCATGCACTCTCATCTCCGCATCCACCACGCTGCTCAGAGGATCCGTTCCCATGCAAGCCCCGCCCATCGCATGTCGCGCGTCCTCCATCCCCGGCAGCTCTGCGCCCTCCACAAACATCTCGCGTACCCACTCCACGTCCCTCAAACCCATCCCCTCAAACCTCTCCCGCAGATACCCCGCATACCTCTGCAGCGTCGCAATCTCATTCGCCGACACGCGCCAATCCACCACCACCCGCGGCATCCCACTCGCATCCCTCCCCTCATCCAGCATCACCCGCGACTGCGACCCCACATCCTGCGCCACATTCATCTGCAGCTTCACCACCGCATCCTCCGACACGAATCTCCGCCGCCGCACCTTCGCCTCCCAAGCCAATCTCACCGCCTCCACCGCCGCCCCCGGAACCCGCGCCGCATGCGTCGTCAACGCCCTCCCAAACTCTCCGCGCTGCATCGCCGTCAACAACTCCCGCACCACCGCAACCCCCGAACCCTCCGGCTCATCCAGCGCCACATGCGCCAGCACCGGATTCACTCCCAACCGTTCCCGCAACCTTCGCGACGCCTCAAACTTCACGCTATGCACCGTCCCGCCCAACACCCACGGCCGAAGCTCCCGCAAAATTCTCTCCCGCGCAGCTCCCGTCAGCGTTGCCACCGGCAGCGTCACATGATCATGAAACCCTCGCCCCACCTGGTCATTCGCATTCCCCACACCCTCCGCCGCAACCGTCCGCGAAGCCAGCAGCAGCCGAGACGTCTCCACCGTTCCCGTCGCCAGCACAAACTCTTCCGCTTCGAATCGAACCGCCGCACCCGAGGCCGTCCGCACCACAACCGCCTCCAATCGCTCTCCCGACGCGGTCAGCAACAACTCCCTCACCTGCGCATGCAAATAAATCCTCGCCCTCGGATGCGCCAGCAACTCCTTCCCCACCGTCCCCGCAAAATTCCTCCGCGAGAACCCCATCCACTTCGACATCCTCGCATCCACCTCACCCAACTCCGCAATCATCGGAGGCACCGCCGCGCCCGTCGCCGCAAAAAACTCCGCCCCCTCATACGGCAGCGAGTCCACCTCGACCAACTGCTCCGCCTCAGCCAGGAATCTCTCCATCTCCTCCCACGCCACCGGCCACGCCGCAGCCGCATCGCGCGTCATCCCCAGCACCTGCCCGCCCCACCACACCGACGTTCCCCCCAGCACCCTCGCCCGTCCATCGATCGTTCCCACATGCGCCCGCCCAGTCAGCTCCGCCTCCGCAAACAGCTGCTGCCCCGCCTCCTCCACCTCGCGCCCGCCGGCCTCGATCACCACCACATCCACGCCGCGCTGCGCCAGCCTCCGCGCCACCGTCAGTCCCGCAATCCCCGCCCCCACCACGCACACCTGCGACCGAACCGCCGCTACCGGAACCCCTGCACCCGCAAGATCAATCTCCATCGAAGCTCCCTCAACAACCAGAGCATCTTTGCTCTAGCTATATTTCAACCAGCGAAGAATCTCAGGGAGATTGGGCTTCTTGCCGTACATCAAAATACCAACGCGATAAATCCGCGACGAGATCCACAGAATCACCACAATCGTCAGCGACATCAGCACAAACGAAAGACCGATCTGCCACGCCGGAACCTCCGTCAAAGAAGCCCGCACATTCATCAACAGCGGACTGCAAAACGGAATCAGCGATGCAATCTGCGACAGCATCGAATTCGGAGCGCGAATCGTCGGTAGCAACATCAGCATGCAAAAGAACAGCGGCATCATCAGAAACATATTCAACTGCTGCAGCTCCTGCTCCGAATTCGTCATCGCTCCCAACGCCGCAGCGATGCTCGAATACAACAGAAACCCGAACACGAAATACAGCAGGAAGTAAACAATCTGCAGCCCGCTGATCAGCGAATGCCCGCTGCCTATAAGGCTCGCAGCCAGCCCACTGGTCGATAGCAGCGCCGCGGCAAACATCCAAATCCCCACCTGCGTCAGCCCCACCGCTCCCACACCCAGAATCTTTCCCGCCAGCAACTCATCCGGCTTGATCGTCGCCAGCAACACCTCAAACACGCGGCTCGTCTTCTCTTCAATAATCGATCGCGCCGTATTCATCCCGTACAACGCAATCGCCATGTACATCAGCAGAAACATCACGTACGCCGAAGCCAGCGCCGCCATCGTATTGCCCGACGCGCTCGTATCGATATCCACCGGAGCATTCAGCGCGTCAATCTCCGCCACGCTCATCCCCTTCGCCGTCAGCCGCTCAAGGATCAGCACCGATTTAATCGAGCTCTGCAGCGCAAGCTGCGTACTGATGTCTCCCGCCGACCGAGCCTTGTAGCTAAACTTGGGACGCTCCCCCGCCTGCGCAGCAGGAGTCACCCACAGGTACCCCGACAGCGTTGACGTCTTATCCTGTAGCTCCCCATCCAGCCTCTTCCGCGTCTCATCCGACGGCGTCGCCACATCCACCTTCATCGTGCTCTCTTTGTCCGACTCCAGCTTCTGCTTCAAGTCCGCGCCAAACACCGCATCGCTCGTCACCACCGCAATATGCGAGTTGCTCTTCGTCTTGCTCGCCAGAAATCCGCCGCCCACCACCAGCACGCTCATCAGCACCGGAATCAGCACCGTCGCAATAATGAACCCCTTCGTCTTCACCCGCTCCGTATACTCGCGCTTCGCAATCAACCAGACATTATGCATCGACGATCCCTCGTGCTTCCTCATCCCCAAAACTTGCGCGAACCCGCTCAATAAAAATCTCTTCCAGCGTCGGCTCAATCACCTCGAACCGGTTGATCACCGTGCCCCGGCCAATCGCCTCCGCCAGCACCGACTGCGCACCCGCCTCGCGATGCAGCTTGATCTCCGCAATGCCCGAATAATTCTTCGCCTCCGCCACCTCCGCATGGCCCAGAAACGATTCGTCCCCCGTGAACACCACCTGCAACCTGTTCCTCGGATACTCCGATTTAATCTCCCGCATCGACCCCGACAGCAGCAGCTTCCCTCGCGAAATCAACGCAATCGCATCGCACAACTTCTCCACCTGGTCCATCCTGTGCGTCGAGAAAAGAATCGCCTTCCCCTCCCCGCGAAGCTCCACCAGCGTGTCCATCAGCAGCGTCGCATTCACCGGATCAAGCCCGCTGAACGGCTCGTCCATAATAATCAGCTCCGGCTCATGCAGCAGCGCCGCAATAAACTGGATCTTCTGCTGCATCCCCTTCGACAGCTCCTCGGTCTTCTTCTCGATCGCCTCGGTAATCTCCATCCGCTCGCACCACACCAGCGCCCGCGCCCGCGCCGTCGCCTCGGTCAGCCCATGCAGCTGCCCCAGGAACACCAACTGGTCCACCACCTTCATCTTCTTGTACAGCCCGCGCTCCTCCGGCAGATACCCCACCCGGTGCAGCGACGCCCGCTCAAACGGCTTCCCAAACAAACTCACTGTACCCGAGTCCGGAACCGTCATCCCGATCATCATCCGAATCGAACTCGTCTTGCCCGAGCCATTCGGCCCCAGCAATCCAAACATCGTTCCCGGTTCAATCGTCAGCGAAAGCCCCTCAACAGCAACCTTCGTGTCGTACACCTTGCGAATCTTATTCAGCTCAACGATAGCCATGCGGTAGGAAGGCCTTCTTTCGTAGCCAACAGACGTAGTAGTCAGCAACCCTAGTCTAGCGCAGTGCAGTTTCCTCGACCGCCCTTCACCTTCGCCCAACGCAAAAGACGCACCCGAAGGTGCGTCTCTCGCATCGAAATCGCTTCAATCTACTGCGCAGTACCGCCGTCGTCCTGGCCGCTCTCCGCCAGCTGCTTCTGCAGCTCCTCGTTGCGCTTCGCACGAGCCGCCGAACGCTTCTCAGCCTTCTCGCTCAGCTCCAGTTCAGCACCCAGCAGCTCGATATACGCCATCTCTGCTGCATCTCCCTGCCGCTGTCCCGTGCGAACAATCCGCGAATACCCACCCGGACGCGTCGCATACCGCGGTGCCACCGTCTTGAACAAACGGTCCACCGACTCCGGAGTCATCATATACGCCAGCGCCTGCCGGCGTGCATGAACGCTGCCATTCTTGCCCAGCGTAATCATCTTCTCGACGATCGGCTTCGACGCCTTCGCCTTCGTAATGGTGGTGTGAACGCGATCGTTCAAAATAATCGAGGTAACAAGGTTGCGAAGCAAAGCGCGGCGATGGCTGGTATTACGTCCCAGCTTGAATCCGCCATTACGGTGGCGCATGATAATCTCCTTCGACCCGGACTTCAGCCCGGCTCGGATACTGCGTTCGAGGGTTTAGAAATTAGGGATTAGGGATTAGGAATGCTGCACATTCGCGTGTCAGAGGCCACGAAGAATTGCCGCCATCATTTTGCCCACTTCGTTCGATAGCCCCTCGGCCGTATCGAGCGTCTGCGGACTTCCAAATCCCAACTCCCGTGCAATGACTAATTGCGTTTGCACCTCTGAATTGGAACCACGTGCCATCCCGAGAAACTGCTTGTACTCACCCCGAGATGCCCGCGCATAACCTTCTGCTATATTGCTTGCAACCGATACGCCGGCTCGCCGGAGTTGGCTGCTCAATCCGTAAATCTCTTCCTTCGGAAACCCGGCAGTGAGCTTGTAAATCGCAACCCTCATCTGAACCGAACGTTGCCACACAACCAAGTCCCGAAACGAATCGCCTATTTCCGTCCTGCTCTACTGGAAAGTGCCGGAACAGGGATCAGTTCTTCTAATCCCTAATCCCTGTTCCCTAATCCCTGCCCTTAAAAATTCTCCGGCTCGGCCGCGAGATCGAGATCATCCTCTTCCTCGTCCTCATCCTCGTCTTCATCGTCGAAGTTCGCATAGCTCGCCGCCAGTGTCGCCGCCGGCAGTACCGACGTCGGTCCCGGAACCGGGTTGCCCTGCTCATCAATCTTCATGCCCAGCGATAGCCCCATCTGAGCAAGGATTTCCTTGATCTCGTTCAGGCTCTTGCGGCCAAAGTTCTTCGTCTTCAGCATCTCTGCTTCGGTCTTCTGAATCAGCTCGCCGATCGTCGCGATATTGGCATTCTTCAGGCAGTTGTAGCTGCGAACCGAAAGCTCCAGCTCTTCAACCGACCGATTGAGATTCTCGTTGCGAATCGCCGGCCCGTCATGCAGACCCTCGGCACCCGCCTCCATCTCCTCTTCGAAGTTGATGAAGATCGTCATGTGGTCCTTCAGCAGCTTCGCCGAAAGTCCCAGCGCATCCGCGGGAAGCACCGTTCCGTTGGTCCAGATCTCCAGCGTCAGCTTCTCGTAGTCGGTGATCTGTCCAAGACGTGCCGCCTCAACCAGGTAATTCACCTTCCGCACCGGCGAGTGAACCGAGTCCACCGGAATGAATCCAATGCCCAGATCGCTATCAAAGTTCTTGTCGGCTGAAACATAGCCACGGCCACGCTTCAGGCGCATCTCCATGTCAATGCGTCCGCCCTCGGAGATCGTGCAGATGTACACATTCGGATCCAGAATCTCAACATCCGAATCCGCTTCGATCGAGCCCGAAAGAATCACGCCCGCCGCATCCGCGCGAAGGTAAAGAGCCTTCGGCCCCTCGCCATTCAGCTTGAACGGAATCTGCTTCAAATTCAAAATGATGTCGGTCGCGTCTTCAACCACGCCCGTGATCGACTGGAACTCGTGCAGCACGCCCTCGATGCGAACAGCCGTCACAGCCGCTCCCTCGATGGACGACAGCAGCGTGCGGCGCAGCGCATTGCCGATCGTCGTACCGAAACCGCGCTCAAAAGGTTGCGCGGAAAACTTTCCGTAAAGGTTAGTCAGGCTCTCCTGATCGACGGCGAGACGCTTGGGCTTTTGAAAACCTCTCCAAAGCATGGTGGATCCTTTCTTCATCGCACACGCGAGGCATTCTGCGTGGCTGATGGTGGTGCGGTTGATACTGCCGTTGTTCTTGCTTTTCTGGCTGTCATTCCGCAGCGCAGCGGAGGAATCTTCTTCTCCCGCTGCGCCACAAAACCTAAGGCTTACTTCGAATAAAGTTCGACGATCAACTGCTCGTTCACCGGCAGATTCACATCCTCGCGCTTCGGCATCGCAATGACCTTACCCGACAGATTATCGGCAGCCACTTCGATCCACTGCACGCGATTCTGCCCAGACACAAAGTCCTTCGCCGTCTCGAGCATCACCAGCTTCTTCGAAGCCTCGCGAATCTCGATCACGTCGCCAACCTTGCACTGGAAGCTCGGAATGTTCACCTTGCGGCCATTCACCTGAACATGCCCGTGGCGAACCACCTGCCGAGACTGCCGGCGGCTCATCGCAAATCCCATCCGGTAGCACACGTTGTCCAACCGTGTCTCCAGTTGCTGCAACAACAGCTCGCCGGTAACGCCCGTGCGGCTCGCAGCCTTCTCGTAGTACGCGCGGAACTGTGTCTCCAGCGTGAAGTAGATGCGCTTGGCCTTCTGCTTCTCACGAAGCTGCAAACCGTAGCCCACAACCTTCTTGATCTTCTTGCTCTGACCATGCTGGCCCGGGGGAAAGTTGCGCTTCTCGACGGGGCACTTGTCGGTAAAGCACTTCGCGCCCTTGAGGAACAGCTTGGTTCCGTCCCTGCGGCAAAGCCGGCAGACGGGTCCTGTATAACGTGCCATTTCTTATCTCCAAATACTTCGGTTGTCGATCGCTTTACAGGCGGCGTCGCCCTTCGTCACGATCCGTAAACAAGGGCCCAGGGCTTAGTGCCCAGGGTCCAGAAACGGGTCTCAGCAAGAGCCCAGAGCCAGCACAAAGTACGCTGAGCCTTGGGCCCTATACCCTACGTCTTTTCGGCGGACGGCAACCGTTATGCGGCATCGGCGTAACGTCCCGAATGCTCCGCACATCGATACCCGCAGCAGCCAGCGCACGGATCGCAGACTCACGTCCCGAACCAGGCCCGGAAACCCGCACATCAACCGCACGCAGACCGTGGTCACGAGCCGCCGTAGCTGCTCCGACCGCTGCCTGCTGCGCGGCAAATGGTGTTCCTTTGCGCGATCCGCGGAAGCCGAGCGAACCCGAGCTCTTCCAGCTCAGCGTATTGCCCTGCTGGTCCGTGATTGTCACGATCGTGTTGTTGAACGTAGCCTGGATAAACACCAGACCAAACGGAACATTCTTGCGTTCGCGTTTCTTGAACTTCTTATTCTTGCCGACCTTCGCGCCGGTACCCTTATTCTGTGACTTTGCCATGGGTTACTTCGTCGCTTTCTTCTTACCGGCAACAGTTCCCTTACGAGGACCCTTGCGAGTACGAGCGTTAGTGTGGGTACGCTGTCCGCGAACCGGAAGGCTGCGGCGGTGGCGAAGGCCACGGTAGGACTGAATCTCGATCAGGCGCTTGATGTTGAGGGAAATCTCCTTGCGAAGATCTCCCTCGATGCCGCCCTCTGCTTCGATGACCTGACGAATCTTGTTAAGCTGGTCCTCATCAAGAGTGGCCATCTTCGCCAGGGGGTCAATCCCAGCCTTCTCTAAAATCTTCTTGGCGCGGGGATCCCCGATGCCATAGATATACGTGAGGGCGATACGAGCCTGCTTGTTTCCTGGCAGGTCGACGCCGGCAATACGTGCCATGGTGTGCCTTTCGGTTGGGCTTCGAGCAACGCTCTAAAGCGGGGTTTACGGTTGTGTGGCTGACCTGACTGCTGTCTCCTCCGGGTTCATCGCACGCCTTAACTTCGGCGAACTCGCCCAGTGGGGCCACAAAGGCAGGGATTAGGGATCAGGGCTCAGGGATTAGAAAAACTCTTGAGTCAGGGGCACTTCTAATCCCTAATCCCTGTTCCCTGCACTACCCTTGTCTCTGCTTGTGCTTGGCATTCTCGCAAATCACGCGAACGATCCCCTTGCGGTGGATCACCTTGCACTTGTCACAAATCGGCTTTACAGATGCACGAACCTTCATTTCAAACTCCTTAGCTTTTGGCCCTTAGCTTCTAGCTTCTAGCTAAAAACAAAAGGCTCCTACGAAAACTCTCTACCAGTGGTTGTCTTTAGCTAGAAGCCAGAAGCTAGAAGCTAGAAGCTGGCCTTCCTGCTACTTATACCGATACACAATCCGGCCGCGGTTCAAGTCATACGGGCTAAGCTCGATCGCGACCCGGTCGCCGGGGAGGATGCGGATGAAGTTCTTGCGCATTCTGCCCGAAACATGCGCCAGCACCTGGTGCTTGTTCTCGAGCTCTACCTTGAACAACGCATTCGGCAGCGTCTCGACAACCACCGCCATCACTTCAATTGCATCTTCCTTCGACAAACAGTCTCCTTCGATAGAGTCCACGCCTCACGACGCAAAACCCCATCTGCTTTCCCTAAAACCTGTTTCGTGGGCTTCTGATAGCCTTCACTCACTCCGTCCTGCGATCATTTCGCAAGACCAGTCAAGGGAAGACGGCGGAAGGTACACGCACCACCTGCAAGTCTACCTAAAAGCTAGCGGTTTGGGAAGGGCATACCACGCTGCCCACACGCTTTCTTCCAACCCCGCCGTGCCTCCCGCCATCCCCGCCTAAGACTTCATACCGTTTGCCGTCTCGAGCGCCGCCATAGGACTCGACACGGCGATGCTCGCCGCAGCCATCAGGTCCCCCGGTTTACCCGCCGCCACCGCTGCCGTTCTCTGCAGGACCATCTTGTCAATCTGGCTCTTAAACCAACTCGCCCCTCCAAACCCAATCACAATCGCGTTCGCCATATCCGACGTCGAAAAGCTGAGCGCACTCGGCGTCGCGCCAATCAACACCGCCCCCTTCTGCATCCCCCAAGACGCCAGCGCCGCCAACGCCCCCACCAGCATGTTCCCGACATACCCCGGCCGAAAAATGCCCTGATCCATCCGTGGCAAATGCCATGCACTGTCACCGATAAACGCACTCACCAGCGATCCCAGGCTCCCCAACAACAGGACCAATCCAATCACCAAACCATTCGTCGCATTCATGGAACCTCCCGTCACATCTGGCAACTGATTCAGACGCTCAAACGAAAAGCCCATCCTTAGCCGAACGCCCCATCATGTCAAGCCAATTCCGAAACCACCGTCCCAGTGCCCCGCCCATGGCGCAGCCCCACCACAACAACACCCGCCGTCCGCGCAGGACTCCGCGCAGAACCTGCTAGGCTTTCAGCATGCAGACCCTTCGCCCGGCTCTAGTGCCACTGCTCTTAGTCCTCGCCTTTGCCCTTCCCGCTGCCGCCAGGCCGCCAAAAGTTCACAGCGTCACCCTCGGCCCCTCCCGCAAAGTCCCGTACACTCCCCCCGAGGCCACGCCCAACACCACCTCCGAAGACGCCACCACCCTCCGCATCCGCCCCCTCGTCGTCGACGGTACACAGAAAGAGTGGACCCTCGGCGAAGTCCACGATGTCACCGACCGCACCTTCGTCGTCCGCCGGGCCCTCCGCATCAACGATTCCCTCCCCTCCGAGTCCCCCCGCTGGACCTGGCAGCCCGGCTCCTGGCTCATGGTCGACCGCTCCACCGGCCATATCACCGCCCTCCATCTCCCCTCCTACGACGCTCAAATCTCCGACCTCGTCTGGTTCCGCGACTACGCCGCCTACTGCGGAATCTCCACCACCGCCAAGCCCTCCATCGTCGCCGTCATCGCCGAGCTGGGAGCCCGCAAGCCCATCGTCCAGAAGGTCTTAGCCCCCTGGCCCAACTCCTCCGCCCCGCACCCCGTCTGCGCCCGCCCCCAGTGGCAGCGAACCCCCATGCGAGCCACCCTCCAGCTCACCGGTGGCCAACCCCTCACCTTCGACATAGTAGGAACCCTCTCCCTCATCGAAGACAACGACAACTCCCTCGACGACTAGCCCCTACCCGCCAACCCGTTCTTACTCCCGCCGTCCGCGCAAGACCGTGAGTCCAACAACCAACAACCAACAACCGAGAACCACGAGAGGTAACTCCAATCCACCATTCTGCGTCGAACTCTACAGCACAGCACTGTTGACAAAGTAGTATCGTGTTCTCAGCGCAGGTGCCAACGCTGTGTTCTACGTCTGGCATCATTTTTCACCCTGGCGCAGCAGCTACCGCGATATACCCTCCCCCGAAGGAAAGGAATTAGAGATCTATGTGGAAACCGAATCAGCCTGGCGCCACGCCTGCAACCCCCGAGCCCGTCCGTCCCACCCCTCCCTCCACCACTCCCGGCTTCACCGCAACTCCCAGTGGTGCAGGAGCGGTAGCCAGCACCGAGCAGGCCACCATCGGCAAAAGCCTCGTCGTCAAAGGTGAGGTCTCCGGTTCCGAGTCTCTCTACATCGACGGCAAGGTCGAAGGAGCCATCAACCTCCCCGGAAACCGCGTCACCATTGGCCGCAACGGCCAGGTAGCCGCCAACATCTCCGCCCGCGAGGTCGTCGTTCTCGGCAAAGTCCGTGGCAACTGCCAGGCCTCTGACCGCGTCGACATCCGCAGCGAAGGTTCCCTCACCGGCGACGTCATCGCCGCCCGCATCTCCATCGAAGACGGTGCCTTCTTCAAGGGTGGCATCGACATCCGCAAGCCCGGCAACGAGCCCAAGGGTGGCACCCCGGCAACCCCCGCCACCCCCGACTCAGAGCACAAAGAAAGCTAACCCACCGCACCTCTCTCGCCCATTGAGAGACCCAACCACCCAAAGCCCCGGCCAACCCCGGGGCTTTACCTTTGCCCCCTACCCCTGTCATCGCCCTGCTCTAGCCTTTGCCCTTGCCTTTGCCTTTCTGTCTGTCATCCCGCAGGGATCTGTAGTTGCCGTTGCAGTTGCAGTTGCTCTTTCAGTTGCAGTTGCCGTTGCCGTTGCTCTTGCAGTTGCAGTTGCCCTCCCAAACACCGCCCAAGCTCCCGTCATCCTGGAGCGAAGCGAAGGGCCACTGTATTGGCTGTTGCTGTTGCCCTTGCCTTTCTGTCTGTCATTCCAAGCGAAGCCGAGGAACCTGCTGTCTCCCGTTCTCCCCCGCACCCGCCCAAACATCCCAAGCTACAGCATCTCCTCCCCAACCTCCGCCACGGTCACATCCTTCGCCGCCCTACTCCACAAAATCCTCAAATCCTTCACATTCTTCAGCGCAAAATTAGGCCCACCCGGAGCCGTCACCGCAAAAAAGTCCGCTCGCTGCACATCCTCCAGCCAGAACGCCGGCCGAGCATCCGCCTTCTCCGGAGCAATCTCCACATGCGACATCTCCAGGTTCTTCAAGTGCCGAATATAAAACCCATTTGAAGGAGTCGGCCCGAACCTCCCGATCTCCGGATATCCATCCACCAACTCCGGAACCGCCCGCCCCACCGCCTCCGCCGGGTACACACCCTTATGCCCAAAGTAGCAGTTCGACAGCTTCACATCCTCGATCGCATTCTCCGGAATCCCCGACAGAATCGACGCCGTCACCGCCGCCGAATCATGCGACACAATATTCGAAATCAGCACCCTCCGCAACGTCCCCGCGCGCATCGTCTCCTTCGGCCCGCGGTTCCTCGCATTCAGCCTCAAAAACAGCGGAGCATCCAGCGTCCCCCGCATCGTGATATTCGAAATCGCAATATCCTCGAGATACGCTCCATCGCTCGTCTCCAGCGATATCCCCCGAGAGTCCTCGCACACGCAATTCGAAATCGCAATATTCCGGAACCCGCCATTCGACTCCGTCCCGCACTTGATCCGCCCATTCCCCCAAACGTGATCGGTCGCCGAATCATACTTCTTCCACGTCCCATCCAGCACCGTGCCCAGTTTGTACATCCCCGCCACAAAGCAGTTCGCAATCGTCACATTATCCGTCGACCGCGCATACCCCAGAGCAAAACTCGACTTCGGACAGATCGCATCATCCCAAGGCGAGTTCACCGTGCAATTACTCACCCGCACATTCTTGCAGCAATCAATATCGAACCCATCCCGGTCCGTATCCACCAGCAGATTATCGATCGTCAAATCATCCACGCCCGTAGCCAGCAGCGCAAAGTGTCCTCCCTTCAACACTGAAAAGTCCCGCAGCAAAACCTTGCGGCAGTTCTTCAGCGAGATCGCCTTGTTCCCCACCCCGGCCTGCTCGGCAACGAACCCGCCCGTCCCATCGCGCACACCCTTCGTGCCATTGCTCAGCCCCCGCCCCCAGATCATCCCCGGCCCCACAATCGACACATCCTCCAACCCCTCGCCATAAAACAACGAGTTCGGCCAGTGGTTATGCCCATAATCCTCATAAGCCTCCCACGCCTGCGCCGGCCCCGCCGGATCGTACGTCCCTCCGCGATACCCCGTCGTCTCTCCCACCTTCGGCGAATCCGCCGCCACAATCACGCACCCCCGCGACAGATAAATCTCCACCCTGCTCTTCAGCCGAATCGTGAAGCAAACATAAGTCCCCGCCGGAAACACCAGCGTCCCACCACCCGCCGCCGCGACAGCCTCAATCGCCCGGTTCACCGCCGGAGTATCCACGGTCTTCCCATCGCCCGTAGCCCCATAGCTACGCACATCGAACAAAACCTTTGCCGTACCAGCCTTAGGCATTTCAGCCTTGGCAACGTAGCCAATTGCACCAGCAATAGCCAACGGAGAAACCTTCAAAATATCGCGACGATCCATAGTGTACAAAATCCTACAGCACAACCTCCACCCTTGGCACCCCCGCCCTCGCCCTTGCAGCCGTTCTTGTATTTCTGGCTGTCATCCCGCAGGGATCTGCTTTTGCCGTTGCCCCTCAGACAGCTCCGGGCTTCAGCCCCCTGGGACTCTCCTCAACAACCCTCGCCGTCCGCGCAGGACTCAATCCAACGCGACCAGCAGTCCCTCCCCCGCCTCCACCTCCACTTCGCCCTCCACCCTCGCACCCTCCCCATCCAGCAACGTAGTCAGCACCACCGTCCCCAGTTCGCAAGACACCGTCGCCACCTCCGTCCCCAAATTCAGCAGCACCTGAAAATCCGTACTCTCCCCCTCCTCCATCCCCACCCTCCGATACCGCAGCACCGACCCCTCCGCCCGCACCTCCGCAATCCCACCCGCATGCAGCGTGTCATGCCTCCTCCGCAGCGCCAGCAGCTTCCGATACAGCATCAGCATCGATCTCTTATCCACCGACTGCGCCGCCGCATTCTCCGTCTCCCACCCCGTCACCAGCGGCAGCCACGGCACCGCTCCCGGAGCAGTAAACCCCGCATTCGCCGCCCCTACCCAAATCATTGGAGACCGTTCCGGATCCCGTCCCTTCCCTCCATCCCTCGCCGCCGGATCCCGCACCTGCTCCGCCGCAATCGCCACATCCTCCATCCCCAACTCATCCCCGTAATACATCGTCGGAGTCCCCCGCAGCGTCAGCAGCAACATCGCCGCAGCCCGCGCCTGCTGCGCTCCAATCCTCGTCGCCAGCCGCGACTGATCATGATTCCCCAGCACATAATTCGGCCACGCCCCCGGCGGCAGCAGCGCCTCATAGTTCCGAATCACCTCCGCAATCGCCTCCGCCTCCCACCGCGTCTGGATCAGGTGAAAATTGAACGGCAGATTCGCCCCACTCAACTGCGGCCCACCCCCGTAGTACCGCACCAGCCGATCCAGCGGCAGATAAATCTCCCCAATCAGCACCCTCCCCGAGCTCTTGCTTTTCTGGCTGTCCTCCTTTGCTAAGCGGAGGATCTGCTTCTCCCCCACCGACGCCCCCGCCAGGCTATCCCCATACGCCTCCATCAACGCCCGCATCTCCGCCACGATCTCCAGCGTCCCCGGCTGATCCGCGTTATGCACCACCCCCGCACGATTATCCCGAAACTCCGCATCCTTCACCAGCAGCCACAAGACATCCATCCTGAACCCGTCGACGCCCTTATCCAGCCAGAACCGCATCGCCGCATACATCGCCTCCCGCACCTCCGGATTCCTCCAGTTCAAATCCGGCTGCTCCTTCAAAAACGAGTGCAGATAAAACTGTTCCGTCCCCTCATCCCACGTCCACGCCGGCCCCCCAAAGTTCGACCCCCAATTGTTCGGCACCCTCTCCCCCGGCGGCCTCCAGTCATCCCCCGCAGGAGCCGCATCCCTCCACAAATACCAATCCCGCTTTTTGTTATCAGGCCCACTCGTCCGCGACGACCTCGACTCCACAAACCAAGGATGCTGATCCGAAGTATGATTCGGCACAAAATCCAGAATCACGCGCAGCCCCTTCGCATGAGCCGCCGCCAGCAGCGCATCGAAATCCTGGATCGTCCCAAACAGCGGGTCTACACCGGTATAGTCACTCACGTCATACCCAAAATCCTTCATCGGCGACGGATAAATCGGCGAAATCCACACCGCATCCACCCCCAGCCCGACCAGGTAATCCAGCCGAGCCGCAATCCCCCGCAGATCCCCCACGCCATCCCCATCCGTATCCTGAAAACTCCGCGGATACACCTGGTAGATCACCCCGGTCTGCCACCACTGCGTCGCCAAAAACTCACTATCAGCCATACCAACAGCATAGAAGCAGGGAACAGGGATCAGGGAACAGGGATCAGAGAGCGTCCATACCACCGCCTCAAACCCCAGCCGTCCGCGCAGGACCTCAGGGTGCCCCATCCACGCAACGATCCCGACGAAGAAGAAGACGACGACGAAGAAGAGCAAGAAGCTGTAAAGATCCCGTCATCTCGACCGGAGCCGCGCGGCCTCTTGCGCGACGCAGTGGAGAGACCCCTGTATTTCGCCGTTGCTATTGCTCGTTCTCCCCATCCGCACAAGCCCGGGTTCCCCACCCATGCCCCCGGCAGTATCATCAAAACGGGCAAGCAACTCACCCCATCCCTACCCCCTATCCACTAACAACCAACAACCAACAACTAGCAACTAACAACTAACAACTAACAACCATGCCCCTAGACTCTCTCCTCCAAGACGCCGAACAAGCCCACGGCCATCTCTGCGCCGGCCAGATCCTCGGCGTCCGCATGGCCATGCTCGCCCTCTCTCGCCTCAACATCCACGACCCCCGCGCCCGCCATCTCCCCGACGGCTCCCTCAACCCCGACCGCAAGCGCCTCGTCACCTTCGTAGAAATCGACCGCTGCGCCACCGACGCCATCGGAGTCGTCACCGGCTGCCGCGTCGGCAAGCGAGCCCTCAAGCTCCGCGACTTCGGCAAGATGGCCGCCACCTTCATCGACCTCAACCAAAAAATCGGCGACACCGACGACTACAAAGGCCTCCGCATCGTAGCCCTCGAAAGCTCCAAAAATCGCGCCCGCGAACTCTACCCCGACCTCGAAAAAAATGCGCAGCAGATGAAGGCCTACCGCGAGCTCCCCGACGACGACCTCTTCAGCACCGCCTGGGTCCGCGTCTCTCTCCCCCCCAACGAATTCCCCGGCTTCAAAGGCCAGCGAGTCACCTGCGACCTCTGCCACGAAGGCATCAACTTCGACCGCTTCATCGACCGCAACGGCCAGCGCCTCTGCCTCTCCTGCGCCCACCCCGAAACCCGCTACTACCACCCCCTCTAACCCCTCGAGCGCAACCTCGCCTTCGCCGTTACTGTTGCCGTTGCACTTGCCTTTGCTTTTGCCCTTGCCTTTGCCCTTGCTTTTGCCGTTGCCGTTGCACTTGCTTTTGCCTTTGCTTTTGCCGTTGCCTTTGCTTTTGCCCTTGCTCCCCCCAACACCCCGCAAAACACCCGTCATCCTTGAGCGAAGCGAAGGACCCCTGTATTCGCCGTTGCCCTTGCCTTTGCCCTTAGCTAGAAGCTAGAACCTAGAAGCTAAAAGCCAGAAGCTAGAAGCTAAGCTAGAACCTCCTCCCCCCAAGCACAGCAAGGCCGCCCTCTCGGGCGGCCTCGCGAACCTCTTACCGGTGTTCCCGGCCGCCCCATCCGCGGTGGTCATCGCCGCCACCCCATCCGCGGTGGTCATCCCCACCCCATCCGCGCCGGTCGCCATCGCCATCCCCCCATCCACGGTGGTCATCGCCATAGCCATAGCCGCGGTTTCTCCAGCCATCGCCATCTCCATCGCCATAGGGCTGCGCATACCCGCCGTAGTACCCATTCCCATACACCGCCGGAGCGCCATACCCATATCCAGCCCCGCCATATACCGCGACCGGAGGAGCCGGAGCATAATACCTCGGCCCACCAAACTGCACTCCAATCCCAAACCGTTGCGCCTGCGCCGCAGGAGCGCCAGCCATCAACACCGCACCAGCCAACGTGGCTGCTGCCAGCACGCCCATTCCGTTCAACTTCCTTCCAGTAAGCTTCGCAACCAAATTGGATAGCTTCTTCATGACGTGCCTCCTGCACCTGCGATCACTTCCGCCGTGCAGTTAGATAAACGCACTTCCCCCCACCGTGTTGCGCGCAACCTTTTCCCCCACCCGGGTTCACAGACCCCGGCTCAAAATTCCAGACCCTCCCCGCAGCCCATTTCCAACCCCATTTTCCCGCCGCGCAACCCGAACCTTCCCTCAGTCACGCCACTTGCGACCCAAGACCCACCCAAACACGCGCGAAAACACCCCTCACCGGCCCAACTTGTACCGTAGCCCACCCTGCACCAGCCGGGGAGCCGCCAACGTCAGCAGCGGCGTCATCCCCGCGTCAATCGTGCGATTCAGCACATTCTGCGCCCCCACAAACACTGAAAACCCCCTCCCCAGCTCCCTCTCCGCCGATACATCCACCCGAGCATACGGATGCAGCACAAACTGGTTCGCAGCCTCGTCAAATTCCTTCCCCGTATAGCTCGCAATCCCATGAACACTGGCGATTCGTGGCACCACATAATTCACCGCAGCCGTAACCGACTCCCTCGGAACCTCCGGAATCCAGTTCCCCGTCAGGTTCTTCTGCACCAAACTGCTCGTGTTGAATGCCGTAACTGTTGCAAATGCAAGCTGATAGCCGAAGTTAGCGTCCACCCCATGCCACCGCTCCGTCTGCCCCTCCAGCATCACCCCACGACTCCGAATCTGCCCTAAGTTCTGCCGCTGCAACAGTTGCGATGTAGCCGTCTGGCTCAGCAAAACCGCCGAAATCGGCCGATTTACCTCCGTCCAGAAGTAGGTCCCCCGCAACCTCCCCAACCTCCCCACCTCTTCCCCCCCCACCTCAAACCCCGTAGCCCGCTCCGCCAGCAGCGCATCATTGGCCTTGGTAATCTGTTGCCCCACCTGCCCCGTCCGGTATAACTCGTTCATAGTAGGCCCTCGAAACGCCCGAAAGCCCGTCCCCGTCAGCTCAAATCCCTTGCCCAATCTACGCACCAAACCCACCCGCGGGCTAGCCACCAGCTCATCCAGCTCCGGCAAACCCACCACCCCCGCCGCATTCGACACCACTTGCCGCGCATCGAACGTCCGGAACGAATCTACCCTCACCGATCCCGAAACCGACCACCCTTTCGGCTGCCAGATCCCATCCACATACCCTCCCGTCTCCCTTTGCCTTGCGCTCGTACTCGTCGTAAATCCAACATTCCCAACGACCGATTCATCATCCGTCGCCCGAATATCCCGCATATCCATCCCCACCGCCGCCGTCACCGCCCGCCCCAGCGCCCTCGACCCCTGCACCACAAACCCCAGCTCATCCACCGGTACCCGCTGCAACTTCGTCAGCCTCTCCGAGTCCCGATTCACCGCAATCGCCGAAAAACTCTGCCGGTAGCTCTCCCTCGACCCATACACCCGCACCGCCGCATTCCCCGAGCTCCCATGCCCATCCGCCCCACCCTCATACCTCCACAACCGAGTCCCATTCGTCTGCAGCGCCGTCCCATTGTCCCTGGCCTCATTCAGCACATTCCCCAGTAAAAACGTACTGATTCCCCTCCTCCCCGGCGAAGTCCCCAGCATCACCCGCCCGCTCTCCGCCGTCACATTCGCCGGAGTATCCACCGTCCCCCGAAACGCCGGAGCAATCGGAATGTACCCCCCCGTCTTCAGCCCCGTAAACGCCCCCAACATCGTCATTCGCCGCTCCACGCCGGTCAGCAACAAATCCTCCAGCGCCGTGTCCTCCGAGGCCCCACTAGCATCCGCACTGACCCCAAACCCTCTATCCGGCCCCGAGCCCTTCCTCTCCAATTGCGGCGTAACCGACAGCCCCGGCATCACCGGAACCACATCAATCACTCCTCCAATCGCGCTCGATCCATAAAGATCCGCGGACCCTCCCCGCAGCAACTTCACCTCGTCGATCACCAGAGCCGGAATCTCATCCCAATGCACCCACCCGCCAAACGCATCATTCAAAGGAACTTGATCGCTCACCACCAGCGTCCGGCTGGCCGCCGTGCTGCCCAGCCCCCGCAAACTTACCCCCTCCGTCGTAGGGTTCGCGGTCCACGAACTCGTCCGCCGAAACAACTGAAACCCCGCCACCTGGTGCAGCTTATCGTCCAGAGTCAGCCCCGGAGCATTCTGCATCTGCTTCTGCGACAGCACCGCAACGCTGGTCGCCGAGTCGCTCACCCCCACCAGCCCCCGGTCCGCATTCACCGTAACCGAATCCGTAGCCTTCACCTTCGGCTGCACTGCCGGCTGCTGCGCTCCAGCCGCCAGCGCAACCAGCACGACCAGCGCGGCAGACCCACTCCATCCTCGCACCATCACCGCGCCCCTAAGCCCTGTTCCCTAAGCCCTGTTTCTCCACCGCTGCCCCAACGCGCAGCATCGTCGCCTCATCAAAGTGCTTGCCCAGAACCTGCACCCCGATCGGCAGCCCGGCCTGTGTTTCCCCGCAGGGCACACTCATCCCGCAAATCCCTGCCAGCGACGCGGCCACCGAATATATATCTTCCAGATACATCTGCAGCGGATCATCCGTCTTCTCGCCCAGCTTGAACGCCGGAGTCGGCGTTACCGGAGCAACAATCGCATCCACCTTCGCAAACGCCTCCACAAAATCCTTCGTCAGCAGTGCCCGTACCTGTTGCGCCTTCCGGTAGTAGGCATCGTAGTATCCCGCTGAAAGCACATAGGTTCCCAGCAGAATCCTCCGCTTTACCTCCGCTCCAAACCCCTGATCGCGAGTATTTCGGAACATCGCCGACAGCGTCCCCGCATCGCTCGACCGCATCCCAAACCGCACTCCATCGAACCGCGAAAGATTCGAGCTCGCCTCCGCCGTAGCAATCACGTAATAGGTCGGAACCGCATACCGGGTGTGCGGCAAACTCACCTTGTGAATCGAGCACCCCGCCGCCCGCAGCCCATCCAGCGTGCGCTCTATCGCAGCCCGAATCTCCGGGTCCAGCCCCTCCCCGAAGTACTCCTCCGGAACACCAATCCGCAGCCCCGCAACGTCCTTCGCCGCCTCCGCCGCATACTTGCCCACAGCCTCATGCGACGACGTAGCATCCATCTCATCCAGCCCCGCCAGCACCTCTAGCATCACCGCCGCGTCCTCCACCGACCGAGCAAACGGCCCCACACGATCCAGCGACGACGCAAACGCAATCAGCCCGTATCTCGAGACGCGCCCATACGTTGGCAGCACGCCCACCACGCCGCAAAACGCCGCCGGCTGCCTAATCGATCCCCCCGTATCCGTCCCCAGACTCGCGACACACATCCCCGCCGCCACCGCCGCCGCCGACCCGCCCGACGACCCCCCCGGAACCCTGTCCAGCGCCCTCGGATTCTTCACCGGCCCATACGCCGAATTCTCATTCGACGATCCCATCGCAAACTCATCGCAGTTCAACTTCCCCAGCACCACCGCGCCCGCCGCCTCCAGCCGCGCCACCGCCGTCGCATCGTACGGAGGGTGGTACCCCTCCAGAATCTTCGACCCCGCCGTCGTCACCGCGCCGCGCATCGCCAGCACGTCCTTGATTCCCACCGGAACGCCAGCCAGCGGCCCCAGCGGATCACCCGCCTTCGCCGCCGAATCCACGCGCTCCGCCTGCGCCATCGCGCGATCCCGCGTCAGCGCCAGGTAGCTATGAATCTCCGGATCCAGCACGGCAATCCGCTCATAATGCTCGGCCGCCAGCGTTACCGCCGACACGCGACCCTCCACCACCGCCGCCCGAGCCTCCGCCAGCGACAAATTCTCGATCATATTCACCGACTCCACACCCATATCTTCCATCCCATTCTTCCTAATCCCTAATCCCTGTTCCCTAATCCCTGCTTTATCTCTATCTCTCAATTACCTTCGGCACCTTGAAGAACCGTCCATCGCTCTCCGGAGCCTCCTCCATCACCGCCGCACGGTCCACCGAAGGCTTCACCGCATCCGGCCGCAGCGTCTCGCCCGCATCCGCCGCTGTATACCCCAGCGCCTCCCCCACCTGCGCCATCGGCTCCACAGCCGAGGTATCCAGCTCATTCAACTGCGCAATATGCCCCAGAATTGCATTCAAATCCCGTGCCATCTGCGGCAACTCTTCCGCCGTCAACTCCAGGTTCGCCAGGTCCGCCACATGCCGAACCTCCTCCAACGTAACCGCTCCCGCCGCCTCACTCATCACCATCTCCTAATCCCTGTGCCCTAATCCCTAATCCCTGTTCTTTTCACCGCACGAACCCGCGCCACGCCCTGCTCTTCGAAGTGTATCCCGTTGAGCCGGACCCCCGCGATCCTCCCCAGGTCATTGGCCAGCGCCGACCGCACCTGCAGAAACTGCTGCATCCACTCCGCCCCCACCACCCGCACATGCAGCACTCCCTCCAGATCGAGATGCCGCACCTCCCCATGCCCCGCCAGCGCACTCCCGCAAGCCACCGGCCACGCAGCCGCCAGCCGATCCTCATCCGGCAACTCCCGCAAACTCCTCCCCAGCGATCCCCGCAGCAAATCCCGCATCCTCTGCATCACCGCACCTCCTGCTCTTTAGACAAATCCGCAGCCGAATCCGCAGCAATCCAGCTCTCCACCTCACCCAGCGACTCCACCGGCACATACTCCCCCGCGCACCCCTCCGCCTCCGTCCCGCTCAGCAAAAACATCCTCCGCAGCCCCGCAGCATTCGCCGCCCCCACATCGGAGCAGCGATCCCCCACCATCACCGACCTCCCCAGATCCAGTCCCAAGTCCTTTGCTGCCCGCAGCAGCATCCCCGGCCCGGGCTTCCGGTCTTCATGCTCCCGCTTATACTCGCCCAGCCCATGCACCGGGTGATACGGGCTGAAGTACACCGCATCCAGCGCCACTCCCCGCGCAACAAACTCCCCGCGCATCCACTCCATCAGCGTCTCGAACTGCGCCTCCGTATAGAGTCCCCGCGCAATCCCCGCCTGGTTCGTCACCACCACCAGCTTGTACCCCGAACCCACGGCCACGCGGCAAAGCTCAAAGATCCCCGCAACCCAGCGCACATCCTCCGCCGCATGCAGATACCCTACCTCGTGATTGATCACCCCATCGCGATCCAGAAACAGCGCCTTATTCATCGCCACACACGCACCCCATCCCTCCATTGTGGACTATCCCACTCCTGTCCCATCGAAGCAACCGAATGCCCTCAGCCCCGGCCCTTCAGCCGTCGCCGCAAATCCGCCGTCACCTCCCGATGACACGGCAAACAAATCGTCCGCAGATTATCCAGATCGCACTCCCCTCCACCCTCCGCCACCGGTCGAATATGGTCCGCGTCCCACAAGGACCTCCGCGCTGTCACCGACTTCATCCCCCAAACCTTCAACGCCTCCTCCCTCGCCCGTCCCCGGCTGCGCTTCAACTCCGCATACGCCGCCACCGTGTCCGTCTCACAAAGCACACAGATCCCACGGTCCCGCGCAAATACCTGGTCCCGCAGATACCCCGGGTCCGACCGCAACCTCCACTGATGCACGCAGAAATCCGAGCAAAACGTCCTCCGCCGCTTCGCCAGAATCTCCATCCGGCACCACCGGCACAGCGGCCTTCCATGCGGCCCAACCTCCGACTCCTTGCCCGCAGCACGCCCCGCCTCAGCCAACACCCGGCCCGGCCGGGCTCCCCTCCCGGGCACAATCTCAGGTTTCCCCTTTTTCATGGCCATGATACAGATAGTCTATCAATCCTCCGCCCACCTTCCCACCATCAGCCACCCTCTAGTCCCACGGTGCGCGCAGCACCCGGCCGCAAAGGACTTATGATGGGGAAGACGAGGCCAACCATGTCCAGAACCGAATCGATCATGCTACCGCTGGGAACCATAGCTCCCCCTTTCGAGCTGCCCAACGTTCTCACCGGCAAAGCCATGAGTCGCGACGACATATTCGCCCTCAGTTGGGACGATAACCGTTCTGACGCCGCCAACCTCTCCACCCACGGCGGGTCTGCGAAGAAGCACGGCTTGCTCGTCATGTTCGTCTGCGTGCACTGCCCCTACGTCAAGCACGTCGAAGGAGAGCTAGCCCGCATTGGCCACGACTACTTCGACGACGGCAACGGCCCCATCGCCATCGCCGCCATCCAGTCCAACGACATCGCCGAGTACCCCGACGACGGTCCCGACGGCATGCGCGAGCAGGCCACCCGCCTCGGCTGGACCTTCCCCTACCTCCTCGATGAAACCCAGGAAGTAGCGCACGCTTACGCTGCAGCCTGCACCCCGGATTTCTTCCTCTTCGACGCCGAAATGCGCCTCGTCTACCGCGGCCAACTCGACGACAGCCGCCCCCGCCGCAAGGACTTCGGCAACGACCAGCCAGTCACAGGCAAAGACCTCCGCACCGCCATGGACGCCGTCATCGCCGGCAAGCATCCCAGCCCGGAGCAGCGCAGCAGCATTGGTTGCAATATCAAATGGCGTCAAACTTAACCGGATCGTCATCTAAGAATACAACCTAGGAGAAGAGGACAAAATGGACGAAGTTCTCCACCGTCTCAAAGAGGGTGTACGACGCTTCCAGACGGAGGTCTATCCGGAGCAGGCCGAGGTCTTTGCGCAGGCAGCCAGTGAACCCCAGCGTCCGCATACCCTCTTCATCACCTGCGCCGACTCACGCGTTGACCCCATCGCCATCACCAGTTCCGGCACCGGTGAAGTCTTCGTCACCCGCAACATCGGCAACATGGTTCCGGCCTACGGCGAGATGCTCGGAGGCGTCAGCGCCGTCATCGAGTTCGCCGTCACCTCGCTCAACGTAAGCCACGTCGTCATCTGCGGTCATACCCACTGCGGAGCGATGTCCGCTCTGCTCCATCCCGAATCCGTAGCGGAGATGCCCACCGTCAAGGCCTGGCTCGTCAATGCCCATGCCGCCCTCTCCACAGCCGAGTCCCTGAACAACCACCCCACCGCCCTCTCCACAGGCGAAACCATGGTCGACGTCATCACCGAGCAGAACGTTCTCCTCCAGATGCAGCACCTCAAAACCCACCCTTCCGTGGCTCGCGCCATGGCCAAAGGAGAGCTCACCATCTCCGGTTGGATTTACTGCATCGGAACCGGCGAGGTCTTCGTGGCTGAGGATGGTGAATGCACCTTTACGCCGATCGGGGTTACTCTCCCGACCGGCGTGTAAGCCGCACGCGACTGCTTGGCGAATCGTTCCACTCTATCGGACTTTCGCGTCCGAACCGTGCTGCTTGACCAGCTTGTTGTAGATTCCCAGCAGCAGGAACGGCGCCACCCACTGGCCCACAAAGAGGGCCGGGTTTGCCTTCTCCTTCTGTGTCACCTGGAGCGTCACCGACGCAGCAATCGACACCAGCGCCAACCCCAGATACACGCTCGAGGGAACGGGCGCTGTGTACTTCTCAATGATTGCCGTAACTTGGTCTTCCTGAGCTTCTCCAGCTTGTACGCGATAGTCCGTCATAAAGTGCATCTCCCCGGCAGGTTGCCGTAACCAGAAGAGATGCAGATTTCGGCTTACGCGACCTTTCCATGCGCTCACGTAGTTGCGTAAGACGAAAGATCACCGCCAATTTTGGAACTTCGGGTACGCGACCAGCAGAGCATTGACATTGCAGCGTCCTCCCGTTAGCGTAGAGGGTAATGAGCGTTCGTCGGCACCATCTCGGGCATCACCATCATCATGCGCATAGCGTGTTGGCGGCTGTGTCCGGTGCGGCGAAGTAAGTAACAAGAACGCCCTACAGGATCTATCACAGGCCCGCTGACGCGCACATCGCGAGCGGGCTTTTTGCTGCGTCGCGTTGAGCACCTCTTCGGCCATCAACCTCACCGCAACCCTCAAGGAAACAGGATGACGAACTCAACAAAACCCATAACGATTGACTTTGCAAAGGCTGGCGGTTTGGTAGCCGGCATTGTGCAGGACGCGAAGACCGGCGAAGTCCTCATGCTCGGCTTCCTCAATGAAGAGAGCTACCTCAAGACCACAGAAACTGGCTTCGTCACCTTCTGGTCACGCACCCGCTCTAAACTGTGGATGAAGGGCGAGACCAGCGGCAACCGACTGCGCATCGTCTCCGCCTCCACCGACTGCGACAACGATGCCCTGCTCTTCCGCGTTGAAGTTGAAGGCGACGGCCTCGTCTGCCACGAAGGAACCGTCAGCTGCTTCACCAAGCCCATCGAATTAGGGAGTAAGTAATGTCACACAAAAATAAACTAAAATTAGGTATTCCCAAGGGCAGCCTGCAGGATGCAACGATTGCTCTCTTCGAGCGCGCCGGCTGGCGCATCTACGCCAGCGGCCGAAGCTACTTCCCCACCATCGACGACGTCGAGATCGAGTGCATGCTCGTTCGCGCCCAGGAGATGGCCCGCTACGTCGAGCACGGCGCCCTCGACGCCGGTCTCACCGGAAATGACTGGATCCTCGAGAACCAATCGGACGTCGAGCGCGTCACGTCGCTCACCTACTCCAAGCAGTCTCGCGTGCCCGTTAAGTGGGTGCTCGCCGTGCCCGAGGACTCGCCCTTTCAGAAGCCTGAAGACCTCGCCGACAAGACAATCGCCACCGAACTCGTTGAGTACACCAAACGTTACTTCGCCGGAAAGAATATTCCCGTCAAGGTGGAGTTCAGCTGGGGAGCCACCGAGGTCAAGCCGCCAACCCTCGCCGACGCCATCGTTGAGGTCACCGAAACCGGCAGCTCTCTCCGCGCCAACCGCCTCCGAATCATCGAGACATTGATGGAGTCCGAGACCCAACTCATCGCCAACAAGACCGCCTGGGCTAACGATTGGAAGCGCTCCAAGATCCAGACGCTCTCGCTCATGCTCAACGGCGCAATGGACGCCGAGGTGCAAGTCGGCCTGATGCTCAACGTCCGCAAGGCTGACCTCGACAACGTCCTCAGCGTCCTCCCCGCGCTCAACTCCCCTACGATCTCGCAGCTGCGAGATGAACACTGGGTTGCCCTCAACACCATCCTCGAAACCCATCTCGTTCGCGACGTCATCCCTAAGCTCAAGGCTGCGGGAGGCACAGGCATTGTCGAATATCCACTTAGTAAAGTAGTTCTGTAACCAGAAGGAAGTGTTTCGATGAAGACAGTAATCTGGACCATCATCTTCATAGCAGCCGCAACGCCCGCGGTGCTGTACTTCTACCAGCGGTGGCGACAGACCAAGGCCGAGCGCGAAGGCCTCGCCCTCTACGCCACCGTCGTCTCCGTCACGCCCATCAAACGCTTCGGCAAAACGCTTCCGATGGCCAAGATCGTCATGTGGCTCCAGGAACCTGACAAGACCAGCCGTCAGGTCACCCTCAGCTCGCGCATCGAACCCGGCCAAAAGATCGAACCCGGAGTCCGCCTGGTCATCGTCGTCGATCCCAAAAATCCGAAGCGCATCTACCCCGCAGGTCCCGAAGCAGCCAAGCGCGTCGTCGCCACCGGCTCCCGCAGCGAACGTCGCCAGATGCAGTCCGGCCGCGGCGTCGTCCCAAGCGTCCGCGGTCGCAGAGGACCACGATGAAGATCCTCAAAACCTTCGGCGACAGCCTTAGTTCCGCCGAGGCTGCGATCCAGCAGCTCGAGCAGCGCGGCGCCGTCAACACCGCCAAGGTCGATGCTGTCGTGCAGGACATCCTCGCCGCAGTGCGCGACCGAGGCGACGCAGCCGTCCGCGAATATTCCGCCACCTTCGACGCCCTCACCGACGATCAGCCGCTCCTCGTCAGCCGCGAAGAGATGCAGGCCGCCTGGGACGCCACCAGCGAGGACCTCAAGGCCGCCATGCTCCTCGCCCAGGCCAACATCCGCGCCTTCGCCGAAAAGCAACTCCCCCGCGCCTGGAGCTTTCGTCCCACTGAAGGAATGGAAGTCGGCCAGATCATTCGTCCTCTCAGCTCGGTCGGCTGCTACGTTCCTGGCGGCCGATACCCACTGCCCTCGACCTTGCTGATGACCGTAACGCCCGCCCAAGTCGCGGGTGTTGAGCGCATCGTCGTCTGCTCCCCCAAGCCCGCACGAGAGACCTTAGCCGCGGCCCATCTCGCCGGCGTCACCGAGTTCTACCGCATCGGCGGAGCCCAAGCCATCGCCGCTCTCGCGTTCGGAACATCCACCATCGCACCCGTAGCAAAGATCGTCGGCCCGGGTAATCTCTACGTCACCTCCGCCAAGATCGCCGTCTCGCATCACACCGGAATCGACATGCCCGCGGGTCCAACCGAGATCATCGTCACCAGCGAAACCGGCGACCCCTCCGGCATCGCAGCCGATCTCGTAGCCCAGGCCGAGCACGATCCCGAAGCGCTCGCTGTCCTCATCACCAGCAAATCCGACCTCGCTGAAGAGGTCGTGCTCGAGGTGAAGCGGCAGTCTCAAACCAACACCATCGCCCAGCAATCACTCTCCGCGCAGGGCTTCGCCTTCATCACAGCAACCGCCGACGAAGCGCACGCGCTCACCAACAGACTCGCACCCGAGCACCTCACCGTCGACGCTGGAGCCGACCTTCGCTGGGTCAGAAACGCCGGCTCCGTCTTCATCGGACACCACACGCCACAATCCATGGGCGACTACATCAGCGGCCCCAACCACGTCCTCCCCACCGGCCGTAACGGTCGAGTTCGCGGAGGCCTCAGCGTGCTCGACTTCGTCAAAATCATCACCGTGCAGCAGTACACACTCGACGCCTTGCGTGAGGTCGGACCTCACACCATCGCCCTGGCAGAAGCAGAAGGACTAACCGGCCACGCCGAGAGCGTGCGCGTGAGGATGCGATGAACGCCGTAACAGAACTAACCAACATCGAGCAAGCCAAGCCAGAGCAATCCCAGCTCGTACAACCGCGCAAGGCCGTCCTCGCCATGCCCGAGTACCACCCTCCGCTCGCCGGCCGTGACGCCCTGCGCCTGGACTTCAACGAGAACACCTTCGCTCCCAGCCCCTCCGTTCTGCGAAAGCTCCAGCAACTCACCTCCGAAGACCTAACCATCTATCCCGAGCGCGAGCCCGTCGAGCACATCGTCGCGCAACACGTCGGTCTCCAGCACGACCAGATCCTCCTCACCAACGGCGTCGACGAGGCCATTCATCTCGTCGCCTGCGCCTTCCTCGACGAGGGCGACGAAGCCCTCATCTGCACCCCCACCTTCTTCATGTACGACGTCTCCATCAGCTTGATGACCTCCGGCCTCAAGCGCGTACAAACCGACGATTCCCTCTCCTTCCCCTTTGAGCGTTTCCTCGCTGCCATCACGCCGAAGACCAAGCTCATCATCGTCGCTTCGCCCAACAATCCCACCGGAGCCACCGTCAGCCGCGAGCATCTCCACGCCATAGCCGCAGCAGCTCCGCAAGCCGTCCTCATGGTCGACGAAGCCTACTTCCACTTTCACGGCGATACCACCATCAGCGACGTCGGCAGCATCCCCAACCTCATCGTCGCTCGCACCTTCTCCAAGGCCTACGGTCTCGCCAGCCTTCGCATCGGAATGCTCGCCGGCGACGCTCGCCTCATCAGCTTCCTCCGCAAGGTCAGCTCGCCCTACAACGTCAACGGAGTCGCTCTCGCCGTCCTCCCTGACGCCGTCGCCGACGACGCCTACATCAACTGGTACGTCGACCAGGTTCACGCTGGCCGCGAGCGAATATTCGCCGCTCTTCGCGAGCTCCACGTCCGCACCTGGCCCAGCGCCGCCAACTTCGTACTCATGGATATCGGCCCTCGCCACAAGGAGTTCTGCGCTGCGATGCGCAAGCGCGGCGTGCTCCTCCGCGATCGCTCCGCCGACCCCGGCTGCGATGGCTACGTTCGCATCACCGTAGGCGTCGAAGACCATGTGACAAGAGGAATTACAGCGCTGCGCGAGTCACTCGCGGAGATCGGCTGGACGCCAGCAGAAGGTAGAGGACAAGCATGAGTGATCTGTTAGAAGAAGTCGGCGTTGTGCCGCAGCCTGCAGGGCCTGAACGCATCGGAATCGTCGAGCGCAACACTACGGAGACCAAGATCTCGTTGCGGCTCAACGTCGATGGCCAGGGATCGTACACCGTTTCCACTGGAATACGCTTCTTCGACCACATGCTGGAGCTCTTCACGCGCCACGGCGGCTTCGACCTGCAACTGAAATGCATCGGCGATCTTGACGTTGACCAACATCACACGGTGGAAGACGTCGGCATCGCGCTCGGCGAAGCGTTCGCTGAAGCACTCGGCGACAAAAAGGGCATTCTCCGCGCAGGCTACTTCGTCATGGCGATGGACGAGACCCTCGCCGTCGCCGCCGTCGACCTCTCCGGCCGCGTCGCCTACGTCGTCGACGACCAGGTCGACGTCCCCGTAGTCGGAGATCTCCAGACCGAACTCGTCACCGACTTCTTCGACGGATTCGCCCGCGGAGCCAGGGCCAACGTCCATGTCAAGACCATGTACGGTCGCAGCAATCACCACAAGATCGAGGCCATCTTCAAAGCCTTCGCCCGCGCCCTCCGCGGAGCCTGCTCCCGCGATGAGCGCATGAAAGAGTTGTTACCCAGCACCAAAGGATTGCTCTAAGTGATCGCTACAACGCCATTGCGCAGCAGACTATTCACAGGTGGCATCATCGCTCAAGTAGCGTCGCTGACGATTCTTGTCTGCTTCGAAAATGCAATAGGCCACTGGACTAGAGCTTCTAGTAATTCCAACGATCCGCGACCATGGGTTAATTGGGGGGGAATCTGCGCTCTGATAGGATTTGCGCTTACTGCCTTCGGAAGTGGTCGGAAACGGATCATTGCACTCATTCCTTGCATACTTTTGCTCGCCATCTGGGCTCTCTGCGGAATGGCCCCATGATCGCAGTCATCGACTACAAGGCGGGCAATCTTACGAGCGTCGTCAAGGCTCTGCGTTTTCTTGATGCAAACGACATCGTCGTAACCCAATCCCCCGCCGACGTACTGCGCGCCAACAAGATCGTCCTCCCCGGCGTAGGCCACTTCCGGTCTACGCAACTGTTGGAAGATCTCGGGCTGACGCAGGCTACGCGTGACGTCGTCAGTCATGGAACTCCGTTCCTCGGCATCTGCGTCGGCCTGCAATGGCTCTACGAAGGCTCTACCGAAGCACCCGAGACCCGTGGTCTTGGACACTTCGCCGGGCGGTGCGAGCGATTCCCTGCTTCATTCGAGGGTGCTGATCTGAAGTCTCCGCATGTTGGCTGGAACTCGCTGGAAGATATCCGCGCTGATTCCAGGCTGCTTGCGGGCATTACGCCTGGAAGCTTCGTGTACTACACGCATTCGTGGCGTGCTCCGCTGTCTGTGGATACGGCTGCGACGACGATGTATGGTGGAGCGTTTACGGCGGCTGTGGAGCGCGGCAATGTGATGGGGGTGCAGTTTCATCCGGAGAAGTCGGCCGAAACTGGACTGCAGGTGTTGAGGAACTTCCTCGCGCTGTAGCATCGAGATGACTACGTAAGGAGACACGCAATGAGAGACACGAGCGAAGTCGTACATGGCACAGTAGAGATGGTGAAGCCGGACGCCGCGGCCAACTGGACTGGGCTCGAACTGATCCCGTTCGAGATCATCGCTGAGCGCTTCATTGACCTTGAGCATGAGGGGCAAACTACTACGCTGACGGTTAGCTTCGCCAAGCCGTTCCACATCGAGGGCAAAGGTTGGGCTTGTCCGTATCGCATCAGCGCGCTCGGGCGTGATCACGTTACGCCTGCTGGCGGTGCGGACTCGGTGCATGCTATCCAGATGGCGATGCATATGGTGCATAACGAGCTTAGCGGAATGGCGAAGCACCACAAGATGAGCTTCCTGGGGACGGAGGACTTCGGGTTTGGGCGGGTTGGTGGTAGCGAGGCTTCGGTTGCGAAGTGTCCGGTGATGAACATGGGAGTGAGCTCGTAGATGCTGACGAAGCGCATCATCGCTTGCCTGGACGTTCGCGGAGGACGCGTCGTGAAGGGCGTGCAGTTCGTGGACATTGTGGATGCTGGAGATCCTGCGGAACTGGCTCATCGTCATGCTCGCGGAGGAGCGGATGAGATTGTGCTGCTGGATATTACAGCTACGCATGAAGGGCGAGGAACGCTGCTCGAGACCGTGAAGCGGACTGCGGAGAAGCTGTTCGTTCCGTTCACTGTTGGAGGTGGAATTCGGTCGGCGGAAGATGCTGCTGCGGTGTTCGATGCTGGTGCAGATAAGGTCAGCATCAACTCGAGTGCGATTGCTCGGCCTGAGTTGATTGGGGAGATTGGCGCTAGCTTTGGAGCGCAAGCGGTGATTGTGGCGATCGATGCTCGGAGGGCAAAGGGATCGAGCGATCCTGTTGGAGACGCTGAGGTTTTTGTTTCGGGCGGAAGGAAAGTTACTGGATTGAGGGTGATTGAGTGGGCTGTGGAGGCGGAGGCCAGGGGGGCCGGGGAGATTCTGCTGACCAGCATGGACACGGATGGGGTGCGGGGAGGATTTGACTGCGAGCTGACGAGGAGGGTGTCGGAGGCGGTGCAGATTCCGGTGATCGCGTCGGGGGGGGCGGGGTCGGCGGCCCACTTCGCCGAGGTGTTCCTGGTGGGGAGGGCGGATGCGGCGCTGGCGGCCAGCATCTTCCACTTCGGCGTGACCGACTCGCGGGCGCTGAAGGCTGAGGTGGCGGCGGCCGGTGTACCCATGCGACTCCCCTGTTAGCGGCGAGGGATTAGGGAACAGGGATTAGGTGGGGTACCCCCCCTCCCCCCCTAAAATGGCCTGATCTCTGGAATGAGTGACTTACAGACATTTGTGCCTTCAAAATATTCCATCTAAAGGCTTTATGGGCAAAATATTCAAAACATTGGACTTAGGGGACGATCTGATTGAATCGTCGCCTGACGGAGTGTCTTCGAAGCTGGTTTGCTTGCGTGTTGGCTGGGTTACTCCGTTGTTCGTTTTAACCCTGATTCAATTTTACGCCGCTGCGTGGGGTAACTATGCCAAGTCTATTTGGTTTGGAATGTGCGGTTTAGGGGCTGAGTGGGCTTGACAAGGTTTTGCACAGGCGAGGGGTTTTGCGGGGTGGTGCTGGGTGGGTGGGTATGGGTGATCTAGTGGCTGGACTGGCCTCATCACCCCACCCATGACGATGGAACCGTCATGAATGGGGCACCCGGGGCGGAGATTTTTCTGTATCAGAGTAAAATGGACCATGCAAACCATCGTTGAAATAGCTCTTGTTAGCAATTCCACTGCCGGTATCAAGCCCAGAAAAAATACGGCGCAGACTGTTGAAATAACACATGAGCCGGATATTGTTCTTCGCGGTGTTGATGGCAGGGAAAGCACAGGTCGTCGTCCATCGACAATACGTTGGTTTGGTGGAACCGCAAGGGACCTCCAAGGCATTACCGATGTAAGGATTGTCGATCGCCGTGGCGCTGTGCTTATCGATGGCCGATTAAACTCCCACTCTAGAGTGATACGTGAGGTAGATGGATGGTTGATCTTTGACGTGCTGAAACCCGAATGATGGGCATTTGGTCGGGACTCATGGCATATCGTGCTCTTACTCCTCCGACCATGGCAAGACTGATCTCGAACAACATCTACATCCATCCTCAACGCCGGGCCATGTCCACTTGCCATCTAAAAATAAGCCCTTACTGATTTCATATTTTTCTCCGTTGGCTGAGCGGTGGGCAGAATCCTGTTGAACGTCTGCGGCTGTTGGGTGCTTTGGATCTTTCATGCAGGGGGCGTTCGGATACATCCATTTTGCATGAGTGATTCCAAGGGAGGCTTGGCGTTCTCGATCAATTATCGCCTTCGCTTTGTTTCTCAGGGATCGTCCGATTTCAGCCGCCCGTCCTGTGGTCATTCCTTCGATGTTCATGTTCATTAGTTCTGTACAGAACAAGTGCAAATCCCCGCACACCGATGAACGCAAAGCAAGCTCATAAATCTGTTTGACTTGTTTTTTCTCGATATCGTCAAGCAAGCCGATATTTCTTCGTAGGTTTGCTTTGGCGCTCTTGCTCACTGTTGAAGGATCGAACTTAATGGTGGGCATAGATTGCGACCCCAGCCCAGACCGAGAATGGCCCTTAACCTCTGTTGGCTTGGTAGATGGCTGCAATAGGTGTCGAAGCCAAGACATTCCTTCCTCCCGTGAAGTAATCCGTATACCCCGCTGCGCCCTAGAGCACAGACGCGACAGCTTGAACGAAGAAGCTGAAGCAAAGAACTCCAAGCCCTATTCTTTGCCAACTGTGACGGCGGCGGTTTTCGGCGTTAATGCGGTTATTGCATTCTGTTATCTCGGGACTTCCGAAAACTCCGCCTTCTAGTGATTGAAGGGCATAGCTATAGCGGAACATAATTATTGTGCCAATGGCCCCGAGAATTGCCGAAACCAACCCAGTTCTCTGCGCCCAAGTCATTTCTTAAGTCCCCCCAGAGATTCCACCTGCATAGCCATCAACGAACCGACTCACGAAACAAAAATAATCGTACACTTTGCCCCAGCGGGGTTGGTGAATTTCGGTGTCTAGCCGCAATTTGAGAAGATAGAGGGATGTTGATTCCTTCGATTGATTTGATGGGTGGGCGGATTGTGCAGTTGGTGCAGGGAGAGAAGCTGAAGCTCTCGTTTGATGACTTCGATTATTGGATTGAGCGGTTCTCGAAGTATCCGCTGGTGCAGTTGATCGACCTGGATGCGGCGATGCGGCAGGGCGACAACCGGGAGCTGATCGAGATGATCTGCAAGCGGCTGCCATGCCAGGTGGGAGGTGGTCTGCGGACCGCCGAGGACGGGCGGAGGCTGCTGGAGGCCGGGGCGAAGAGGGTGATCTATGGGTCGAGCTTGTTTGGGCCGGAGGTGGAGGACTCGATGGAGAACTCGGTGGAAACCCACGTCTCAGAATCGAGACATGGGGCACCCGGATTGGTGGCAAAGAAGCGGCGGCATAAGGTGATTCGGCTGGAGTTTGCGGAGGGGTTGAAGAAGGCGCTGGGGGAGGAGGCGCTGTGCTTCTCGGTGGACACGAAGGGGGGGAAGGTGGCGGTGCGGGGGTGGAAGGAGCAGGTGGAGCTGGGGCCGGAGGAGGCGGTGACGTGGCTGGAGGATTGCTGCTCGGCGTTTCTGTATACGCATGTCGATACGGAGGGGACGATGCAGGGGTTTCCTCTGGATGTGGCTGCCATTCTTAGGTCGACTACGGCGCGGCAATTGATTGTGGCGGGAGGGATCAAGGCGATGAGCGAGGTGGAGGCGCTGGATGCGATGGGAGTGGATGCCGTGGCGGGGATGGCGGTGTATTCAGGGGCGATGGAGGCTTAGGAGGGGACGAGAGCTAAGGGCAACGGCAAAAGCAACAGCAACAGCCAATACAGTGGTCCTTCGCTTCGCTCTAGGATGACGAGAGTTTGGTTGGGTGTGGGAGAGAGCAAAGGCAACGGCAATGCAGATGCGCTGATGGGGGGCGTAGCGGCTAGTTGTCGGGGTCGGCGTCGCCGGTGATGGCGTAGTAGCCTTTGCGGGCCTGAACGGTGTTGCCCTTGCCGCAGTCGATTTCGAGCTTGCGGTATTTGCCGTCGGCGGTGGTGTTGGCGGGGGTGTAGCTGAGGAGGTATTGGGTGCGGAGTTCGTCCTGGATCTGGTCGAAGGCGTCTTCGAGGCGGCGGCCGTTGTTGCCTACGTCGATGACGCGGCCACCGGTCTCGCGGGCTAGCTGCTCCATCTGGGCTTTGCCGTTGAAGGGACTGCCAAAGGCTCCGCCGAAGGCGTGGTCGGCGATGAGGATGACGTAGACGATGCTGTTGGCCTTCTGGGCGGCTTCGGAGGCGGACTTGAGGGTTTCCTGAGAACCCTGGTCGCCGCCGTCGGTGAGGATGACGATGATTTTGCGGCCGGTCTGGGAGTTGAGCTTGTCGTGGGCGGCGAGGTAGACGGCGTCGTAGAGCAGGGTTCCGCGGGGATTGCTAGTGGGCATGGGGCCGCCGCCGATGCCGGGGATTCCGGCGGAGGAGCTGGCGGTGTTGATGGAAGCCTGGTTGATGGCGCGGGTGAGCTCGCGGGGACTGTTGGTGTAGTCGGAGAGCAGGTCTACGTTGACGTCGAAGGAGATGAGGAAGGCCTCGTCCTTGGGGGTGAGGACCTCTTTGAGGAAGCGCGCTCCGGACTCCTGCTCGAGGGGGAGAACGTTCTGCTGGCTGCCGCTGGTGTCGAGGAGGATACCGATGGTGAGAGGGAGATTTTTCTCCTGGGTGAGGTTTTTGATGGTCTGGAGCTTGTTGTCCTCGTAGACTTGGCAATCTTCTTTGCCGAGGCCGGCGACGTAGCCGTTCTTGTCGCGGACGGAGAAGTAGGCGTCGACGAGGTTGACGTTGAGATTGAGGGTTTCGTTGGCGTGGCCGACGTGCTCCTGCTGGGGAGCGGCCTTGCTGGGGGGAGGAGGGGCGTCGGGGGACGGGGCCTCCTGAGCGCGGAGAGCCGTGGCGGAGGCGAGCACGAGTGCGAGCGGGAGAGGAGAAAAACGGCGCACAGAGACCAGACGCATATGCACTATTAGACGCTATTGCAGGGTATTTTGGCGACAGCAAGGGTGTGGCTTTATTTTCCTCGAGAGGCTGAGGACGGGGTGGATGAGCGTAGGCAAGCGGGCAGAGAGCTCCCGGAGGATGGGGCGCAACGAAGTGGGTGGGTTACGCGTCAGAGTGAGAGGAGGGGAACCTCCGGGATGGAAGAAGTCGAAGAGTGATGCGGGGGCGGCTCCGCGCTGGTAGTCTCTAGAGGATGCGTTGCGCGCCGCGCCGCCGCTGGAGTGCGAAGGAGTTGGGCTTAGCGAAAGGCTAAAGACTCCTTGTTGCAGGTCCAGAGGTGGTGCTGCCTGATGCTCGCGAAAGAGGATGAGGGATGACGTTGGGAAAGCAAATGATGTGGGTGGGCGGATTGGTGCTGGCACTGGCTGCGGCAGGAAGTCCGGCGAACGGACAAGGAACTCCGGCGACGAATGCACAGCCGACACAGCAGAACGTACCAGATGCACCTGTGCCGCAGACGCTCCCGAATCTGAAGTCGATCCGGCCCGTGGCTCCAGCGTTGCCGTCAGCCCCAGTGGCACCCGATGAAGCGACAAGCGGGAATGGCGGAGTGACGCCGGGTGGTGCTCTACCCGCGGCTCCAGCGCCCACTCCGCAGGCAGCGCAGGAAGATCAGGGACCTCCGCCGGAATCGACCGCGAGTGCGGCGAACAGGCTGTCGGTGAATGTGCAGTTTCACCAGATTCCGTTCACGGTGAAGGACTCGAAGGGCCGCCTGGTCCCGGGGATCACTTGGCGGGATGTGCGGGTGTATGAGAATGGTCTACGTCAGCAGTTGAGACTGTTTACTGCGGATCCGTTTCCGTTGTCCGTAGCCCTGGTGATTGACCAGAGCGTGACGCACGACACGATGGAGAAGATCAATGCCTCGCTGAGTGCGTTGCAGGGAGCATTTACGCCCTACGACGAGGTGTCGGTGTTCACGTATAACAACGGCGTGACCAAGCAGACAGGCTTCACGGCGGCGCAGAGTGCACGCCTTGGTGCGGTGCTGGAGAGGTCGAAGGGCGTGGGGCGCGATCCATTGATGGGGATGACAGGGCCGCTGTCACACGGTTCGGTGATCAATAATGAGCCGGTCGACGGCGTTATCGATCCGGGGCACTCCGCAGGCAATATGTCGTTCACGGTTCCTCGCGAGTTTCATACGCTGAACGATGCGATCTTGATGGCGGCGCAGGAGGCGGCTAAGGCCAGTCCTGACCGGCGGCGCATTGTGTATGTGATCTCGGATGGCAAGGAGTACGGTAGCAAGGCGAGTCAGAAAGAGGTCATCAAGTATCTGCTGACCAACAATGTGACCGTATGGGCGACGCTGGTGGGCGATGCGGCGATACCGGGCCTCGGCTTTCTTGACCGGATCCATCTGCCGTTGACAATGCGCGACGATGTACTTCCGAAGTACACCGCAGAGACTGGAGGGCAGACCGATCCTGAGTTCCGGCCCAAGGGCATCGAGGAGAGCTTCGCGCGGATAACCGACGAGGTTCGTGCACAGTACACGGTGGGATATTACACGCATGAGTCTCCTTATAACGAGACCTATCGTCACACCGAGGTACGAGTGATGAGGCCTGGGCTGACGATCACCTGCAAGGACGGCTACTATCCGTCGGCTGCCGATAACCGGCGGAGAGCAGCACCGGTGACGGCACCGGCAACCCCGTAGGCGATGGGGTTTGAGATCCACAAGAACGCGCTGATTGCGCTCGCTGCCGCCGCCTCCTGGGGCGGCGGTGATTTTTCCGGCGGCATGGGGGTAAAGGCCGCGGGAGGACGTGTGCCCGGAGCGATTCGGTTCGTCATCCTGGCTCATGCGATCAGCCTGAGCCTGCTGCTGGCGACACTGTGGGGGCAACATGCCGTTCTGCCGCATGGGGCACCCGTACTCTGGGCGATGGTTGGAGGTGTGACCGGATCTCTGGGCGTGGTGGCGTTTTATATGGCACTGAGCAGGGGCGGGATGGGCGTTTCGGCGGCGGTAAGCGGGTTGCTGGCGGCGGCCATTCCAGCGGTGGTGTCAAGTTGGATGGAGGGGGCTCCGGGGGCGATGCGTCTGGCGGGGTTTGTGCTGGCGGGCGGGGCGATCTGGCTGATCGCGGCTGGGGATTCGCCGGAGAGCGTGGGCGAATCGAGCAGCACGATGGTGCTGTCGATCTTTGCGGGCGTGGCGTTTGGAATTTATTTTGTGGCGCTGAAGATGGCGAGTCCGCTGGGACTCGTGATGCCGATGGCGATTGCTAGGGCGAGCAGCATCACGCTGTGCCTGCTGATCCTCGCGGTCATGGGTCTGGCGGGGTCACGGTCGCAGCCTCAACCCACACCTAAAACGCAAAATGTGGGGCACCCGGGACAATGGTTCAGGAAGACGGTGTTGTGGTGGGCGGCGGGTGTGGCGCTGCTTGATACCGGGGGAAATATGCTCTTTCTCGTGGCGGCGCGACTGGGCAGGTTGGATGTGGCATCGGTAGTCGCGAGTTTGTATCCGGCAGGGACGATTCTGCTGGCGGCGTGGTATCTGAAGGAGCAGCCTACCAGACGGCAGGCGGCAGGGATGATCGCTGCACTGGCGGCGGTGGTGATGATTACGTTATGAGACGGAGCCGTTAGGCGCGATTGCCTACTTTGCAACACGCTTGGCGGCATGCTTTGCGACCTGCGAGGGCGACTCCTCCTTGAGGTCAATGCCTGCGGGATTGAACGACGCCGGTGGATATTTGAGGTTCAGCCCTCGCATGGCCTCGACGAGGATCGAGGAGATGGCGACGTTGCGGTACCACTTGGCATCGGAGGGGATGACGAACCAGGGAGCGTGTTTGTGGCTGGTATGACGCAAAATGTCTTCGTAGGCGTCCATGTACTTTGGCCAGAATTGGCGCTCTGCGAAGTCGGCGGGAGAGAGCTTCCAGCGCTTGTCGGGGGTGTCGATGCGGGCCTGCAGGCGATCGGTCTGCTCGGCGCGCGAGATGTGGAGATAGAACTTGAGGATCACGACATTTTCGTCGGTCAGGGTCTGCTCCCAGGCGTTGATGTCCTTGAGGCGGCGGGGAACGGTCTTGTCGTCGATTTTGCCGTGGACCCAGGGGGAGAGAAGATCCTCGTAGTGGGAGCGGTTGAAGATGCCGATCATGCCGCGGGCGGGGACTCGCTTCTGGCAGCGCCACAGGAATTCATGCTGCGCTTCGAGGGGCGTGGGGACGTTGAAGGACGAGACGTCGCAGCCCTGCGGGTTGATGCCGGAGAAGATGTGGCGGATGGTGCCGTCCTTGCCGGCGGTGTCCATGCCCTGTAGGACGATGAGCAGGGCTTTCTTCTGGGAGGCGTAGAAGACCTCCTGGAGGGCTTCAAGTTGTTCGCGGTGTTTGGCGACGACGGCGTCCGCTGCATCCTTATCGACGATGCCATCGTGGTTGGTAGTGGATATGCGCGAGAGTCGGACCTTGGAATGGGGAGGGATGAGATGCGGAGACTTGAATTTCATGCAGAGACGACCTCGTGCTGGGGATCTGAAATCGAAAAGAGCGACGGCCGCACAGTAGCGCGGGCGTCGCTCTTGTGAGATGCAGATGCGCTAAGCGGCGGGAGGCTTGGTCGCTTCGTCAGGCTTGGGGGTGACGACGTGCGCCGTCTCGGCGGGTTTGACGTCCGCCTTGACGTCATCGTTGATGCCCTTCATGCCCTCTTTAAAGCCGCGGAGGCCTTCACCAAGGCCTTTACCGAGTTCTGGCAGCTTCTTGCCGCCAAACAGGATCACGAGCAGCACCGCGAGGATGATGAGGTGCGTCGGTTGGAATAATTCGCCCATATAAATCTCCCTACTGCCGTCCGTGACGTATGCCGGACGGCGACGATTCATTGTCGCACGATCCACGATTCATGTCCGGTTGTAGAACTCAGGCAGTCAAGTAGATTACGCTGCGGGCGGCGATTTGGATGCAAAAGGCGCCTCGAGGGGCTGGCATAGGCGTTCGCCGGTATATCCTTGAAGAGACGCTCCGCGACATCCTCAAGACGAGGCTTCGTGATGGCGCGCAAACCAGATTCACCCGCGCCGCTCGCACGAGCCCGCAAACGAGGAAGATGCTGCAACCGATCAAGAAGACCCTACACCCTGCCACCCGTACGGTGGCCTGCGCGACGACCTTTGGCCTGTTTCTGGGCCTGGCGATCGCTGTCTCCGCTGGAACACCGTCCGCGATGGCACAAACTCCGAATCCGGCGGCGAGCGACTCGCAGTCGAGCAGTCAGACGAAAAGGCCGTTGGCTGCTCCGGGGACGGTTGCGGTCTCGCAGGCCACAGCGGCGGCGCTGGCTCCCTACACCGGCCCAAAGTATGACAACCGCTGGGAGGTCTACGGAGGCTTGCTGTTCATGAACGACCAGGCGGGGCAGAATACTCCGGTACGCTTCAACATGGGCGGCGGCGAGGCGATGGGAACCTATTGGCTGACGCGCCACCTGGGCTTGGCAGCGGATGCCCGCTTTGGGGCCGGAACGACTCCGGTCATCAGCCCGTTCTACAACCGCGTGCTGGTCATGCAAACCATCGGCATGGGCGGAATTCAGTATCGTGGACCGAAGAACCGCTATGCTGCGGTCGACTTGCATGTACTAGGCGGCGGGGTTTACGGGGACTACACCTATGCCGTGAACCACTATCCGGGAAGCAGCCCGGTGAGCGCCTGCGCGGCCGATCAGGGTTTAGGACAGCAGGGTAATCTTGGCCTGTACTGCAACCACATTGGGCCGTACGGTGTGGTGGGCGGCAGCATCGACTTCAATGAGAGTGCGAAGTTGGCGATTCGCCTGCAGCCAGACCTGGTGTTCGAGCACCTTGGTACCGAGGTGCGCGAGTACTTCGCGATCTCCATGGGCGTCGTGTACAGGATAGGCAAGAGATAGAAGCAGGGATTAGGCAACAGGTATTAGATACAAAGGCCGCCTCAGTGAGGCGGCCTTTGTATTTGTCTGATCCCTAATCTCTGATCCCTAAACCCTGCTTCTCAGCCTTGCAGAAAATCTGGAGAGACGGGGTTTTCATAGGCTGAGTAATCGCGAGTCACGACGGTGAGGCCTGTGGGCGTAACGAAGTAATTTTTCTTATCCTCCGCCGGGTCGTAGCCGATGACCGTGCCGTCCGGGATATGGCAGTCGCGGTCGACGATGGCATGGCGGATGCGGCAGTGACGGCCAATGTTGACGTGCGCGAAGATGACGCTGGAATCGACGTCCGCATAGCTGTTTACTCGCACATCATGCGAGAGCACGGAGTTGCGCAGAACCGATCCGGAGACGATGCAGCCAGCGCTGACGATCGAGTTGATCCCCATGCCGGTGCGGCCGGGCTCGCCGAAGACGAACTTGGCGGGCGGATACTGGTAGGCTCGCGATCGCATGGGCCAGGCTTTGTCGTAGAGGTTGAACGTGGGGGCAACGGCGGCGATGTCCATGTTGGCCTCGTAGTAGGCCTCGAGCGTGCCGACGTCGCGCCAGTAGAGAGCTCGCTGCTTATTCTCATCGACGAAGTTGTAGGCATTGACCTTGTAGCGGCCGAGGAGCTTGGGCAGAATGTCGTGGCCGAAGTCGTGCTTGGAGTCGGGGTCTTCGGAATCCTTGACGAGTTCGGGCAGGAGAACGTCGGTATTGAACAGGTAAATGCCCATGGAGATGTCGACCATGTCGGGGTTAAAGGGGGAGCGAATGCTGGTCTCTTTGGGCTTCTCGACGAAGCCGGTGACCTCCCCATTCTTTGCAACCTGGACGACTCCGAATTCGGAGACCTTGTCGGGTGTGACGGGCAGAGTGGCGAGGGTGACGTCGGCTCCGGAGTCTACGTGCTGTTGCTTCATGAGCGCGTAGTTCATCTTGTAGATGTGATCGCCAGAGAGAATGAGGACGTACTTTGGCTCCTCGGACCCGATGGAGTAGATGTTCTGAAAGACGGCGTCGGCGGTGCCCTGATACCAACTCTTGGAGACTCTCTGCATGGGGGGCAGGATCTCGATGAACTCACCGAGTTCGCTGGCAACCACAGGGCCCCATCCCTCGCGGATGTGGCGGTTGAGCGAGAGCGCTTTGTACTGGGTCAGGATGTAGACGTGACGGAGATCGGAGTTGATGCAGTTGGAGAGCGTTATATCGATGATGCGGTACTGCCCGGCAAACGGAACTGCTGGCTTAGCGCGGTCACGTGTGAGCGGAAAGAGCCGTTCCCCAGCACCACCGGCAAGCAAAACACCTAACGTATCTCTCATGATTCCACCTTCTCGAACGGATCTAGTCGGTACCGTCGTCTGCACTCTGCTGGGATGCAGAATACTCCAGCCAGCGACGCCCGAGAGTATCAGCGCCGAGAAATTCTTGGCAAATCGATGGCAGACTAGGCGTCCGGTGGATCCTGAGGCTTCGATTCCTGACGCGCCGGTTTTGGCAGCTGCGGAGAAGAGGTGTCGGTGGCCTCGACTTCCTCGGTGGTGATGCGAAGCGACTTCAGGAAAGTGAGATCGTGGCGGGTAAAGGGGCCTGGTTCGGCCTCGGTTCCCTCGTCAACGTCCACTTCCTCGGCGTCATCCTCAACCTCATTGAGGCCAATGGTCGCTTCGAGCATCAGCAACACGTCGAACCCCTGCTCGCGTATCTCGCGAACTACTCCGGAGATCTGATCGGATTCGCTGACCGACTCGTGGATCGCTTCGCCCAGTTTCTGGATAAGGTCTTTGACCTGCTGATTCAATGCCACCTCCCCGTTCTTCGGAAACAAGCTTTTTGGAAAAGCCTTGAATTCACTGCTAGCTGGAATGCCCATCCCACGCATTGGGTATTCCCTGCGAACGTCAGAGGGAACGGCATCTGCGGGTGTTGACTGATCTAAGACTACGCTGATGCCGTAGTAGAAGCCAAGTCCTCTGTACACCGGAAAAGGGAAAGATTTCCAGAGGATGAAGCTCGCTACACGACCGTATGGTGATCGGCCCAGGCTTCTTCCAGGCGATGCGCCAACTCTTCGACCGGTTTGACGCGTCTTGCATCCCAGACCAGAAACCCTACCGTCGCTGCCGCCATCCCACCCACCAACCAAACCAGCTTCTTCATACACAGCCCCTTCTATTCATCATTATCACAATGCGCGCCACGGGTGTTTGGATGCAGAAGCGGAGCACAACGTCTGCTGGGTAGAACTTGGGCGGGAAAGAACCTCGGGACAGTACACTGGTTGCACTATGGACAGGGTTCGATTCGGTCGCGCTTTGGGGTACGGTGCCCGCCATGCGGCGAAGTCGCTGCTGAAGGCGGCGGACGCGGCGAGCTCCCCCAATCCATCTGCGGCAGGCCCGTCGCGCCCGGCGAGTCGGTCGTCGACGCCACAGCCCACGGTCTCGAGGGTGGTCGAGCGCGTGGTTGAGACGCGGCGGACGGTTGCCCAGACGCAGAAGCATGCCGGCAAGCTCGGACGGTCCGTTCTCTCGCCCGTGGCACGATTTTCCAGCGTGTTGTGGCTGCAGGTTACAGGTTCATTCTTTATGCTGATCGCGCTCTTCCTATCACAGGGTTTGTGGAAGCAACGAGGAGCTATTCGACTGCCGATTCACTCGCACACCGCAGCCGTTTTCTATCTGCAGCTGGCGGCATTCCTTGGCTTTGCTTACTTTGCGGTCAGCAACTTCGTCCGCGCATACCGACGTGAAAGGCATTAGGAATTCAGCATAAATGCTGTAACAATGCCTTCAAAAACCGCGTCATGAATACGGTGACGCGAAGGTGCTGGTTAGCGGTCAGGCTCGCGGTTTGTTATCGTTTGAAGTGGTTGCAGGCGGCGGAACATGCGCATTGCAGCCGAGGAAGGCACACTCCTATGACTGACAGCTCCGCAACTCTGGCCCCATCTCAACTTCACCGTACTGCACTGAACTCTGTCCATCGCGATCATAAGGCGAAGATGGTGGACTTCGGCGGATGGGACATGCCGGTGCAGTATCGCGGGCTGATTGAAGAGCATATGGCGGTGCGGACTGGAGTTGGGATCTTCGACGTATCGCACATGGGCGACATCCAGTTGCGCGGGCCGAACTCGTTGGCCGCCGTGCAGAAGCTGCTGATGAACGACGCTTCGAAGCTGCAGATCGGGCAGGCGCACTACACCGCGATGCTGTATCCAAATGGAACGTTTGTGGACGATCTGATCCTGCATAAGCTCAGCGACAATGACTACTTGCTGGTGATCAACGCTGGGACGCGCGAGAAGGACGTGCAGTGGGTACGGCAGTCCGTGGGTAGCATGAGCGGAGTGCATGTGACGAACGTCAGCGATTACTACACCCAGATTGCGATCCAAGGGCCGAAAGCCGCCGCGACGCTGCAGAAGCTCACCGACGTTGACCTCGCGCCGATCAAAAACTACTGGTTTACATGGGGCAAGGTCTGCGGCCTGTATAACGTGCTCATCGCACGAACCGGGTATACGGGCGAGGACGGGTTTGAGATTTATGTGCCGTCGGATGAGCCGACCAGCGCGGGCGTGTGGGCGGAAGTGCTGGCTGCGGGCGAGGAGTTTGGCATCATGCCGTGTGGGCTGGGAGCGAGGAATACGCTGCGGTTGGAGTCGGCAATGGCGCTGTATGGACATGAGATTTCTGACAGCCTTAACGTCCTTGAGGCCAACCTGGGGCGTTATTGCAAGCTGGGCAGGGAGCCTGAAGGGGCCATCGACTTTATCGGCCGCGAGGCGCTGCTGGAGGTCCAGATAAACGGTGGTCCGACAAAGCGGCTGGTGGGGCTGGAGATGGTGGAACGCGGTATTGGCCGCGATGGCTACCCGGTATTTTCGCTGGATGGGACGCGCATCGGCGAGATTACCAGCGGGTCACCTGCACCGTTCCTGAAGAAAAACATCGCGCTGGCGTATGTACCGATTGCGTTCATCGAATTGGGAACCGAGGTCGCGGTTGAGATTCGCGGCCAGATGGTCAAGGCGGTCGTGGTGCCGACGCCCTTCTACAAGCGGCCAAAGGTTTCTTCACCGGTCATCACTACTCCCCTTAGCTAGATGCTTCGGGCGGTTAGCAGCCGCCGTTCGCTTTCCACCGCTGTGCTGCCTACAATTGTTATGGAACGATCTAAATTTTTGAGGACTTTCATGAGCTATCCGGAGAAATACCGTTACTCCAAATCGCACGAGTGGCTGCTGCTTGAGGGCGACATTGCCACGGTCGGCATTACTGACTACGCACAGGGTTCGCTGGGCGATATTGTGTTCGTCGAACTGCCGAAGATTGGCCAGGAGATTCAGGCTGGATCGACGTTCGGCTCGGTTGAGTCGGTGAAGGCGGTGAGTGATTTGTACTCCCCCGTAACTGGGAGCGTAAGCGCCATCAATGAGTCGCTAAACACCGCGCCCGAGACGATCAACGCAGCGGCCAACGAAACCTGGATCATCAAGGTCGCAGTGAAGAGTGCCGATGAAGTGGGCGCGCTGCTGTCAGCTGCCGACTACGAGAAGTTCGTAGCGGAAGAGACCGGACACTAACCAGAATTTCATTGCAAGAGGGTTCCTTCATGCGTTATTTGCCTAAGTCGCCAGCCGATCGCGAGGCGATGCTCGCCGATATCGGTGTCCCGTCGATCGAGAGTTTGTTCGAGACGATTCCTGCCGAATACCGGCTTACCCATGACCTCGATATTCCGCGCCAGCACTCCGAGTCTGAGGTGCTAGACCGCTTCCGTGCGTTCGCTGCAAACATTGCCAGCGGCGATGCTGCGGAGCTGGCGGCACAGCCTGCGGGCAAGCTCTTCGCGAGCTTTCTTGGTGCGGGAGCGTATCGGCATTATCGTCCGGTGATTATTGATTCGCTGGTGCAGCGCGGGGAATTTTTGACCAGCTATACGCCCTATCAGCCGGAGATTTCGCAGGGCACGCTGCAGGCGATGTTCGAGTTCCAGACGATGATCTGTGAGCTGACGGGGATGGAGATTGCGAACGCGTCGATGTATGACGGGTCGACAGGCGCTGCGGAATCGGTGCTGATGGCTTGCCGCGTGACGGGGCGACAGGGCGCAGTGGTGGCGCGGACGGTGCACCCTGAGTATCGCGAAGTGATGGCGACGGTGACCAAGCACCAGGAGATTCCGATCACTGAAGTTGGCTATGTTGCGGAAACAGGGCGTGTGGATTTGGCCGCGCTGGATAACGCGATTACGTCGGAGACGGCTGCGGTGCTGATCCAGTCGCCGAACTTCTTTGGCACGATTGAGGATGTGGCGGCCATTGCAGAGATTGCGCATAAGAAGGGCGCGCTTTTGATCGTATCGATTGCCGAGGCCGTTTCGCTTGGCGCCGTCAAAGCTCCGGTGGAGGCTGATATTGTTTCGCTCGAGGCGCAGAGCTTTGGCGTTGCGGTGGGATTTGGCGGACCGTACTGCGGCGTGATTGCGTGCAAGGAGAAGTTCCTGCGGCAGATGCCCGGGCGGTTGGTCGGCGAGACCAAGGACAGCCATGGCAAGCGCGGATGGGTGCTGACGCTAAGCACGCGCGAGCAGCATATTCGGCGCGAGAAGGCTACGTCGAATATTTGTACGAACCAGGCGCTGGTTGCGCTGATGGTGACGATTTTCATGACGGTGTATGGCAAGCAGGGACTGCAGGAGTTGGCCGCGCAGAACTTGGCGAAGGCTGCTTACTTGCGGAAGTCGCTGCTTGCGAGCGGTGCAAAGACCATGTTCGATGGCACGCCGCGGTTCCATGAATTTGTGTTGACGAGTGCGGTTGCTGCAGACGTGATGAATGCGCAGTTGCTGGAAAAGCAGATCGTTGGAGGGCTGGCGCTGGCGAAGTGGTATCCGGAGTTGGGCGAGAGCGCGACGCTGTGGTGTGCGACCGAGCTAACGACGAAGGTTCAGATGGATGCGGCTGCGGCAGTATGCGCGGGCGTGTTTGAGCGCGAGCTGGTGGGAGCGAAGTAGCGATGGATATCAGCGCGATTGAGGGGCAGGAGCTGACGGCGGTGGAGTTTGTCGGCGACTACCTGCGGCTGAGGTTTGATGGGCCGATGCTGACGCTGTACGGGTGGCCGCATGTGTTGCTCGCTGACTTCTCTATCGCGTATGGAGAGCCGGAGTATCGGAATGCGTTGTGCGCGCAGATTGGCGAGATGGTTGCGAAGGCAGCGCTCGAGGAGATAGAGTCGCTCACGGTTGAGTTTGAATCGGGCACCGTAATTGCGTTGAGTTTGCGGGAAGAAGAGTTGGATGGGCCAGAGGCTGGAAGTTATTCGGCTAGCGGCGATGGGCAGGACGAAGAAGAGTTCTAGAGGGCAGATTATGGTAGAGACAAAGTTTATCGGGACGCCGAAGAAGGCTACGACGCACGTTAATCAGAACGAAGATTTGATCTTCGAGAAGTCGTCGGCTGGGAAGAAGGGGTATCGGCTGGCGCAGATGGATGTGCCGGCGGTGGATGTGGCTTCCCTGCTGGGCGATGCGGTGCGGACCGATGATCTTGGGGCGATGCCGGAGTTGAGTGAGATTGAGATCATTCGGCACTTCACGCGGCTCTCGACGTGGAACTATGCGATTGATCTGGGGATGTATCCGCTGGGGAGCTGCACGATGAAGTACAACCCTCGGATCAACGAAACAGTTGCCAGACTTGAGGGGCTCGCAGAAGCGCATCCGTATCAGCCGGAGGCGTTGTCGCAAGGCGCGCTGGGGATTATGAAGATGCTGTCGGATTGCCTGATCGAGATTACGGGCATGGACACGATTACGCTGCAGCCAGCGGCGGGCGCGCAGGGAGAGTTTACGGGGATTTTGCTGGCTCGCGCGTACCACGAGGCGAATGGCAATCCCCGGCGAAAGATTATCGTTCCGGACTCTGCGCATGGGACGAATCCGGCGACGGCGGCGATCTGCGGGTATGAGGTTGCGAATCTGAAGTCGAATGAGCTTGGAATGGTGGACCTGGCGGAGCTCGAGCGGATGGTGGATGAAGATGTGGCCGCGCTGATGCTGACGAATCCTTCGACGATTGGAGTGTTCGAGTCGGACATTCATAAGATTGCCGATATTTTGCATGCGAAGGGCGCGCTGCTCTACATGGACGGCGCGAATATGAATGCGCTGGTGGGCAAGACGCGGCCGGGCGACTTTGGTGCGGACGTGATGCATTTGAATTTGCACAAGACGTTTTCGACGCCGCATGGTGGTGGTGGTCCGGGGTCGGGGCCGGTGGCCTGCAAGAAAATTCTGGAGCCGTTCCTGCCGTCGCCGGTGTTGAAGACGAATGCAGATGGATCGCTGGGGCTGGAGTACAACCGGCCGCAGAGCGTTGGGCGTGTGCGGGCGTGGTACGGAAATTTCGGGATGTTCATCCGCGCGCTGGCGTACATCCTGGCGAACGGGCCGGATGGTTTGCGGCAGACGACCGAGGACGCGGTGCTGAATGCGAACTACATTCGCGCCAAGCTGGAGGGCACGTTTGAGCTGCCGTATAAGTCGCGGTCGCTGCATGAGGTGGTGTTCTCGGACCGGCTGCAGGCGAAGAATGGCGTGAAGACGGGCGACATGGGCAAGCGGCTGATCGACTACGGATTTCATGCTTATACGGTCAGCTTCCCGATGGTGGTGCACGGCGCGATGATGATTGAGCCGACAGAGAGTGAGTCGCGCGAGGAGCTCGATTTGTTGATTGACGCGCTGAAGCAGATTGCTCGCGAGGCAGAGGAGAATCCGGAGCTGGTGCAGACAGCGCCGCACACGACGCGGCTGCAGCGACTCGACGAAACGACCGCTGCGCGCAAGCCGATTCTGCGCTGGAAGGCTCCGGTTGCTGCGACAGAGCTGACGCCAGAAACTGCCGCGAAGGAGTGGTAACGGCGGAGGACAGGACCGAGGGGCAGCACGGGCAGACGGGCGGCTGATTCGGTATTCTAGGCTGCATGGAAGCTCATCGGAAACGGGCGCTGGTTACGGGCGGCGCTGGACTTATTGGATCTCATATCGTCGACCTGCTTTTGTGCGAGGGGTGGACTGTGCGCATCCTCGATAATCTTGAACCGCAAACGCACAAGCTTGGGAAGCCGGAGTGGGTGAATCCCCGGGCCGAGTTTGTGGAGGGGTTTGTGCAGGACTACGAGACGATGCGGGCTGCGCTGACCGATATCGACGTGGTGTTTCACGAGGCGGCTTACGGCGGGTATATGCCGGAGATGGCGAAGTATGTGCTCGTCAATAGCTTCGGCACGGCGCAGATGCTGGAGATTATCCGCGACCACAATCTGCCGGTGAAGAAGGTCGTCGTTGCGAGTTCGCAAGCGGTGTATAGCGAAGGCGCGGCGCGGTGCGTGGAGCATGGCGAGGTGTTTCCGATGCTGCGGCCGGCGGAGCAATTGCGGGCGGGGGATTTCAGGGTACGATGTCCGATTTGCGGGAAGGCCACGGTGAGTATTGCTACGCCTGAGGCCGCGCCAGTTGGGGGCGAGACGGTTTATGGGCTGACGAAGGTGGATCAGGAGAAGCTGGTGCTGCTGTGGGGCAAGCAGACGGGGATTCCGACAGTGGCGCTGCGCTACTCGTGCACGTATGGGCCGCGGCAGTCGCTGTTCAATCCGTATACGGGGGTGATTGCGATCTTCTGTACGCGGCTGCTCAACCATCAGCCGCCGGTGATGTATGAGGATGGTGGGCAGACGCGGGATCTATGCTTTGTAGAGGATATTGCGCGCGCGAATCTGCTGGTGGCGACTACGGACAAGCTCGATGGACTGCCGGTGAATGCCGGTAGCGGAAGGGCGACGAGCGTGCGAGACCTCGCGGGGATTATCGCGGATCAACTGGGGATAAAGATTGAGCCGCTGGCGCGGGGAGAGTTCCGGCCGGGGGAGATTCGATCGCTGATCTCGGACATCAGTCGCATTCGGATGATCGGGTATGAACCTCTGGTGACGATGGAGGAAGGCATCGGGCGATATATCGCGTGGATCAAAACGCAGGGCGCGGTGGAGGATTATTTTGCGCAGGCTGAAGCGGGGCTACGGGCCAAGGGGATCGTGCAGAGCGTGAAGGCCTGATGCAAAAGGCCTGCTCGCACGAGCAGGCCTTCGCGTTCCGTGATGAAGCAGAGTTACTTCGCTGCTTCGATTTTGACGGACTCGTCGGTGGTCTCCCACTTGATGTGGAGTTCGGTAGAGTGCTTCGTGGTCTTCTCGAAGCTGATAGTCATGGATTCCTGCGGGCCGGGCAGTGTGGCACCGTGCATCGGCGTGCGTCCGAGATCATTGCCCGCGGGGTAGGGGATGCCCCACTCACCGGTCTTCTTACTGACGATCAGTTGCCAGGGGGTACCAGGAGCGGCGGGGAGGGTGAAGAGGGTATAGGTTCCGGCGGGAACGGTGAGGGTTCCGATCTTGAGGTTGCCCGTGGTGACGAGGGTGGTGGCAGGGTTTGCTCCGGTACGCCACTCCTTGCCGTAGGGGACGAGGTCGCCCATGATCTTGCGGCCCCGCATGGCGGGCGAGTTGTAATGGATGGTGATCTTGGCGCCGTCGATCGTGGTTTCGGCCATGGCGGCCGGGCTGGCCAGCGGCTTGGCCGAGCCGGCATCCTGCTTGGCGGGCTTGTCCATATTGGACATCTGGGCGGACGCGCCAAGGGTGGCGACGGAAGCGAAGGCGAGGACGAGCGTGCTACAGCGGACGAGTATTCTCATGGCAGTATCCTACTCCGATGCGGTTGATGGTTGACACTGGGTATTCCTGAGACGGTGGTTTCTGCTAGGCTAATAGCATGCGCCCGTAGCTCAGCTGGATAGAGCGGCAGCCTCCGAAGCTGTAGGTCAGAAGTTCGAATCTTCTCGGGCGCACCATCTTTCCCAGTTCACTTCACAATTTAGAGGACTCACGGCGGATGATTACGTCCATGCGTCTACGGTGACGGTGCGCGTGCCCTCGCTGGCAAAGCGGTCAAGAAGCCTGGCGGTAGCCTCGACGGTTGCGCTTCGATCGGTGCCAATACCCTGCTGATGGCCGTCGTGAAGGAGGATATTGGCTCCGGTGTGATGACGCTGCGCGCGCTGGCGGCCACGCTCGACGTGAGAGAGAATGCGATCAGCGGTGATGGGCTGCCAGTCGTAACCCATGGAGTTCCACTGGACGAGCTTGAGGCCAAGCTCCTCGGCGACGCGAAGGACAGCAGGACGGCGCGCTCCGTGGGGAGGGCGGAGGTAGTGCACGGGAGCGCCAAGAGCATCCTCGAGCGCCTCGTTGCAGGAGCGGAGCTCCTCGCGAATGACCCTGGAGGACTGAAAACTTAGCCACGGATGCGTCTGGGTGTGGTTGCCGATGAGATGGCCGGCGGCGTGGACGCGACGGACGATATCCTCCCGCTGACGCACGAAGCGGCCGATCATGAAGAACGTAGCGTGAGCGTTGTAGTGAGCAAGGAGGTCGAGGAGCGCGTCGGTGGCGACGTCGTTCGGGCCATCGTCGTAGGTGAGCGCGACTTCGTTTGGATTGTTGCCCGCGATAATCGTGTGGCCGAAGAGTTGAGAGCCCGGGCTGAGCGCAGCGTAGGTCAACGTGCAGGCGGCGGTTGCGGCGACGACGGCGGCAGCGCCACCTAGCACCAGCTCTCCGGGGATGCCCGTGCTGATCATGCTTACTTCTTCAACAGCGCGAGAACTTCTTCGGCGTGGCCTTCGGGCTTCACCTTGTTGAACTCATGCACGAGCTTCTGATCTGGGCCAATCACGTAGGTTGTGCGCTCGATGCCCGTGACCTTCTTGCCGTACATATTCTTTTCTTTGATGACGCCGAAACGATTGCAGATGGTCTGGTCGGCGTCGGCGAGCAGCGGATACTGCAGGTCATACTTATCGGCGAACTTCTTCTGTGCCTTGACGGTGTCACGCGAGATGCCGAGGACCACAACGCCAGCTTTCTGCAGTTTCTTGAAGTGATCGCGAAAGCCGCAGGCCTCGATAGTGCAGCCGGGCGTGTCTGCCTTGGGATAGAAGAACAGGACGACAGGTTTGCCCGCGAAGTCGGTAAGGCTGACGGTGTTGCCGTCCTGATCGGGCAGCGTGAAGTTTTCTACGAGGTCGCCTACTTGCATGGGTGTCTCCTGAGCCTTTCGTCGCACGGCAGGCTTGGCCGGTTCTCGTTGGCGCTAGGCCAGAACGGTCTGGGATACTTCGTCGTTGACTACCACCTGGTTGGAAGCGGGAATCGACGCCGATGGCGGGAAGTAAGCGTTCGCAACGTATTGGCCAAGCATGCGATGCGTGTTGAAGAAGGTCCCGTTGATGGCGATGCAATGCCTCCGCATCTCGGCCCAGCGAGCCTTGTCGGCGTAGAGCGGAGCCACAGCATTCTCAAGCTTGTCGTAGAGCCGGCCCGCCTGAATCGCCTCATCTTCGCTGTTCTCGATGCACCAGCCGGTTACATTCTCCGCGCAGCCCTCGATCCACCAGCCATCCATCACACTGAGGCTGGGCACGCCGTTGATGGCGGCCTTCATGCCGCTGGTACCCGACGCCTCATACGGACGCAACGGCGTGTTGAGCCAGACGTCGACTCCGTTGGTCAGTTGCTCGCCGAGTTCCCAGTCGTAATTCTCGAGATACAAGATCCGAAGCTTGCTGGAATCGAGCCTGGCAGCAGCCGCGAAAATCTCGCGGATGAGGCCCTTGCCGGCATTGTCCGCAGGATGGGACTTGCCGGCCATCAGGATCTGCAGGCCACCAATCTTATTGGCGATCTCAACCAGTCGCTCCGGCGATTGCAATAGTAGATTGGCTCTCTTATAGGTCGCGACGCGGCGTGCAAAACCCAATGTGAGCAAGGTCGGATCAAGGTCTACCCCGGTCCGCTCCTTCACCGTCGCGAACAGCCGTTGCTTGCCCAGTGCGTGAGTCGCGTCGATCACCTCGGACTCAATGCCGTATACCGAGCGAAGGTATTGGTTATCGTGACGCCATGCAGGGATTTCTTTGTCCAGCAGTTCCTGGAAAGGCTGCGATAGCCAGGTCGCCGCATGCACGCCGTTGGTGATCGCATGGACCGGATATTCCGGGAACATCTGCTGCGAAACCTGGCCGTGGAGCATCGATACACCGTTGACGTAGCGCGAGAAACGCAGCGCGAGGTACGTCATGTTGAGCAGCTCATTGTGCAGGCAGCCAAAGCGTTCGATGGTAGCCGACCGCTCCTGTCCGAGGACATGCATCATCTGATCCAGCCCAAACTTATCGTGGCCCGCGGGGACCGGCGTGTGGGTCGTAAAGACGCACCGCTGCCGGATCGCTTCTGCGTCAGCCTCGCTGGCTGAGGACAACGGAGCAGGGGCGAGACGAGCTTCCAGGAGGCCGATCGTCAGCAGAGCGGCATGGCCTTCGTTCATGTGGCAAACTTCGGGCTGGCATCCAAGCGCATGAAGCAGATGGATACCGCCAAGGCCGAGAATCGTCTCCTGACAGAGCCGATAGTACGTGTCACCACCATAGAGATGATCGGTAAGGCGACGGTCCCAGGGGTCATTGCCCTCTATGTCTGCGTCCAGCAGAAAGACCGGAATGATGTGGCCGGTGACGCCGATGACATCAAAGCGCCAGGCGCGAAGCTGAAGAGCGCGACCCTGCATCTGAATCGAAATGGTCTGTTCGGCAGAAGGAAGCGTGGTCTCAGGCGACCACACCACGTCGCTCTCCGTCTGTTGGCCAGAGCCGTCGAGATGCTGCTCGAAGTAGCCGCGACGGTGCACCAGGGAGACCGCCACCAGGGACACACCGGTATCCGCAGCCGAGCGAAGCGAATCACCGGCGAGCATGCCGAGACCTCCGGAGTAGGTTGGCAAAGTCTTGGCGAGCGCAATCTCCATGGAGAAGTAGGCGATTTTGCGGTCTGAAATGTCGAAGGGTAACGAAACGGGGTGGGTGGGGGAGGTAAGACTCATGATCTGGGGAGGATCCTTTTCAAAGCCGAGGTCTTGGAAGAGAAACTACCCAAGCTACCCGATGTTATCGACAACTAGCGACCAAAGGATCAGTAAACTGAAGCGTCGGCGTGCGCTGATCGTGATAAGTCAGGTGGCTCTATTCTACCAAGGTTTATTTTGGAAAGTGGGCGGATGCACTCTTCTTATTACGTTCCAACCTCTATACCCGTGCATAGTTTGATGACCTGAAAGACTGTAATTTTGTTCATCTTCAGGCCGACTCTCAGATGCTTTTGAAGCCGAACTTCATCGCAAGTCCTAGAATCAAAGCGAGGATCACTGCCAGCGTTGGATTCTGCCAGGCCACATAAATCTTCCTGCGTGCAGCAGCGATCAGCAGAATCAACACGTAGAGTGCCAGCATCAGGAGCACGCCGTCGTACACGAAGACCCTGCCAGCACCCACGCTAACGCTGAGCATGGGGAGGACGTTGGCCGCGGGCAGAAGCGAACCGACCAGGAAGACAACCAGGAACAGAATCAACTGGAGCACCACGGAGAGAACACGCTTCATCGGAAATCCTTCTTTCGTGACAGCAAATCTTGGGATCTGTGGCGGGATTCAGTCTAGCGCACCGAGCGGCTTACGGGGCTAGTGAATGGTGGCTTCGAAGGCGGCGAAGCGGCGCTCGAGTTCAAATTCCTGCGCGGCTTTCTCGTTCGCATTGAGGAAGTCCGAGCACCGTCCGCTGAGTCGCGGATGTTCGGAGACGGTTGCTGGGCAGTCGGCCTTCCTGGTAGTGAAGTCGTCGGGATGCTGCCAGAGGCTTTCGCCGTGGAGGAAGGCATGCTCGAGGGAGGTGCGGGCGGAGCGCTTGAGGTCGAGGTAGGAGAGGCCCTGCTCGTCGGCGGCGCGGACGTACTCGTGGGTGAGGTCGATGCGGGAGACACCTTCGTCGTCGGTGGAGAGGGCCCAGGGAACGTGGGCGGCGCGGTAGGCGGTGAGCGGATGGTCCTTGCCCTCGATGCCGAGGATGCCCGCATTTGAGGAGAGGTTAATCTCCACCATGACGTGCTTATCGGCCATCTCTTTAAGGAGGGCCGGAGCATCGTCTTCGTAGAGCACATCGACGCCGTGGCCGATGCGCGAGGCATGGCCGAGGTCGATGGCCTCGCGTATATGGAAGCTCATGCCCGCAGGGGGGACGAGGCCAGGAGCGAGTTCCCCAGCGTGCAGACTGATGCGGACGTTCGGATAGATGCTATGCAGATAATCGAGCATCTGCATCTGGAGGTGGTAGTCCTGCATCGAAATGCGGCCGTCTTCGGGCATGACGAAGTTGATTCCAACGACGTCGGGGTCGGCACTCGCCACCTCAAAGCCGAGCAGAGTTTGCGCGAAGACTTGTTGCGGTGGGTAGCCGCGGAGGATCTGGTAGAGCCAGTGGATGCGAATCGCGCAAGCAACACCGTAGCCATGATCGCCTTCGGGGCTAGGAGGTAAGGGCGGATCATCATGGCAGGTCTCGATCTCGTCGCGCCTGTGTTCTGCATCCGCTAGCTCTTTTTCATCGATCGAAACTTCGTCACGCAAACCAGCGTTGATAAGTTTTTCTCGCAGTGCTGCAAACTCTGTTTTGTAGTTATCATCGCGAACAGCGGGCCAGCCAATCTTGTATCCTAGCGCCGCCGCGTGGCCGAAGCTGGGGGTCTGCATGATCTCGAGGTACTGCTCGTTCTGCGCGGCGGCACGAGTAGCGACTTCGTCGAGCCATTCGCCGGCGGTCGCCTTCTCGAGCGCCCCCCAGCGTGAAAAGGTAGCGAAGAACTGGTCGTGGCCGCTCCATCCGGACGATGGCACGTAGCTTCGCATGGACATCGCGTCGATGAGCTTGTCGTAGAGAGGCTGGTCAGCGACTGCGTCGTTAGCGGGGATGAGAGGCTTACTGCACGGCGGCGCAGCGAGCTTCAGAGCTTCGGGGTCAACGCAGAGGTTCTGCTTAACCGCCTCAGCGAGAAAAGTCTCCGCATAGATGGCGCCAGAGAGATGCATGTGCAGATCCGCGCCCTTGGGAAAGGACCTGAGGAAAGCGTAGAGCTCGCCGGGGCCGATCTTCCTTGCTGTCTCCATGGCGCGAGTAGCGCGGACTTCGCCGGGAGATAGCGCAGTCGCAGAGGGAGTTGCGGCGCGCGCACAAATCAGGGCCGTTCCAAGGAAGAGAGCGAGAGTGATGCGAGCGCGAATCATACGTACCTGCCTGGGTCCTGCGTGGAGTTCTCCAAAGAATACAGGAGGCAGTTTGGCGGGAGGCGAAGGGATTGCTATACTGTGATTCGACGTTCTCGAAGATGCCGTCATCCGACGGGTCTGTATTTCCCTCCTCGACAGGCAGGCGAAGCGAAACGCACGAATCGACGGGCGGACTTGGCCGCGCGTCGGGATCAACATTGCCAAGGCCAGATAGCTCAGTGGTAGAGCGCGGCCCTGAAAAGGCCGGCGTCGGCGGTTCGATCCCGTCTCTGGCCACCACATTCTAAAAGACTTAGCGGCAACCAAAGAGTCAGTGTTTTAACCATGTGAACAATACGTGAACATCGTTCAGGGGATGTTTACGGCTTCCCGTTCTTGCTGTTCCATCCTCCTCCAGATTTCCCGCGCTACGTTG
>JAJYCQ010000035.1 GCA_021778315.1 Acidobacteriota bacterium | reverse complement strand
GGGATGACGTTCGCTGTTTTGTTGACGGTGAGCGGAGCGCAGGCGCAGACGGTTGGTCAGGATATGAAGGATGCTGGCCACGATACGGCTCAAGCGAGCAAGACCGTTGCGCACGATACGGTGCATGGGACCAAGGTCGTTACGAGAGACACGGTGCATGGCACGAAGGTAGCGACGCGGGATACGGTGCATGGGACCAAGGTTGCTGCGCACAAGACGGCGGATGTGAGTACGAGGGCATATCACAAGACTGCTGCCGGAACCAAGAAGGTCGTGCACAAGATGGACGGAGATTCTGCTACGCCGCCGCAGTAGTGTTGGAGGGTTCGGGTGCAAGGACCGTGATGCAGGCGGCTACGAGGGCGATCCAATATAGATCGGCTCCTAGTAGATGGAGGATCTGCATCCAGGTTGGAGCGAGGAGGAGCACGTCTGCTGCTCCGAGGACGAGTTGTGCGGCGATGAGGGCAAGGACCCAGCGGCCGAGCTTGCTACGAAGTTGCAGAGCGAGCCAGATGGCGCAGGCTAGAGCGATCAGGGCCGTTGCAGGATGGACCCAGCGCATGCGTACGAGCAGCGGTGAGTTGGCGGCGAAGTCCTGGACGAAGGCGGTTTGCAGAGAGGTGGAGGGGAAGATGGTGTCGGCCAGGGCGGCTACCGAGCCTGTGGCGCCGACGAAGATGGTTGCTGCCAGAGCCAGCCAGGCGGCGGGGCGGGCGAGGGGGCGAAGGTCGAGCGTAGGGGTGCGATCGCGTAGCCACCACCAGGTGATGGTGATCGCGGCCAGCAGAAGCATGGTGTTGGTGAAGTGGACGCACTGCATGAAGACACGCATGTTGGAGGCGTTGTTTTCGACGTAGCCACCTTTGACGAGCAGGGCCCCGAGGAGGGCTTCGGTGAGGAGGAGGATGCCGGACCAAACGGAGGCGCGGCGGGCGCGGGCGCCGCCTGGATAGCCGGTGGGTCGGGCGAGGAAGGTCCAGCCGATGAGAACGGCGACCATGGTGGTGCAGACGCCCGTCATGGAACGGTGGGTGTACTCGATGATGGTAGTGAGGCGAGGATGGTGGGGGAAGAAGTCGCCGTTGCAGAGCGGCCAGTGATTGCCGCAGCCGGCACCTGAGCCGGTGGCTCGGACGAAGGCTCCCTCGAGGATGACGAGCACCATGAACGCGACGACAGTTGCGGCGTAGAGGGGAAGTGCGTTGCTGGGGTTGGCCTTGGCTGTGGTCGAGATGGGAACGGCGGTGCTGCTCATGATTCTGATTGTACGAGCGCCGGGGGGTTAGCTGTTGGCTAGTTCGCGGGCTCGTTCGGTGGCACGCTTCACGGCTTTGATGAGAGTGACGCGGACGCCTCCTTCTTCTAGCTCGAGGATGCCTTCGACGGTGCAGCCTGCCGGAGTGGTGACTTCGTCTTTGAGGAGGGCGGGGTGGGAGCCGGTTTCAAGCACCATCTTGGCGGAGCCGAAGGTGGTCTGGGCGGCGAGGAGGGTGGCGATGTCGCGGGGGAGGCCGACGTTGACTCCGGCTTCGGCGAGGGCTTCGATGATGATGTAGAGGAAGGCGGGGCCGGAGCCGGAGAGGCCGGTGACGGCGTCCATGTGCTTTTCGTCGACGATGACGGTGCGGCCAACGGTGGTGAAGATCTGCTGGGCCAGAGCGAGCTGGTCGTCGGAGACGTAGGTGCCGCGGCAGATGGCGGTGATGCCTGCTCCGACCATGGCTGGAGTGTTGGGCATGGCGCGGATGACGGAGAAGGTTCCTCCGGCCGCTTGTTCGATTGCCCTGGTCTTTACGGACGCGGCAAAGGAGATGAGTAGCTTGCCTGGGGTGAGTGCAGGAGCGATACCGCGGACGACGTCGTCCAACTGTTGAGGCTTGACGCCAAGAAGAATGACGTCGGCGGCCTGTGCGGCCTGGAGGTTATCGGTGATGACGGAGATACCAAACTGCTTGCTGAGGGCCTGGGCTCGGGCTTCGTGGGCAACTGTCGCGGTGATATTTTCAGGGGAAATGAGGCCGCGGCGGAGAAAGGCCTGCACCAGAATCCCTCCCATTTTGCCGGTGCCGAGGATGGCAATGCGAAGAGAGGTGGTGGCGGCGTCGGCGTGGCCCGGGATCTGAGTGGAGGTCATGCTGCAAGGCTATCAAATGGTGGGGCGATGCGTGCCAGCAAATGCGGCTGGAGATTGGTGCAGGCGCCCGGGTAGGCGTAAGTGCGTGAATGTGCGACCGAGAGCAGGACTGCGGGGTGGGTCAGGCCTGTGCCTTCATGGAGGGGGAAGAATGTATCGGCTCGGCTTGGGTTTCGAGCATGCGATAGAGGGTGGAGCGGCTGATGCCGAGGATGTCCGCAGCTCGTAGCTTGTTGCCGTTGCAGGCGAAGAGGATGGCTCGAATGTGTTCCTGGATGATCTTGTCGAGGGAGACCATTCGAATCTCGTTTCGATCCAGGGGAAGCGGCTGGGTGACAGTGCCGAGGACAGAGCGGAGATCGGCGGCGTGCAGCACTGATTTGCCGGTGAGTTCCATGAGGCCCTGAACGGCGGCTTGCATCTGGGGGAAGTTGCCGGGCCAGGGAGATTTTCTTGCGGCATCCAGCAGCTCCGGGGCGAGCATGGGTGGGGTTCGCTGAAGATTCGTCGCGAGCTCCTGGAGGAGCCGGGAGAGCAGCTCGGGGATATCGTCGCTGCGCTCTCGCAGGGAGGGGAGCGTGATGTGCAGAGCTTCGAGAGAGTCGGCGAGCTCGGCTGAGAAGCCAGAGGTTGTGACCAGGGGGCGAAGGCCTCGCTCTGCAAAGGCTACGATGCGTGGCGCTTGTGAACCACGCTCGCGGAGGAGACGAAGAAGGGCGGTCTGAACGTCATGCGAGAGGCTCTCCGGACGGGGCAGATAGAACATACCTTCCTCCGCCACCGGTGCGTGTACGGGGCGCGCGCTGAAGCGGAATTGGGCATAGGCGGGGGTGAGTTCGCGGAACGGGTATTGGCTGCGGGGCGAGAGTTGATGGAGGATGTGCGCGGCTGTAACGTCTCCGCAACCTCGTTCCCCGGTCAGGAGGGCTGTTCGAAAGTGGGGGGCAACCCGATGAATCTGGCCGCGCAATAGCGTAATCGCGGCACTGGAGCCCAGCATCCATACTCCCGGGGACGGGGATGGGGTCGGGGCTTCGAGTGGCGCTTTGGGTTCTGCCATAGAGAGCGCGGGCATTCGATGAAGTGCGGCCATGCCATCTGTATCGGCAAATTATTCGAATAGTTAACGTTCTGAGAAAAATTGCTGTGGAAAGAAAAGCGAACGAAACAAAACGCGGATGGCCAAAGCCACCCGCGCGGGAGTGTGATTTGAAGCGAAGTTTAGGCTACAGACTTAGCGCAGTAGGTATCGAAGGCACGAGCCAGTTCCTGGGCGATGGCTGGGGCGGTCGAGGTTTCGATAGCGGAGCGCTGGAGGAGGTAGATGAGTTGGCCGTCGCGCAGGATGGCGATGGCGGGAGACGTGGGGGGATGGCCCTGGAAGTAGCTGCGGGCACGCTCGGTGGCGTCTCGATCCTGGCCGGCGAAGACGGTAATGGTCTGGTCAGGCTTGGTGGAGTGCTGGAGGGCGAGGCGGACGCCGGGGCGCATCTTACCTGCAGCGCAACCGCAGATGGAGTTCACGACGAGCATGGTGGTTCCGGGTTTGGCGAGGGCTTCGTCTACTTCAGCGGCGGAACGGGCTTCTAGGACTCCGGCTTTGGTCAACTCTTCGCGCATCGGAATGAGCATCAACTCTGGGTACATCGTGTTGCCTCCTGAACTGGGTGGAACTGAACTTCTGTTGTTTTGATTGTACGTTGCCGGGTTTGGTCGCAACAAAACGTTTTGTCGGGCACGGGCTGATGTAGTCTCGAAGCGGTGATGGATGGATTGACGATTCGCGAAGATGTTTTGCTTGCCCCGTTTACGACGCTGGGGATTGGGGGGCGGGCGCGGTATTTTGCCGTGGCGGTTGAGGAGAAAGAGGTTGCCGAAGCGGTGGTATGGGCTCGGGAGCGTGGGGTGAGGCTGTTTGTGCTGGGTGGGGGAAGCAATTTGCTGGTGAAGGACGAGGGGTTTGAGGGGCTGGTGCTGCAGATCAAGTTGGAGGGGATCGAGGGCTGCGGGGAGGGATGTTTGAGCGCGGGGGCGGGTGAGGTTTGGGATGGGTTTGTGGAGTACGCGATTGAGAAAGGACTGGCTGGGGTGGAGTGTTTGGCGGGGATTCCGGGGTCGGTGGGGGGCACTCCGGTGCAGAATGTGGGGGCCTACGGGCAGGAGGTGGCGGAGACGATTGAGTCGGTGCGGGCGTTTGATCGAGAGTCGATGGAGTGGGTGGAGTTGAGTAAGGCGGATTGCAGATTTCGGTATCGCGAGAGCTTGTTCAATACGGATGAGCCGGGGAGGTACATTGTGACGCGGGTGAGGTTTCGGCTGCGGCTGGGGGGAGAGGCGAATCTGCGCTATGCGGATCTGCAGAAGCGGCTGAGTGGTGGGGAGCGGCCTTCGCTGCGAGAGGTTGCGAAGGTGGTGCGGGAGATTCGGCACGAGAAGGGGATGCTGCTGGTGGAGGGGGAGGCGGATTGCCGGAGCGCTGGATCGTTCTTCAAGAACCCGATTGTGGGGGAGGAGATGGTGGAGCGCGTGGGTGTTGCGGCGGGGGTGGAGGTGGAGAAGGTTCCGCATTGGCCTGCTGGTGAGGGGAAGGTGAAGATTCCGGCGGCGTGGTTGCTGGAGCAGGCGGGATTTGTGAAGGGGTGCGGGGAGGGAGCGGCGGGGATTTCTACCCGGCATACGCTGGCGCTGACCAATCGTGGGGGAGCTACCTGTGCTGATATCGAGCGGCTGCAGCAGGAGATTGTGCGTGGAGTGGAGGAGCGGTTCGGGATAACCCTGGAACGGGAACCTGTGCTGCTAGGCTAGGTGGTGCCGGGCTAGGTGTTGAGGACTTTGAGCATGGCTGCGCGCTCGTCGGCGAGAACGCGCGCGACTGGGCCTTGATTGGTGGCCAGGCCCTGGTGGAGGCGGATGACTTCGGCGTTGAGGAGGAGGGCTTCTTCGACGTCGTGGGTGACGGAGAGGACGGGGATGCCGAGGCGGGTAAGGTGTTGCTGCATCCGGGGGAGGAGGGTGTCTCGCATTGCGCGATCGACTCCGCTGAAGGGCTCGTCGAGGAGGAAGAGGCGGGGGGCGGGTACGGCGAAGGCTCGGGCGAGATTGACACGCTGACGCTCGCCTCCGGAGAGGTCTCGGGGCATGCGGTGGGCGAGTGAGTTCAGGTCGAAAAGGGTGAGGATGTCGGGGATGTCCGGGATGGCGGTGGTGGATGGCTGGTGGCTGATTTCGGAGGGGAAGCGAATGTTTTGAAGGACTGTGAGGTGGGGGAAGAGGACTGAGCCTTGAGGCGCATAGGCGAGGTTGCGTTGCTCGGGAGGCATGGAGTGGTGGCTGCTTTGGAGGTCCAGCGGGCCGTTGGGAGTGCCTCTTGTGATGTGGATGGAGGCTTTGGGAAAGAGGCCGGCTATGGCGCGGAGGACGGTGCTCTTGCCGCTTCCGGAGGAGCCGAAGAGGACGGTCCAGGGAGCAGTGAGATCGAAGGCGAGATGGAGGTGGAGGGGGCCGGTCCGGAGGTCGGCTTCGACGTGGTGGTGGGGGGCGGGGCTAGACAATGTCGGGCCTCCTTCTGCCGAGACCATAGACGAAGAGGAGAGCGAGGAAGGAGAGGGCGACGAGGGCGGCGGAGGTCAGGTTGGCGGCGGAGTATTGGAGCTCCTGGACCTGGTCGTAGATGGAGATGGAGAGGGTTCGGGTGACTCCGGGGATGTCGCCTCCGACCATGAGGACGACGCCGAACTCCCCGACGGTGTGGGCGAAGGTGAGGACGGCGGCGGTGAGGAAGGACATGCGCGAGAGAGGGAGGGTGATGCGGCGGAAGACGGTGAGGGGAGAGGCTCCGAGGACTTGTGCGACTTCGAGCGTGGGGCGGTCGATAGAAGCAAACGCGATGACGAGGGGCTGGACGGCAAAGGGGAGGCTGTAGATCATGGAGCCGATGAGCAGGCCCCAGAAGGTGAAGGCGAGAGGGTGGCCTGTGAGGGCGATGAGGGTTCGTCCTAAAGCGGTGGCGGGGCCGAGGCCGACGAGGAGATAGAAGCCGAGGACGGTAGGGGGAAGGACGAGTGGGAGGGCAACGATGGCTTGCACGATGCGGCGGCTAACGGTGTGGCCACTGGCGATCCACGCGGCGAGGGGCGTCGCGACGAGGAGCAGGCAGAGGGTGGTGAGGCTGGCTAGACGGAGAGTCAGGCCGAGGGCGGCGAAGTCCATGGTGGTGTCAGTCTAGCTTGCCGGATGAAAGGCTGCTGGGAGAGTTTGCGCTAGTTGGCGGGATCGAGGCCGAACGCGGGGAAGCGTTGCTGGGTGGGTTGGCTGCTGAGCCAGTTGAGGAAGGCTTGGGCGGCGGGAAGGTTTGGGGAGGATTTGAGAAGGACGGCGCACTGGCGGATTTCGGGATAGCTTGCGGGGGGGAAGCGAACGAAGGTGCCGAGGGCTCGGAAGTGGGGGGAGTTAGCGATGGTGAGGGAGATGAGGGCGACCTGGGCGTTGCCGGACTCGGCGAATTGGGCTGTCTGAGCGACGTTTTCGGCGACGACCAGTTTGTTTGCGACGGCGGCGGTGAGGTGCAGGCTTTCGAGAGCCCGGGTGGCGGCGAAGCCGTAGGGGGCTTGAAGGCCATTGGCGATGGCGATGCGGGTTACTTTGGGGCTGGTGAGGGCGTCTAGTGTGAGGGGTTGGGCGGGAGAGTCTTTGCGCGCCCAGAGGACGAGGACGCCGTGGGCGTAGGGAGTTGGCGCGGCGGTGGTGAGGCCGGCGGCGACGAGTTGTTCGGGATGGACGTAGTCGGCGGAGAGAAAGACGTCCTGCGGATCGCCGTTGAGCAGTTGCTGGGTGAGGGTGGCGGAGGAGCCGAAGGAGGCGATGATCCTGACGCCGGTGGCTTGCTCATAGGCCGCTGCAAGTGTGGGCAGAACGGGTTGGAGATCGGCTGCCGCAGCGACGTGGAGGACTTTGGGAGTTTGCGCGGGAGATGAATGGGAGTAGACGAAGAGCAGCATTGTGAGCAGCAGAGAAAGCCCTGCGAGTGTGCGCTGCAAGGGCCCTTTACGGTACCCTATAGAAAAGCATGAGTATGTCATTCCATAACCTTCGATGCACCGGATGCGGCGAGCGAATTGCCGCAAAGGATGCGCAGAGTAATTTTCGTTGCCGGACATGTGGCGACCTGTTTGAAGTTGAATACCCGTGGAGCGAGGGTGCTCCTGAGAGCGCTGGTTCCAGTGAAGTGTATTCGGCCAGTCGTCCGGTGTCGAAGAACCGTCCCAACCCTGGAGCTCTGCGCTATCTTTGGCAGGAGCGGCGGACGTCGACGATGGCGATCGATCAGAGCGGGGTGTGGCGATTTCGTGACCTGCTGCCGATTGTTCCGGACGACCGGATTGTGACGCTGCGGGAGGGCAATACTCCGCTGTACGAGATGCCGAAGGCAGCGGCGGCGATGGGGATGAACTGGTTGCTGGCGAAGCACCAGGGGATGAATCCGACGGGGTCGTTCAAGGATACGGGCATGACGGCGGCGCTGTCGGTGGCGGTGGCGAGCGGGTATGAGTGGGTGGCGTGCGCTTCTACGGGGAATACGTCCGCGGCGATGGCGGCGTATGCGGCGAGGGCTGGACTTCGCAGCATGGTGCTGATCCCCGAGGGCAAGATTGCGTGGGGCAAGCTGTCGCAGTCGATGGATTATGGATCGACGACGATCCAGTTGCGGACGGATTTTGATGGGTGCGTGAAGGTGCTGGGAGAGATCGTGCAGCGGGCTCCGGTGTACCTGCTGAACTCGGTGAACCCGTACCGGCTGGAGGGGCAGAAGACTCCTGCGTTCGAGATATTGGAGCAGTGCGAGTGGCAGGTTCCGCACCACATTATTGTGCCGGGAGGAAACCTGGCGAACTGCTCGGCGCTGGGCAAGGGGTTCGCGGAGATGATGCACCTGGGGTTCATCCACCGGGTGCCGAAGATCAGCGTGATCCAGGCGGAGGGAGCGAATCCGCTGTACCAGAGCATGCAGGCAAATGGGGGCGTGTCGCTGGAGGCGGTGACGGCGAATACTCGCGCGTCAGCAATTCAGATCGGTAATCCTGCGTCGTGGAAGAAGGCGGTGCGAATTCTGGTGTCGACCGGAGGCTGGTGCGAGCAGGTGTCGGAGCGCGAGATTGCGCTGGCCAAGGCGGAGATTGGGGCCGAAGGCATTGGGTGTGAGCCGGCGTCGGCGGTGACGTTGGCGGGGTTGAAGAAGTTGGTTGCGAATGGACGGGTGGGCAAGGAAGAGACGGCGATTCTGCTGCTGACCGGACACACGCTGAAGGACTCGGAGTACACGATCAAATATCATCGCGGCGAGTTGTTGACGGAGGCTGAGATGATGGGTGCGAGTTCGGAGGAGTTGGGGCTGCATGCGTCGTTGCGGCACGAGCCGATGGTGCTGGATGCTGCGGCGGATGTGGTGCTGCGGGCGATCGATGCACAGACACGATCGGCGCTGCCGGCGTGAGCGGTGTGACGGGGATGCGTGGGCTGCGGGTGTCTCTTCCGGCCACGTCGGCGAATCTCGGGCCGGGGTTTGATGCGGCAGGATTGGCGCTGTCGATGCGTCTGACGGTCGAGGCGCGGGCTGCTGTGGGGTTCCAGATTCAGGCTACGGGGCGTGACCGGGAGTTGTGCGGTGCGCTTGAGCATAACCTGATGCTGGACACGTATTGTGCGGTGCTGCGACGTGCCGGGGCGGGGATTGTGCCGCTGCATATGAAGTTGCACAATGAGATTCCGCTGGGGATGGGCTGCGGATCGAGCGCTGCTGCGCTGTTGGCTGGAGTGGTGCTGGCGGATCACTTTGGCGACCTGCGGATGGGGGACGCGGGGATTGTTGCGGAGGCGAGCCGGATCGAGGGGCATCCGGACAATGTGGCAGCGTGCTGGTATGGAGGGTTTACGGTGTCGGCGCAGGAGGGCGACACGGTGCAGGTGGCGACGTTTGCTGGGGATCCGGGATGGGAGATGCTGCTGGCGGTGCAATCAAGCAGCCTGGCGACGACCAAGGCGCGGGCTCTGCTGCCGGAGAGCTACGCAAAGACTGATGCGATCTTCAACGTGCAGAGGGCTTCGTTGCTGGTTGCGGCGTTTGCGCAGGGGAGACTGGAGTTGCTGGCTGCGGCGATGCAGGACAGGATGCACCAGCCATACCGGACGGAGGCCTGCCCTTTGCTGAAGGTGCTATTGCCGCTGGCGGGTGAGCCGGAGATTGCGGGGGTCGCGCTGAGCGGTGCGGGACCGTCGGTACTGGTGTTTCTGGCGGAACAGACGACGCTTCTGGAGGCGGAGACAAGGCTGCAGACGCTGGTCGGGCCGGAGGTGGAGCTTTTGCCTTTGAGGATTGGGCGGGGCGTGGAAAGAAGCGTGTTTTAGGCCTCTCGCACCGTTTTCCACCGTGGTGCATCTATCATTATGTGGTTCTACAGGGCAGCATGCAGCCGTTGCCGAAAGGGAGAAGACGTTATGGCAGGTCAGTTTGTGAGCGAGGTAAACGACGCAGAGTTTGAGCAGAAAGTTCTGCAGTCGGATACGCCAGTATTGGTTGATTTCTGGGCGGCGTGGTGTGGGCCGTGCCGTGCACTTGCTCCAGTAGTGGACGCGATTGCCGAGGAGTACAACGGCAAGCTGAAGGTAATGAAGATGGACGTCGATAAGAACAACATGACGCCCGGGCGCTATGGCATTCGTGGGATTCCTGCGCTGCTAGTCTTCAAGGGTGGCAAGGTTGCTGAGCAGATCGTTGGATTTGTCCCGAAGGACACGATCGACGAGACGCTAAAGCGCGTACTCGTATAGAGATTTTGAAGAGGTTGCAGAAGGTACGGCTCACGGAGCAGAGCTCGGTGAGCCGTTGCTGCGCCCGTGTCGAATGCGTCCGGTGTAGACTTTAGGCCAACGATGCTGGAGTGGAGTCTTGTTCACGGGAGTCTGATCGCCTTCTTCATTCTGGCGAACAGCTTCTTTGTGGCTGCAGAGTTCGCCGTGGTGAGCTTGCGGGAGACTCGCATTGAGCACTTGATCGTGCTGAATTATCCTGGCGCTCGATCGGCGCTTCGGCTCAAACACAATATTGACGAGTTCCTTCCGGCGGTGCAGTTCGGAGTGACGCTGGCCAGTCTGGCGCTGGGCGGTTTGGGTGAGCCGGCAATTGCGGAGGCGCTGCTTAGCGGATTTTCTCATTTGCCGCAGCTGCCCGGGGTTGCGGAATACGGTCATCTCTACGCGCATTCGATTGCGATTGTTCTGGCGTTCGCGATCATTACGTATTTTGAGTTGCTACTGGGGGAGCTGGTGCCAAAGTCGCTGGCATTGCAGCGGGCGGAGCGGATTGCGCTGGCGGTTGCGGGGCCGATGGATGCGTTTATACGGATGACGCGGCCGGCGGTGAAATTGATGAACGTCTCGGCGGGGTTTGTGCTGCGGTTGTTTCAGGCTCCGCTGCGGGGAGAGAGTTCGGCGCACTCGCCGGAGGAGTTGAAGATCCTGGCAACGGCGACGCGGAGGATGGGCCTGTTGCCACCGTTTCAGGAGGAGATGATTCATCGCGCGATCGAGCTGAATCATGTTGTGGTGAGTGAGATTATGACTCCTCGAGGGAAGATTTTTTCGCTTCCCGCGGATATGGCGCTGGAGATGGCGAGTGCCCGCATTGTGGAGGAACAACACTCGCGAATTCCGGTGTATGACCCGACGATGGGGAGGGATCACATTATCGGGATAGCGTATTCAAAAGACATTGCGAGGCTGATTCACTTTCGTCGCGCGGCGCAGGAGTTGGGCAGCCGTGGAGCGTCTGGCATCACGCTGCAGCAGGTGATGCGCGATGTGCTGGTGGTGCCCGAGACGAAGCTGGCGGTGGAGTTGCTACAGGAATTTCAGGATCGGCGGCGACAGATTGCGATTGTGGTGGATGAGTTTGGATCCACTCTGGGGCTGGTGACGGCGGAGGATGTGCTAGAGCAGGTGGTGGGCGAGTTGGAGGACGAGTTCGATACGGGGCGCAATCTGCCGCTTCCGGCAGCGGGTGGAGGGCTGCTGCTGGATGGCAGTGCTAGCCTTCGCGATCTGGTGACGCAGCTGCACTGGAAGTTTCCTCGAGCGTATGGGGTGGAGACGCTGGCAGGATTCTTGCTGGTGAAGCTGGGGCATATTCCTGCGGAGGGCGAGCAGGTGGACTTCAATGGCCGGCGGTTTTCGGTGGTGCAGATGGAGGGGCAACGGATAGCGCAGGTGCGCGTGGACCCGATCATCGAAGAGGCTGCGGGGAAGGGCGCTGATGCGTTGCCGGAGTCTTCCGTGGAGCTGAAGCGATGAGCTCGCAGGTGGGCACTGGAAGAGCTGCGGCTCGTAGAATTTTGTGGCGCGTGGTGACGACGCTGCCGGTGCTGTGGGTGGTGGTGACGGTGGTGTTTCTGATGATTCACCTGGTGCCGGGCGATCCGATTGTGCAGATGCTGGGAGATGGGGCGACGGCGTCGGATATTGCGGGATTGCGGCATGCGTATGGGTTGGATGTGCCGCTGGGGACGCAATATGTGCGGTACTGGCTCGGACTTTTGCGCGGCGACCTGGGGCAGTCGTTGCGGCTGCATGATTCGGTGAGGCACCTGATTTTGCAGCGGTATCCTTACACGCTGGCGCTGACGGTGGCGGCTACGCTGCTGGGTGTGGGGCTGGCGATTCCGGCGGGTGTGGCGTCGGCACGACGGGCGAACAGGTGGCAGGATCGCACGCTGGGGATTGTGAGCTTGTTTGGGCTGTCATTTCCGAACTTTGCGTTGGGGCCGATTTTGATCCTGGTGTTTGCGATTGGGTTGGGGGTGTTGCCTGTGTCCGGGGCGGGCGTAGGCGGGGTTGATTTCCTGAGGCACCTGGTGCTGCCCGCTGTGACGCTGGGGCTGGGGATGGGGGCGATTCTTACGCGCATGGTGAGGACGTCGATGCTGGAGGAGTTGGGACAGGACTACATTCGCACGGCGCGGGCGAAGGGGCTACCGGAGCATGTGGTGGTGTATCGGCATGCTCTGCGGAATGCATTGAATCCGGTGCTGACGGTGATTGGGCTGCAGTTTGGCTCGCTGCTGGCAGGAGCGATTGTGACGGAGACAATCTTTGGCTGGCCGGGGATTGGGCGGCTGACGCTTTCGGCGATCTCGAATCGCGATTATGCGCTGGTGCAAGGGTGCATTCTGGCGGTGGGGCTGACGTATGTGGTGGTGAATCTGCTGACGGACTCGGTGTATGCGCTGGCTGATCCTCGGATGCGACGGTAGCTGGCGAGCGAAGAACGAAGCTTTGACGCAAAGGGTGCTAAGGGAGCGAAGTTTCGCGAAGAAATCTAGGGGATGAGCGGGATGATCTCGGCGGTGGGTTTGCCGTCGTCGATGCGGAGCAGGGCGAAGGTGATGGGGAGATTGAAGCGGCGCGGGCCGACGCTGCCAGGGTTCAGGTAAAGGACGCCGTCGCGGTGCTCGATTGAGGGCTTGTGGGAGTGGCCGGAGAGGACGACGCCGATGCCTGCTGCTTGCGGGTGGAGATCGAGGTCATCGAGGGAGTGAAGGAGGTAGATCAGGCAGCCGGCGAGCTCAATAGCCTCGGTGGAGGGGAGGGAGGCGCAGGGACCGGAGCGGTCGACGTTACCTCGAATGGCTGTGACGGGGGCGATTCGACGGAGTTCGGTGAGGATCTCGGGATCGCCTACGTCGCCTGCGTGGAGTATGTGGGCGACGCCCGCGAGGGCCGGAAGGAGTTCGGGGCGGAGGAGGCCGTGGGTGTCGGAGATGACGCCGATGCGCATGCTAGAGGCCCTCGCGGAGGCGTGTTCTGGGATCGAGGTAGTCGCGGAGGCCGTCGCCGATGAGGTTGAAGGAGAAGACGCAGAGGGCGAGGGCGAGAGCGGGGAAGAACATGAGGTAGGGAGACTCAAACAGGTGGGAGCGGGCGTCGTTGAGCATGGCTCCCCAGGTGGGCGTGGGGGGCTGGACGCCGAGGCCGAGAAAACTGAGTGTGGCTTCGGCGAGAACGGCGGCGGCCATGCCTACGGCGGCCTGGACGAGCAGCGGTTGAAGGATGTTAGGCAGGATGTGGTGGACCATCAGGTGAAGGTCGGTAGCTCCGAGAGAGCGGGCTGCCTGCACGTATTCTCGCTCCTTGACGCTGAGCACCTGGGCTCGGACGAGACGTGCGTAGTTGACCCAGTCGGCGAGGGCAAGGGCTAGGATGAGGTTAGCTAGGGAGGGGCCAAGAAACGCGACGATGGTGATGGCGAGCAGAATTCCGGGGAGGGAGAGGAAGGCGTTGCCGAGGTAGATGTTGACGAAGGTATCGGTAAAGCCTCCGTAGAAGCCGGCCAGCAAGCCGAGCGAAACGCCGAGCGCAAGGGAAAGGGCGACGACGGCGGTGGCTACGGTGAGGGAGACTCGTGCGCCGTAGAGTGTTCTCGAAAGGACGTCGCGGCCGAGTTCGTCGGTACCGAACCAGTGCGAGGCCGAGGGAGGAAGCAGTCTTGCTCCGAGGTTCAACTGGGCTGGATCATGGGGTGCGAGCCAGGGAGAAAAAACTGCACACAGGAGGAAAATTGCGAGCACAAGCGCCCCCGCGAGCGCCAGGCGTTGCCTTGCGATTCGATGCAGGATGGGGCGAAGACTTGATTCCCGTCTGTGGACATCTTCCATGGCAGTGAAGCCATGATAGCTCCAATGCAGAGGAAAACAGAGGAAGTAGGTCCGTCCTTGACATCCATGTCTCGTCCCATAAACTTAATGAATAGACCTTACAACGAAAAGTAAGTTTTTAGGTTCAAACCGATGTATAGACAAGAGCGGTGAAACGAAGAGAGCCGCCTCAGTAACATCTGTGACCAGGTTAGATCGGAGCAGTCTAGATGAATCTCAAGGGTGAAACCGCGGTTGTATGCGGTGCGGGCGGTTTTATTGGCGGACATCTCGTCAAAAGTCTGATAGCTAGCGGCGTCAAGGTTGTTCGGGCGGTGGACGTGAAACCACTCGCGGATTGGTACCAGATAACGGATGGAGTCGAAAACCTCTCACTGGACCTGAAAGACAAGGCGAACTGCATGATTGCCGCAGATGGCGTCTCGGTGGTGTACCAGTTGGCCGCGGACATGGGGGGGATGGGCTTCATCGAGAACAATAAGGCGTTGTGCATGCTGAGCGTTTTGACGAATACGCACATGCTGATGGCTGCGCAGGAGAAGGGTGCGAAGCGATTCTTTTACTCGTCGTCTGCATGCGTATATAACGGAGACAAGCAGACTCACGAAGACGTTGTCGCGCTTAAGGAATCGGACGCCTATCCGGCACTGCCCGAGGATGGCTATGGCTGGGAGAAGCTGTTCTCTGAGCGTATGTGCCGGCACTTTGAAGAGGATTACGGGTTGGTGTGCCGGGTGGCGCGGTATCACAACGTTTATGGCCCTCATGGAACATGGGATGGAGGTCGCGAGAAGGCTCCTGCGGCCATCTGCCGCAAGGTGATTATGGCCAAGAACTCAGGGGTGCATGAGATTGATATCTGGGGTGACGGGAAGCAGACTCGCAGCTTTATGTACATCGATGACTGCGTGAAGGGGACCGAGCTGATTGCGGAGAGTGAGATTGATGAACCGATCAATCTGGGCTCAAGTGAGTTGGTGACGATCAATCAACTTGTCGATATTGCCGAGGATATCGCCGGTATCAAGTTGAAACGCACCTACAACCTGAGTGCTCCGAAGGGCGTTAACGGACGTAATAGCGACAACACCCTGATTCTCGAGAAGTTGGGATGGGAGCCTTCGATCCGGTTGCGGGATGGACTGGAACGGACCTATCGCTGGATAGAGCAGGAAATCGCAACCGGCGCCAAGGGGAAGTAGCCGATGCCGCCATCTGAGGGCGATCACAGAACGATTCTGGGCATCAGCTTCTTTCTCGGAACGGCCGTGGAAGCTGTGGAGCGGATGCGCCTGGGCGGACTGCTGGTTGTGCCGGCAGCTCCAGCTCTCAAGGATCTCGCCACTAATGCGTCCTATCGAGAGGCTTTGCTTAATGCAGACCTTGCGATCACAGACTCAGCCTATATGGTGATGGTGTGGAATCTGTTGCAGGGCGATTCCATTCAACGGCTATCTGGACTGGAATATTTGCGTGAACTTCTAAATCAGCCGGATGTTCGTGAGCCGGGGAATTGCGTCTGGATCAAGGCCGGGCCCGCCAGTTCGAAACGAAACTTGAGCTGGCTTGAGACGCAGGGAATTGATGTGCCGGAAGAGTGCGTCTACATGGCTCCGATATATGGGCGGGAGGAGATCGTGGATGCAGAACTCGTCGCGCTGGTCGAGCGAATACGGCCACAACATGTAATTGTGACGGTGGGGGGTGGAACTCAGGAGCGACTCGGCTTATACCTCAAGCGCAACTTGAGCTATCTGCCGGCAATACACTGTATCGGCGCGGCTATCGCATTTCTTAGCGGAGATCAGGTTCGCATACCGGCATGGGCTGATCGGCTCTACCTTGGATGGCTCTACCGGTCGATCTCTGAGCCTAAACGCTTCGTTCCGCGCTATTGGGAGGCACGAAAGCTGCTGCCTCTGTTGATTCGGTATCGGGATCAGTTACCGATTACCCCCCTCCAGGTTTCGACCACATCTTCTTCCGGTGGATCGGGTTACTGACACTATGAAGTTTCAAATAATTCCAGTGTCCGCGTTCCTGTTGTGTCAATTGGGTTGGGCTGCTTCGATGCCGAGATCAGGTGTTCCTCCTTCAGTGGCGGAGCAGTATTTGTTTTCGGCAGCGAATGCGGAGCGAACACAGCGGGGACTGCGACCATTGCGCTGGGATGACACGCTCTACCGTGCTGCCATGGAGCATGGGCACGCGATGGCGGAGCGCGAGGCGATCTCACATCAGTTTTCCGGGGAGCCGGACCTATCTGCGCGCGGTGAGCAAAGTGGGGCGAGATTTAGTCGGATTACGGAGAATGTGGCCGAGGCACCGACTGCTGTTGAAATCCATACTGCATGGATGCACTCTCCTGGACACCGGGCGAATCTACTGGATCCGACAGTTGATTCAGTAGGCATCGGAGTCGTGAGCCGCGGTGGAGAACTCTTTGCTGTCGAGGACTTTGACCGGTCTTTTGCAACGTTATCTCTTGACGCGCAGGAGGCTGCTGTCGGGAGCCTGTTACACTCCAAGGCTTCGATCGCAATTCTGCCGAGGTCTGCGGATTCTCGCCGTACGTGCGCGATGCAGACTGGATATGCAGGGAATCGCATGCCTTGGTTCATCATGCGCTATACGACGGACGATTTTACGAAGCTTCCAGATGCGTTGAGGGAGAGGTTGGCCAGCGGGAAGTATCACCATGCGGCGGTCGGAGCCTGCACACTCTCCTCGACGAATAACTTCAGTGCATACAATATCGCTGTGATGCTATATCCGTAGTGCAGTGGTCAGGATTAGGATTTCCCCGAATCCACATCGCTGTCAGCACGTTCCGCCGCGATGGCCGATTACTTGGGTTCGATCCTGATTAGATTGTGGCAGTAGCAATAGTCTGATAGCTCCCCCATATCTGTGCGATTTTGCGCCCGGAGTAGCTTGAGACTTATGGTGCCGCGACTTACAAGACGATGGGCGTTGTGTGGTGCGAGCATGAATGAACCCCTTGAGCCTGGTGGGGAGTGCGCCGAAGGTGAGAACAGCCTCCACGGGGGCGACCTTGGTCATCAAGACTTGGGCGTTGTACGGAAGACTCAAGGAGGTTTACCAGCGCTGCAGGAGAGAGCAACCCTAGATTGTGCGGAGCTCTGCCCTAACTCAAGGGCGACTCAATCGACCGACTCGTGACGTGGTCGATCTTCCGGTGATTGGCCAGTTAGATAAGGCTCTTTGACCCACTGTCGCGCATTTGCTATAAATAAAGGAGTGCATCCGTCCCGGTGCAAGCGTTTTTCCAACGTGATCCTGAGTAGCTCAATGGCAGAGCATTCGGCTGTTAACCGAAGGGTTGTAGGTTCGAGTCCTACCTCAGGAGCCATAAACTAAATAAAACGAGTAGCTTGCAGGCGCCACCCGAGAGGTGGCTTTCTTCGTTTTGGTGTAGTGGCTGTTTTGATGGCTGTTCCGGTATATCGTGGCTATGTGCGGTTCATCTTTATGCTAGCTTCAAAATTGCATTGATAGCACCGAGAGTTTTTCTCGGGGAGCCTCTTATCGAGGGAGCCGCCTGGCAGGTGATGTCAGACCTGTGGCCCGGACTCTTCGTCTGTCGGGCTATTCGGGCTTTTGCGAAGCTGCTGGATTGACCTCGAGACAGTGGATTGGCGGATGTCTTCGCAGTCTCCCAACTCGGAGACCGAGGAGATAGGGCCTGCTGTCACGACTCGACCGCGACTGAAGACGATTGCATCCTGGCACATCGCCAGCGTGTCCTCTCGATGACTAACGACGATGATGGTTTTTTCTCCTGGGAGCTTATGGAGTGTGGCAAGAATAAGGGCCTCAGCATCGCTATCAACCGCATTCGTAGCTTCATCCAGAATGAAGATGGAGGCGTTGCGGGCGAAGGCTCTAGCAATCCCTATTCTTTGACGCTGGCCTCCCGACAGGCTCAGACCCCGGGAACCGACAAGCGTATCTAATCCTTGCGGCAGGTCCTTTATGAAGTCGGCTTCAGCCTGGGAGAGGGCCTCATAGATCTTCTCTCTTCCGATGTCAGGCCGGTTGTAGGAGACGTTCTCGGCGATCGTGCCATCAATCAGATCGATATCCTGACCGGCAATTGCGATGGAATTCAGCCAGTCTGAGATGTTGATGCGCGCGAGGGGATTTCCATCGACGGTGATGACTCCCTGCGTGGGCTGGAGCAGACGGCAGAGCAGACCGACAACGGTGGATTTGCCTGCGCCCGATGATCCGATGAGAGCCGTCGATCGACCTTGCCGAATGACAAAGCTTGCATGAGAGAGGGCTGTTTCACCGCCTCGC
>JAJYCQ010000034.1 GCA_021778315.1 Acidobacteriota bacterium | reverse complement strand
GATTCGAGGCGGAGCGATCACGCTGGTGCACGAGGGCATGCGGCTGCTGCCGGGCGAGAAGCCGGAGAAGATGAAGGTGCGGATGCGGTCTCTGGGATGCGTGCCGTGCACGGGCGCGATTCGGAGAGATGCCGAGACGCTGCCGGAGATTATCGAAGAGTTGATCGGCTTCCGGCGCAGTGAACGCGAGGGCCGTGCGATTGATCACGATGAAGAGGGATCCATGGAGTTGAAGAAGCGGGAGGGCTATTTCTAATGAGTACAGTTCCCTTAGTAACGGTGGCTCCAGGCGAGCAGAGTTTTCGTGCGTTTCTTGACTCTCATCTCGATCAGGAGATGCTGAGGTTTACTACGGCGGGTAGCGTTGACGATGGCAAGAGCACGTTGATCGGGCGGCTGCTGCATGACACGAAGAGCGTGTATGAGGACCAGCTTGCGTCGATTCGCACGAGCCGTGTGAATCGCTCGGGCGGCTTGATTGATTTGTCGCTGTTGACGGATGGGCTGAAGGCGGAGCGCGAGCAGGGCATTACGATCGACGTGGCGTATCGCTACTTTTCGACGACGAAGCGGAAGTTCATCATCGCGGACACGCCGGGGCATGAGCAGTACACGCGGAACATGGCTACGGGTGCGTCGACTGCAGATGTGGCGATCGTGCTGATCGATGCAAAGGCGTTTCTGAAGCTAGGGCAGTTGCTGCCGCAGTCGCGACGCCATACGTACATTGCGAGCCTGCTGCGGATTCCGCATGTGGTTGCAGCGGTGAACAAGATGGATCTCGTCGACTATAGCGCGGAGGTGTTTGACGCGATCTGTGCTGAGTTTACGGAACTCACGAAGCAGCTTGGGCTGACGAGCGTTGAGGTGATCCCGGTCAGTGCGCTTGTGGGCGACAACGTGGTCGAGCGCAGCGCCGCGATGAAGTGGTACAAAGGGCCGTCGTTGCTGGAGTATCTGGAGACGGTGCCGCTCACGATCTCGGAGGCTGCGGCTGGGCCGTTGCGATTTCCGGTGCAGCTGGTGGTGAGACCTGATGCGGAGTTTCGAGGGTTCGCGGGACGCGTCGAGCGCGGCGAATTGCATCCGGGAATGCGGGTGCGAGCGCTGCCCAGTGGACGCGTGACGACGGTGAAGAGAATCGTTACGTACGACGAAGAACTTCAGGTTGCTAGTTTTCCGCTCAGCGTTACCGTCGAGCTTGAGGACGAGATTGACCTTAGCCGCGGAGAGATGCTGGTCGCCGAGACTCAGACGGCTCCGCAGGTGAGCACGGCATTTCGGGCGATGGTAGTGTGGATGCACGAGCAGCCGCTGGTTGCCGGGCAGACGTACCTGGCGAAGCATACGACGCGGACCGTCCGCGCGACGGTGCGAAAGATTCGTTACGCCGTCGATATTCAATCGACGGAGCATCGCGAGAGCTCGCGTTTGCAGATGAACGATATTGCCGAGGTTGAGTTCGACACCAGTCTTCCTCTGTTCTTCGATGCGTATGCGGAGAACCGGGAGATGGGCGCGCTGATTCTGATCGATGCGGTGACGAATGCTACGGTTGGCGCTGGGATGATTCTGGCTGCGACGGCGGAGCAGGAAGCTGGTGCGGTGCGGGCTAAGGGACCTGCGTTTGTGTGGCTGCGTGGACTGCCGGATGAGGCGTTGGTTCTGCGGGAGAGACTGCGGAACGGTGGCCGTGCTGCTGTGATTGTGGATGATGCTCTGATTCCGGAGAGCTCGCTTGCTGGTGCTGTTCGTGCGCTGCAGTTGGCGGACGTGACGGCGATTTCGGCTCGAGGTGAGTTGAGTGCGGCGACGATTGCGGCGGTGAAAGAGGCTGCGGGGGAGGCTTACTTCGAGGCGATGGATGAAGCCGCCGCTTGGCTTGGATCATCTATCCCAGAGGAGACGCGATGAACGACGTTTTGCGGCAAGGGTTGGATGAGCCTGAAGTGCTTTCGGCCGAGGAGGTAGTGGCCGAGGTTGTACGGCAGGCGGGCGCAGGTAATGGCGTTTGCCTGACGAGCAGCTTTCAGACGGAGGACATGGTCGTGCTGCATTTGCTACGCGAACACCTGCCGCAGGTTCCGGTTATTTTTCTTGAGACGGGCTACCACTTTCCTGAGCTGATAGAGTATCGCGACCGGATGGTGCGTGAGTGGGGACTGAACCTCGTCAATGCGCTGCCGAAGACGACTCTGGAGGAGCACGAGCGGGAGTTTGGGTTGCTGCATATTGTGGAGCCGACGAAGTGCTGCGCGATCCGGAAGGTTGAGCCGCTGATGCGGTCGCTCGAGCCGTTCTCATGGTGGTTCACGGGGCTGCGCCGTGAGCAGTCTCCGACGCGGGCGGGGCTGAAGAAGATTGAAGATCACCGGTTACCGACGGGAAAGATGTTGAAGAAGGTGAGCGTGCTGGCTGATTGGGATTGGGCGCGGGTGGAGGAGTATGCGCGGGAGCATCAGATTCCCCGGCTGTCGCTCTATGACCGAGGGTATACGAGCATTGGGTGTGAGCCTTGCACCGCGATTCCGGAGGTGGGGGCGGACGCGCGAAGTGGGCGGTGGGGTGGCAAGAAGCTGGAGTGCGGCATTCATACTTTCAGCGAGAAGCAGTAGATTGGCGATTGAGTTGGAGGTAGGATCGGAGCATGCGGGAGCGGCGCAAGATCGTGGAGCTTTGGCGGCGAGGTAAGGCTGCGGCGCTGGTGACGCTGGTGCGGGTGGAGGGTTCGAGCTACCGGCGAGTGGGGGCGCGGTTGCTGGTGGGGGTGGATGGGGAGTATGCGGGGTCGATCTCGGGTGGGTGCCTGGAAGCCGAGGTGGTGCGCAAGGCTGCCTGGATGACTCGTTCGGGAGCTGTCGTGGAACGGTATTCGACCCTGTTCGACGACACGGCGGAGATTCCGTATGGGTTGGGTTGCGGTGGAACGGTGGACCTGCTGATTGAGCCTGCTGCAACGCCGGAGTTCGAGGCGCTGATGGAGGCGCTGGACGCTTCGCTGCGGGGTGAGGAGCGGAGGGTTGTGACGTCGCTGCCGGAAAGCGGTCGGCCGTTGCGGCGGGTTGTTGGCGAGGTTGCTATTGAGGGCGCTGTTACGGGGATTGAGGAGTGGATTGCGGCTCCGCAGAGGCTGTTCGTCTTCGGTGCAGGGGACGATGCGCAGCCGATGGTGCAGATGGCTGCGTTGCTCGGGTGGGACGTTACGGTGGTCGATGGCCGAGCGCACTGGGCTCGTGCGGAACGGTTTCCGGAGGCGGTGAAGGTAATTTCTGCGGAGTCGTTCGAGGGGCTGACGGAGTTGGAGATTGGGGGTCGCGATGCTGCGGTGGTGATGACGCATAGCTATGAGCAGGATCGGGTTTGGCTGGGAGAGTTGCTAGTGCGAGGGCCTCGTTATCTGGGGCTGCTTGGAGCTCGGCATCGGAGTGCGCTGCTGGTGAGTGAGACGGCGGTGAAGCTTGGATGGAGCGTGGATCGGGCGTGTGCCGGGCTGTTTGCGCCGGTTGGGCTGGACCTTGGAGGCGATGGTGCAGAGGCGATTGCGCTGGCGGTGATTGCGGAGATCCAGGCCTGCTGCGAGGGGAAGCTTGGCGTGTCGCGACGCATGACGGCGGAGACGGTTGCGGAGCAGGTTGCGAAGGGTGGAGCTTCGCGATATCTGCAGACTCAGTGCGCGCTGTGAAGGTTGCGGCTGTGGTATTGGCTGCTGGTGCTTCGCGGCGATTGGGACGGCCGAAGCAGACCGTTGTGCTGGGCGGCGAGACGCTGGTGGAGCGAGCGGTTCGGGTCGCGTTTGAGGCTGGGCTTTCGCCGGTGATCGTGGTGGTCCGCGATGAGACGATTGCGGGTTTGCTCGAGCGGGGTTGTGTGGTGGTCGTCAACGAGCAGGCTGATGAAGGAATGGCTGCTTCGATACGCTGCGGCGTTGGGCGGGCAAGCCATCTGCACATGGATGGGGTGGTTGTAATGGCTTGCGACCAGGTCGCGCTGCAGGCGGAACATTTGCGAGCGCTGGTGGGGGAGGGGGGCGAGGTTACGGGGTCGGGCTATGCGGGGAGGGTTGGGATTCCGGCCTATTTCCCGGCGGCCAACTTTGGGGATTTGCTGGAGTTGCGGGGCGACGTGGGGGCTCGGAAGCTGCTGCGGGGAGCGGCTGCGGTGGTGGAGGAGAGGTTGGCGTTGGATGTAGATACGGAAGCTGATCTGGAGCAGGGGCGGACGTTGTTGGGGTGAGATGGCTGAGTGTACTCCCCTACCCGCCGTGCAATGTGCGATAAATGCTTTTTAATGAGAAGTTTGTGGGGCTAGAGGCCTCAAAATCTTCTATTCAAAGGCCCTATAGGCTGACCATTTGATCGAAAGGATTTAGGGGCAAAGTCTTCAACCAACGGAGTTGGGTTGGGCGGTCTGGGGCTGGACGAGGCGACCAAGGGTGGATCTTCTGTAAGTATTGTATTGATTAGACAAAAGTCTATAGCCGCAAGTCGCGCTACTCGCACGATGGCGAATCGTTTGGGTTGAGTATAACGAGTCTTTGGATGCATTATCGTATTTATTTTCAATGAGTTGTGTGTGATTTCAGGCCCGAGGGGCTTGACGAGATCGGCGGGGGAGGAGGGGAATTGTACGCAGAGGTCTATAGACTTTTGTGTCGCTCATTAGTAATGAGTTGCACAGTTTGCCGTAGGCCGACGCATTACAATTCAGTCAGAAACACTTCCAAAATTAAAATTTATCCTGAGCCGGGGCCATCTCTTGAAAACCTCTATTTGTCTGTTCTTTTTTACTGTGACTCTTTTGATTTGCGGATGTGGTTCGACATCGAACATTACGGCACTGAGCCTGACTTCGGCGAACCTCAACTTTGGTGTGACACTGGTGGGGACATCGGTTACCCAGACCGCTGCGGTTGTGGTGAATACCGGGAATACGACGGTCACCCTCAGTCCGGTGGTGAATAGTGACACGAACTTCAGCATTGTGAGCAGCGGCGGATGCGGCACCTCGCTCGCACCCGGAGCCCAGTGCAATCTGCTCGTCCAATATGCTCCCGCCATCGGTTCCACTCCGGTTCAGGAGACGGCCACCATCAACCTGCGGGCGCAGGGCCTCACCTCTGCCATCCCGCAGGCCATCGCCGTATCAGGAACCCCCGGAGTTCCCTCCCTCAAGCTCAGCGCCAGCTCCTACAACTTCGGCCAGCTGCTGGTCGGCACCACCGCCAGCCAGACCGCTGCCGTTGTGACGAATAGCGGAAACGTCCCCCTGGCCCTCGCCCCCATGCTCGCCGGCAACCCCAGCTTCACCCTGGTGAGCGGTGGATGCGCAGCCCAGCTGCTCCCCGGAGCATCCTGCAACGTCGTCGTGAAGTTCGCTCCTCCCACCACCTCGACCATTGCCCCGCAGGTCGCCACAGTGAACCTCGGCATATCCCACCTCCTCCCCGGCATGGCCGACGTAGTCACCGTAACCGGAACCCCCGGAGTTCCATCCCTAAAACTGAGCGCGAGCTCCTACGACTTCGGCCAGCTGCTGGTCGGCACCACCGCCAGCCAGACCGCTGCAGTCGCGACGAACACCGGAAACGTCTCACTGACCCTCGCCCCCATGCTCGCCGGCAACGCCAGCTTCACTCTGGTGAGCGGTGGATGCAGAGCCCAGCTGCTCCCCGGAGCGTCCTGCAACGTCCTCGTGAAGTTCGCTCCTCCCACCACCTCAACGGTTGGACAGCAGACGGCGACCGTGAACCTGGGCGTCTCGAACCTCCTCCCCGGAACGGCCGACGCAGTCACCGTCACCGGAACCCCCGGAGTTCCTTCCCTCACGCTCAGCGCCAGCTCCTACGACTTCGGCCAGCAACTGGTAGGCACCACCGCAGTCCAGACCACTACGGTGGTGACGAACACGGGAAATACGGTGATGGCGCTTGCTCCGGCCGTGAGCGGGACGACGGACTTCAGACTGGTAGCGGGTGGATGCGGGACGTCGCTGGCAGTTGGCGCGAAGTGTAATGTCGTAGTGCAGTTTGCTCCTCAGGCGACTTCGAGCCCAGTGCAGGAGTCGGCGACCATACGTCTTGGAGCGCAACCGCAGTTGCCGGGGGTGGTGCATGCGATCGCCGTAACGGGAACGCCCGGTGTTCCTGCCATCGCTTTGAGCGCAAGCTCCTACAGCTTCGGTGATCTGCTGGTGGGTGGATCGCTAACGCAGACGGCGGCGATGGTGACGAACACCGGGAATGTACCTCTGACGCTGAAGCCGGTTCTGAGTGGGGACGCGGGGTTCAGTTTGGCGGCGGGCGGATGCGGAACACAGCTGGCGATTGGAGCTACGTGCGATGTGGTGGTGCAGTATGCTCCTACGGTAGCGTCGAGCCCGGCGCTACAGTCGGCTACGGTGAATCTTGGGGTGCAATCGCTGGCCCCGGGGATGCCGGAGGCGGTGGCGGTGAGTGGGATGTCAGGAACAATCTCAGGCACGGTGACGACGACGGCGAATGCGATGGTGGCGAAATATACGCTGATCCTGCCGTTTGCGGGGACTTGGAATGTGTCCTTTGGCACGGATACGGGGTATGGGTTGACGACCAGCACGGTGACTGCGGGTGCGGCGGGTGCGACAAGCGTGTTTGTGGCGGGCATGCTTCCGAACACGACCTATCACATGCGCGCGACGGTGACGCTGTCGAATGGGCAGACGGGTAATGATGTGGATCATACGTTTGCGAGCGGAGCTCTTCCGGCAGGGATTCCGGCAACGTTTCCGGTGACGCTGGGCGTGGGGACTCCGCAGCCGGGGATTGAGTTGATGGATCCGATTATCAATTCGATTCCGACAAGTTTGATTGCGACGGATTTGAAGGGAAACACGATCTGGGCGTATAAGCCGGTGCCTACGACAGGTACGCCGTTTGTGTATCCGCAGCGGCTGCTGCCGAATGGCGACTTGTTGATGTACATCTCTCCGAACTCGTATCCGCTGGGTGCGGCTGGGACCGATGTGGTGCGTGAGATCGATCTGGCGGGCGATACGGTTCGAGAACTCAGCATGGCGAATCTCAATATCGCGATGGCGAAGGCAGGATTCCCTGTCGTGCTGGGGTATTTTACGCATGACTTTACTCCGCTGCCGAACGGGCATCTTCTGGTGATGGCGAACACGTCGAAGGCGTTTACCAACTTGCCGGGATTCCCGGGCGTGACGAATGTGGTGGGGGACGTGGTGATTGACCTTGATCCGAGCTGGAATCCGGTTTGGGTGTGGAGCGAGTTCGATCACTTTGATGTGAACCGGCATCCGATGCAGTTTCCGGACTGGACGCACTCGAATTCGCTGTCGTATTCGACCGATGACGGAGATTTCATTGTATCGATGCGGCATCAGAACTGGGTAGCGAAGGTGGATTATCAGGACGGCAAGGGAACGGGCAATGTGGTGTGGAAGCTGGGCGAGGGAGGAGACTTCAAGCTGGTGGGTGCGGTAGACCCAACGGACTGGTTCTATGCTCAGCATGATGTGAAGTATGTGGGCAAAGGTACGACCGGGGTGTTTTCGATCACGGTGATGGATAATGGCGACGACCGGATGTTCCCCACAGGTGTGACGTGTGGGACAACGGGTCAGCCGCCGTGCCATTACACGACGATCCAGGAATTGCAACTCGATGAGCGTGCGATGACGGCAACGTTCCAGTTTCACCAGATTCTTCCTCCATCGCTGTACTCGCTGTACGGAGGAAACGTGGAGGTGCTGGCGAATGGGAATGTTGAATATAGTCTGTCGGGAATTATGACTGGGTCGGAGGTGTTTGAGGTGACACCGGGGAGCAATCCGCAGACGGTTTGGCACATGACGACGCCTGGATCGCTGGGCTATCGTGCGTTCCGGCTGCCGAGCCTCTATCCGGGGGTTCAGTGGTAGCGAAGTGGGCCTTGCGCCTCTTTTTTCCGCAGCTTGATCGCGGGAAGAAGATGCGCTGCCGGCCCTACCTGTATTGAGTTAGCTGCAGTTGAGGAGGGTGCAGGCGGCTCCGGTGAGGAGATAGCAGTCGAGGGCGAAGAGGAGCGTGAGGCCGAGGGTGGCGTAGAGGAAGAGGCGGACGGGGAGGGTGGCGGTGAGGGACTGGCCGGCGTCGGGATTGGAGGGCGAGGGCCAGGTGAAGAGCAGGCCAGAGGCCAAGGCGATGCATCCCGCAATGATGAGTTTGGAGAGGGCGAGGAGCAGGCGGTCTTGCCAGCGCGTGGCGGGGAGGAAGAAAGCGCTCAGGACGACGGGGTAGAGAGAGAGCAGGGTCGCGAAGAAGGAGAACGCTTTGGTGAGTTCGAGCATCGGGTCCTACGCGGACGGCGAGAGCTGGATCCTCGGTCGCCCCGGTGCTTTGAGTTTATTCCGTAAGGGTGCGACTGGGTGAGGATTGTTGGTCGTCTGCTCCTGGCGATGAGGTCGTTGTAGGTGGAGCGTCCGGGGAAGTCTTCTAGTTCTTCCAATGTTTGGTGGGGGCGTCCTGGAGCTCGGTGCGGGCCTGTTCGTTCTGAAGAGACTCGAGGACGTCGGGGTCGAGGATGGGGGAGGAGATTTTGTACTCGCCCGAGGCCCACTTGCCGAGGTCGATGGTGCGGCAGCGCTCGGAGCAGAAGGGGACTTCGGCGGAGTCCAGGGGGACTGGTTTGCGGCAGATGGGGCAGTGGAGGGGTTTGGTCATGGTGGTGTTCACGCTCAGGCCGATTTGGCTAGATACTCATCGAGCGCATCGTTGATGACGGTGTTGAGTTTGCGGTCGGTCTTTTCAGCGAATAGTGCTGCGCGGGTGTGGAGGTCTTCGCGGAGGCGGACGTTGAGACTGCCCTTGAAGGGCTTGTTGGGGGCTTTACCTTTCGCTGCGCAGAGCTCAAGGTATTCATCGACGGCATTGCGGAAGTTCTTCTCCAGTTCGCGGACGCTCTTGCCCCCAAAGCTGACCATGTCGCGGATGCCGAGGACGTGGCCGTGCAGCATCTTGTCTTCACCACTGAACTCTACGGAACCGTCATAGCCGCGGTGTTGCAGCGTTGTGCTCATTTGATCAATCCTTCCCTTTCAAGAAGAGCGATGGTGTCACGCACCTGATATGACTTTAGTACCTTGGACGGGTGAGGTTCATGGATAAAGAGCACAGCTTGCGTCTCTTTATGAATGAATTTTCGACTCGAACCCGACGACTTTTCAATATCGAATCCGAGCGCGGTCATGAGAGACACCAATTCAGACCAGGTAAAGTCCTTCGGTTTTGACTGCAAACGATATGAGAGCTTTTCTTGCTTTGACACGGGGGCCTCCGTTGGGATGGTTGTAGTTCATATGGTTGATCTCCCGGTCAAATAAGAAAGGTGTAACTAAAAACAGTTACAGGATACTATGAGGGTTGGAATTAATCAAGGATGCGGGCGACTACGTCGTAGTCGTGGGATTCGGTGATTTGGGCTCGGTAGAAGGTGCCGGGGACTAGCGCTTCGTGGGGGCCGAAGTCGTTGATGAGGACCTTGCCGTCGATCTCGGGGGCCTGGTCGAGGGAGCGGCCTTGCCAGAGGAGGTCGGTCTCTTCGGATTCGCCTTCGACGAGGATGTCGAGCTCGCGGCCTACCCATTGCTTGCGGGCCTTTTTGCTGATGCGCTGCTGTAGCTTCATGAGCTTGCGGCGGCGGGATTCGATGGTGCGCTTCGGGACTTTCTGGTCGAGGTCGAAGGCTCCTGCACCTTCTTCGTCGGAGTAGGAGAAGACGCCTAGCCAGTCGATCTTTGCTTCTGTGATGAAGGCGCAGAGTTCTTCGAAGTCCTGCTCGGTTTCTCCGGGGAAGCCGACGATGAAGCTGGTGCGGAGGACGAGGTTGGGGATGGTTTTGCGGGCCTTCGCGATGATTTCGAGGAAGCGGTTAGAGGTTCCTCCTCGGCGCATTCGCTTGAGGACGTTGGTGGAGGCGTGTTGCAGTGGGACGTCGAGATAGTTGGCGATGGTGTCGTGGCGCGCGATAGTTTCGAGCAGGCGCGTGGTGATTTTGTTGGGGTAGGCGTAGAGGAAACGGAGCCACTTGAGGCCGGGGAGGGGGGCGAGGGCGTCGAGCAGGTCGGCCAGCTCAGGTCGGGACTGCGCGTCCAGCGAACGGCTTCGCGTGCCTTCCGGCCAGGATTGTGGGGGCAAATCTTCGCCGTAGCAGGTGGTGTCCTGGCCGATGAGGGTGATCTCGCGGACTCCCTGGGCGATGAGGGATTTGGCTTCGGCGACGATGCTGGCGAGAGGGCGTGAACGGAACTTGCCGCGGAGCTGGGGGATGATGCAGAAGCTGCAGGGATGGTCGCAGCCTTCGGCGATTTTGATGTAGGCCGAGGAGCGGGGGGTGGTGAGGATGCGGGGGGTTTCGTCGGAGTAGAGGTAGGTGGGGAGGGCGGCGGTGGCGCCGTCCCAGGAGTCGCGGGAGAAGCGGCCTTGTTGCTCGCGGGCGTCTCCTTCGGGCCTTGAGTGCGAGGGCTCAGGGCCCAGGGCCCAGGGCTCAGGGAGAGCGGCTTCGTGGCGGAGTTGGGGGGTGTCGGCGTCGGGGCGGGAGTGCTGGTTAACGGAGCTGGCGTGGCGGTCGATTTGGGCGGTGGTCAGGATGGCGAAGGGGGAGTTGGTGGGGGGCTGGTGGAGGCCGGCGGCTTCGAGGATGGCTTCTAGCTCGCCGGTGCCTACGACGGCGTCTACTTCGGGGATGTTTTTGCGGATCTCGTCTCGGTAGCGCTCGACGAGGCAGCCGGCGACGATGAGCTTCTGGGCGCGGCCTCCGTTGGCGATCTTGTGCTGGACCATCTCGAGGATGGTGTCGACGGATTCCTGTTTAGCCGAGTCGATAAAGGAGCAGGTGTTGACCACGAGGATGTCGGCGTCTTCGGCGCGGGGGGTGAGTTGGGCTCCTCCGCGATGGAGTAGGCCCATCATGACCTCGGAGTCGACGAGGTTCTTGGGGCAGCCGAGCGAGACGAAGCCGACCGTCGGGCGTGGGGCCCGGTTGGGTTCAGTTTCGGAGGCTGGAATTTCGAGCGTGGGGGAGATACTCACGGACTTCTAGTTTAGCAGTCCTGCGGTCCTGCGCGGACGGCGGGAGTTGGGTTTGTGGCGGGGTGCAAGGGCAAGGGCTTTGACGCTAAGGGCGCTAAGAGAGGGCGCCTTGGTCGCGAAGGATGGGGAGGGGCGGGCTTGGTGGCGGGGGGAAGGGTTTCGAGGGGAGTGGCGGGGTTGGGGCGGGGGTGGCTGGTGACGACTACGCCGTTGGTTTCGAAGTGGGTGATGCGGTGGTCGGTGGAGTGGCCGAGCATGACGGCTTTGCGAAGCATCTGGAGATGGCGGCGGGATTCGTTTTCGAAGTGGCGGGAGACGGCGTGGTCGTAGTCGAGGACGAGTATGTAGGTGGCCTCGCATTTGGGGCAGTAGATGGGGTCCTCGAGCCAGCGGTGGAAGGCGGCGGGAGGGAGCGGGGCGGCGGGGTCGGTGCCGGATCGGATGGCGGCGATGATCATAAAGGCAGGGATTAGGGGGTTGGGATTAGGAAGGGCTGTCGGGCGGGTGCTTTTAGGTTCTAGCTTTTAGCTTCTAGCAAAGGCAAAGGCAACGGCGAATACTTAGATCCTTAGCTTCGCTCTTGATGGCGGCGAAAACTGGCTGCGGCAATAAATATAGCAGCGGCAGCGGGCGTGGCGAGGGTTAGGGGCGGGGCGAAGGTGTATGCGGTGGCCTTAGTCTTATGGGGATGGGGATGGGGGTGGGGGCTCCTCCTGAAGTTGGGGAGGAGCGGCCGGGAGTGGGGTGGAGGGTTGCGGTTGGGGGTGGTTAGAACTCCCAGCGGAGGAGGGTGGCGGCTACGGTGAAGCCGGCTCCTACGCTGGTGAGCAGGACCAAGTCGCCCTTTTTGAGGTGGTTTTCGGCGAGGGCGGTGTTCATGGCGATGGGGATGGTTCCGGCAGTGGTGTTGCCGTAGCGGTCGATATTGATGACGACGCGGTCGAGGGAGAGGCCGAGACGCTCGGCGGTGGAGAGGATGATTCGCTTGTTGGCCTGGTGGGGGATGAAGCAGCCGAGGTCGGCACCGGTGACACCGTTGCGTTCGAGGAGGGTTTCGGCGACTTCGGACATTTTGCGGACGGCGAACTTGTAGACGGTCTGGCCGTCCTGGTGGACGAAGTGTTGTTTCGCGTCGATGGTGGCGTGGCTGGGGGGGAGGAGGCTGCCACCGGCGGGCATGTTGAGGGCGGGGGCCCCTGAGCCGTCGATCTCGTGGAGGTAGTCGATGAGGCCGATTTCTCCTTGTTCGCAGGGCTCGAGGAGGACGGCGCCGGCACCGTCGCCGAAGATGATGCAGGTGGAGCGGTCGGTGTAGTCGATGATGGAACTCATGACGTCGGCACCGATGACGAGGACTTTTTTGTGGGCACCGGACTCGACGAGTTTGGCACCGACCTGGAGGGCATAGGGGAAGCCGGAGCAGGCGGCGGAGAGGTCAAAACCCCAGGCGTGGGGTGCACCGAGCTTGTTTTGAACGAGACAGGCGGTGGCGGGAAAGGCCATGTCGGGGGTGACGGTGGCGACGATGATGACCTCGACTTCGGAGGCGTCGATGCCGCGGCGGGAGAGGCAGACTTTGGCTGCTTCCGTGGCCAAATCGCTGGTGGCTACGCCCTTATCGACGATGTGGCGCTCGCGAATTCCGGTTCGCTCGGTGATCCATTGGTCGTTGGTGGCGACCATTTTTTCCAGGTCTGCGTTGGTGAGCAGGCGGGGCGGAACGAAGGATCCTACGGAAGAAATCTTGGCACGAACGGGGTTCCGGGGCTTCAACGTCAGACTCAAACTACAACCTCCAAGGCAAAAAGTGCGGCAGACAGCATCTTATCGCGTACGGGCGATGAAGAGCGTGTGCCGGGGCACAATTGGGGGTAGTTTGGGAGGGGATTATGGGGGAAATGTACCGGGTTTCCCTACTGCGCCCGTATTGGCCCGTTACCGTTGCTTCCTTCCGGACCTGGCGGGGTTGGCGGGAATACGTCGCGTAGGACCCGGCACTAGGGTAGTTTACCACTGCTGGCTGGGGCGGGGTTGGGGATGCAAGTGGCGTGACTGAGCGAGGGTTCGGGACACAAATCTGATTTTTAGGGGAGGGGTGTGGATTTTGCTTGCGTCGTGGTGTATCTGTTCGATATATAGCTTGTAGACATATGGAGTGACCTGCGAAGGTACGGCGGGGGAGGGAGTCGAGATGAAGGCGGAGAAGACGACTACGGTGGAGTCGCTGCTGGGGGTGTTGAGCCTGGGGCCGATGTCGGGGTACGAGATGCGGCAGAGGATGGAGCGGTCGACGGCGAACTTCTGGAGCGAGAGCTTTGGGCAGATCTATCCGGCGCTGAAGACGATGGTGAGGGATGGGTTGGTGACGGTGGAGGACAAGGGAGGGGCGGCTCGGGCGAAGAAGGTGTACCGGCTGACACTGGCGGGGGAGAGGAGGCTGAGGCAGTGGCTGGGGATGCCTGCAAGGCCGCAGGTTCGAAGGAATGAGATGCTGCTGAAGGTCTTCTTTGGAGACCAGGCGGAGCGTGGCGTGATTGCGGAGCAGGTGGTGGCGGAGAGAGAGCGGTGCGAGGACGAGTTGCAGCGGTTTGAGGCGACTTTGCTGAGGATGGAGATGGAGCATGCGAGGCATCCGGCGATGCCGTACTGGAAGATGGCGGTGCGGTACGGTATTGTGCAGGCGAAGGCGACGATCGCGTGGTGCGATGAGACGTTTGCGGAGCTGGAGAAGAGAGGGTTGTCCTACGCGGACGGCGGGAGATGGAGGAGCAGGGGCTAGGGGAGAGCTTTGACGCAAAGGGCGCTAAGGGAGCCAAGGTTCGCGACGGGGGTGGTGGCTGCTTAGGGGGTGGTGGCGGCGTCGGGGGGGGGGGTGGGGGAGAGGTTGAAGGAGCGGGAGGTTTGGTAGAGCTTCCAGATGGCGATGGCCGTGAAGATGAGGATGATGGACCAGAGGGTGATGAGGATGGTGGTGGCCCATTTGGCGGAGAAGTGCGACCAGAGGCGGAGGACGGCGCGGCCGTAGTGGATGCCGAGCCAGACGGCGATGGAGTGGCGGAGGAGTCGGCTGAGGGTGAAGGCGGCCATGAATTTTTCGCGGGACATGTGGACGGCTCCGGCGACGAGGACGAAGGGCGAGAGCGGCATGGGAGGAGGGAGAATGGCGGGGAGAGAGACGGAGAGGATGGCGTGGGTCTCCATCCAGTGGGTGACGCGGGTGAGGATGTAGGGGGGGACGTGTTTTTTGAGGAAGTTCATTCCTCCGGCCTGGCCGGCGGCGTGGGAGAGGAGGCCTCCGATGGCGGAGCCGAGGGTGGCGATGGCGATGAGGAGGATGGGGTTGGTGTGGGCGGCGGCGTAGAGGATGAGCATGATGTCGGTGACGCCGGGGATGGGGAGAGGGACGAAGGAGCTGTCTACGATGGCGACGAGGAAGAGGCCGACGAGGCCGAGGTGGAAGAAGAAGTGCATGAGGGAGTGAGGGGCGGCGTGATGGGGGGAGGCGGCGGAGAGGCCGATGCCGAGGACAGCCGCGAGATTGAGGGAGCGTGGACTCATGCTGTGATTTGACGGTAGCGCGGATGAGGTGGACTCGGGGAAAGTTTTTTGGGGTGGTTAAGGTGTTGGAGACGCGGCGAGGGGAAGGCTGTATGCTGCGAGGCGATGGGCTGGAAGGATTTTTGATGGCGGGAGGCTGGCTTGCGGACGAAGATTGAGACTGCGGTGGTGATGCTGTTTGCGGTGGTGGTGCTGGTGGCGTATTGGGACCAGCCGTGGCCGGCGATGCGGGTGGCGGGGGCGCTGGTGTTTGCGGTGGGGCTGGGGATGTGGACGGTGGCGAGGGTGCAGCTGGGTGCGTCGTTCAGCGTGCAGGCGAAGGCGAAGCGGCTGGTGACGACGGGGCTGTACTCGCGGATACGGAACCCGATTTATGTTGCGGGGCAGATGATGTTTTTGGGGGCGGCGCTGTTTATTCCGTCGTGGATTCCGGTGGTGGTGATGGCGGTGACGGTGCCGATGCAGATTGTGCGGGCGAGGAAGGAGGCGGAGGTGCTGGGAGAGGCGTTTGGGGAGGAGTATGAGGCTTATCGACGGAGGACTTGGTTCTGAGAGTGGGCGCGTGAGGGTGGGCGGCGCTGATAAACTTGATGGTCTATGCGCAACCTAAGTGGGAATCAGATTCGTGAAGAGTTTTTGCGGTTTTTTGAGGGCAAGGGACATCGGCGGGTGCACTCGTCTTCGCTGGTGCCGGCGAATGATCCTACGCTGCTGTTTACGAATGCGGGGATGAATCAGTTTAAGGACGTGTTTCTGGGGGCGGAGACGCGGGGGTATTCGCGGGCGGCTTCGTCGCAGAAGTGCGTGCGGGCCGGTGGGAAGCACAATGATTTGGAGAATGTCGGGTTCACGCGGCGGCACCATACGTTTTTTGAGATGCTGGGGAATTTTTCGTTTGGGGATTATTTTAAGCGCGAGGCGATTGCGTATGCGTGGGAGCTGCTGACGTCGCCGGAGTGGTTTGGGATTGATGCGTCGAAGCTGTATGTGACGGTGTTTGAGGGGGACGCTGCGGTTCCTCGGGATGATGAGGCGGAGCAGTTTTGGATTGAGGTGGGGGTTCCGAAGGAGAGGATCTTTGGGCTGGGAGCGAAGGATAATTTCTGGGCGATGGGGGATACCGGGCCTTGTGGACCTTGCTCGGAGATTTATTTTGATTTGGGGTTGGAGGCCAGCGAGACTGGGTTAGATAAGCCGTTTGGGGAAGATGACCAGCGGTATATGGAGATCTGGAATTTGGTGTTCATGCAGTTCGATCGGAGTAGTGATGGGGTGTTGACTCCGCTGCCGAAGCCTAGCATCGATACGGGGATGGGGTTGGAGCGGGTGGCGGCGGTGTTGCAGGGGAAGCTGTCGAATTATGAGAGTGATTTGTTTACACCGCTGTTGGCTCGCGCTGTGGAGCTTACCGGCTACACGCCCACATCTCAAAATCGAGATATGGGGCACCCGGGTCCTGCGCTGGTCGAAGAGTTGGCGGTTAGTGATGTGAAGGGTGCGGCTTCGCTGAGGATTATTGCGGACCATGCTCGGGCTTCGACTTTTTTGATTGCGGATGGGGTTACTCCGGCGAATGAGGGGCGGGGGTATGTGCTGCGGAAGATTCTGCGGCGGGGGATTCGGCATGGGCGGCTGCTGGGGCAGGAGAAGCCGTTTATGCATGAGATGGTGTTGGCCGTGCGGGATGAGATGGTCGCGGCTTATCCGGAGCTGGCGGACAGTGCGGAGAGAGTTGCGAAGGTGGTGCTGGCGGAGGAGTTGCAGTTTGCTCGGGTGCTCGAGCTTGGATCACGAGAACTTGATCAAGCACTTGCGGAAGCTAAGGCACAGCACGATATTCGCTGCGTGGAGGCCGTCAATCTTTTTGCTCAAAACTACGGCGACGAAAACATCGTTTATACGGGTGAGGTGTGGATCAAGGGAGCTGACCTGCAGCGCGGTTTTGACGCAGGTGCCACTTATGGCAAATTGAAGAGCGTTGTTAAGCCTTGGGATAAAGATAAAGAATTACTAGAGGCGCTGAATTCGAGGCCATCGCTGAGCGGCGGCAAGGCCTTCTCGCTGTACGAGACGTTTGGGCTGCCGCTGGATTTTATGGTTGATGCGGCGCGTGATGCTGGACTCGAGTTCGACATGCCTGGCTTTGAGAAGGCTAAGGAAGAGGAGCAGGCGCGGGCTCGGGCTAGTTGGAAGGGTGGGTCGCAGAAGTCGGCGGCGCCGGTTTATCGGGAGTTGGAGAAGACGGAGTTTGAGGGGTATAGCGCGCTGCGTACCGATGGGGCGCGCGTGATTGCGCTGGTGAAGGATGGCGTGGGCGTGTCGGTGTTGAAGGCTGGGGAGACGGGTGAGGTGGTGCTCGATGCTACTAGTTTCTATGCGGACTCGGGTGGGCAGGTGGGGGATGTGGGGTGGTTGTATTCGGGGGATCATCAGACGGTGGTGGCCGAGGTTACGGGTTGCAAGAAGCCGGTGCAGGGCGTGTTTGCGCACCAGGTGGTGGTGAAGCAGACGATGGCTGTCGGCGATAGCGTGGATGCGGTGGTGGATGGTGCGGTGCGGGCGGCCGTGATGCGGAATCATACGGGGACGCATCTGCTGCATGCGGCGCTGCGGCAGGTGCTGGGGACGCATGTGAAGCAGGCTGGGTCGTTGAATGATCGCTCGCGGTTGCGGTTCGACTTTAGCCACTTTGCGGGTGTGGCCGAGGAGGAGTTGGCGGAGATTGAGAGCATTGTGAATGCGCAGGTGTTGGCGAATACTCCGGTGGTGACGCTGGTGGATGTGCCTATCGATGAGGCCGTGCATGAGCTGGGGGCGATGGCTCTGTTTGGCGAGAAGTATGGCGACAGGGTGAGGGTGGTGAAGATTGGGGAGTTCTCGACCGAGCTGTGCGGAGGAACGCATACGGCGGCGACGGGGGAGATTGGGTTGGTGAAGCTGGTGGGTGAGGGCGCGGTCGCGAGCGGGGTTCGGCGCGTGGAGGCTGTGACGGGGATGGGTTCTTTGAGGGAGTTTCGGAGGGACTTCGAGGTCGCGAGGGTGGCGGGGCAGTTTGTGGGTGGGGGAGAGGTGAGTGGGGAGGCGCTGCGTTTGCGCGTCGCTCACCAGGACGAGGAGATGAAGAAGCTGCGGAGGGAGCTGGAGACGCTGCGGATGAAGTCGGCTACGGCGGCTACGGCGGATGCTGCTTCGTCGGCGGCGGAGGTGAAGGGCGTTAAGGTGCTGGCGCAGAGAGTGGATGCGCTGGATAAGGCGCAGATGCGGAACCTGGTGGATGAGCTGAGAGGGAAGCTGGGGAGTGGGGTGGTGGTGCTGGGGACGGCTGTGGATGGGAGGGTGTCGCTGATTGTGGGGGTGAGTAAGGACCTGACCGGGCGGGTGCAGGCGGGGAAGATTGTTGGAGCGATTGCGGCGAAGGTTGGGGGGAAGGGCGGCGGGAGGCCGGACCTGGCGGAGGCTGGCGGTAGTGATGTTGGCGGGTTGGATGCCGCGTTGGATTCGGCGAAGGATGTGGTGGGGGAGTTGCTTAGCTGACCAAGAACCGGCGCGCTTCGCGCGAGAAGCAGGTTCCTCCCCTTCGGCTACGCTCAGGGTCGGAATGACAGATGGAAAGGCAAAGACAAAAGAAGAAGCAGATCCCTGCGGGATGACAGATAGAAAGGCAAAGGCAAGGGCAAGGGCAGCGGCAACTGCAGCGGCAACTGCAGCGGCAACTGCAGCGGCAACTGCAACTGCAACTGCAACTGCTAATACAGTGGTCCTTCGCTGCGCTCGAGGATGACGGGATTTTGGGTGGGGTGAGAAGAGAGCGGTCTAGCGCTACCACGCTCGATAACCCACCCTGGCGCGATAAGGCCGCGTCGAGGATGGGGCACTCCAAGGCAACTGCAGATCGCTGCGGGATGACAGCCAGAAATGGCAGGGCTTGGGAAAGGTGATGGGGAGGAGCGTGGTTGTGGAGCAACGGAATGCCGGGGGCAAGGGAGTTATGGGTTGAGCGTCCCGAGGCTATTCG